>JAIQZR010000163.1 GCA_021777035.1 Candidatus Scalindua sp. | reverse complement strand
GTGTTATAAAGTCAAGTATGAGACAGCCACTGACAGTATACCAAAGGGCCGAATTAAAAAGAGTCCACAAGCTAGCACGTGACAGGCGAGCAGCAGACCGAATCAAAGCAGTGCTGCTTATTGATTCAGGTTTAAGCTTTGACAAGGTATCTGAATATTTGCTATTAGACGATCAAACTATTCGAAACTATCTGAAGAGATACGAATGCGATGGAATAGATAGTCTTCTCAACGATAATTATACTGGCCGTGCGCAAAGCTTTCAAAAGAGCAAGAAGAGCAGTTAAAAGAGAACGTTAAGCAAAACTCGTATGGAGCTTCAAAAGAAATTGTTGACTATGTTAAGGAGACATTCAACGTAGAGTACACACCCAAAGGCATGGTGGATACTCTTAAAAGATTAGGCTTTGTATACAAAAAGACTACGAAAATACCAGGCAAGCCGGATAGAAAGAAACAAGAAGAGTTTATAGAAAAGTACAGACGGTTAAAAGAAGAGAAGTCAGCAGGGGACAAGATACTTTTTATGGATGGAGTACACCCTCAGCACAACTCAATGCCAGCATATTGCTGGATAGAAAAAGGCAAAAAGAAAGGTAACTATTCAGAGAAAAAATATTGAAAAGAGTTTGAATTTTACTTGACAGGGTTTTGTGTCGAATTTACGGTTTTTGTTGTTTGTGAAACGTTCTTTGTATAGGGCTGGTAGTGAGTCACCCTGGCTCTCCCAGGCACTTATTTGTGCGTAATAAGCATCGCTCCACCTTAAATTATTTTTAGTGCTTTAGTGTCAGCTACAACGCTTAAAATTTGGATTAAAAAACATGTGATATAATAGCTGTGATTTATAATTCAAAGCTATTTATTCAGGTGTTTTCCATTGACGATACAGAACATTGATATTGATGCAACACTCAAAAAAGTAAAAACTCTTCTAGTTGAAGAGAAAGAATTATCGCCAACCATGCGGTCTATGGTTGAGCTTTTGGTACTACTTGTAACCTTGTTGGCTAATAGCTTAAACTTGAACAGCAGTAATAGTAGCAAGCCACCATCAAGTGATCCAAATCGCAAGAAAGTACGCAAGGCGAAGGGAGGTAAAAAAGCAGGCTGACAAAAAGGCCGTGTAGGTGTAACCCTCCAGAGAGTTGATGATCCAGATAAGATTGAAGACATCAAGCTTGACCGGAGAAAACTCCCGCTGGAAAGATACAGAGAAATGGGTTATGAATCACGGCAGGTATTTGATATTGATATTTCACGAGTGGTAACTGAATATCGGGCACAGATTCTTGAAGATAGTAAAGGAAATCGATTTGTAGCACCGTTTCCGAAGGAAGTTACAAAGGCAGTACAGTATGGCAGGAGTGTGAAAGCGCATTCAGTTTATATGTCACAGTTTCAATTAATTCCTTATAACAGAGTACAAGATTATTTTAAAGAGCAACTGCAAATTCCTATTAGCAGTGGTTCGATTTACAATTTCAATCGAGAAGCTTATGATTTATTAGGGATCTTTGAAGAGAAAGTCAAATCGAAACTGGCAGAGTCAGCGCTGATGCATGTAGACGAAACAAGCATTAATATTGGTGGTGATAGGTACTGGTTACATTGCACGTCAAATGACTTATGGACATATTTTTTTCCTCATGAAAAACGAGGTGCAGTTGCGACAGAAACCATTGGCATATTACCCAAATTTACAGGAATTCTCTGTCATGACCATTGGAAACCATACTATACCTATGAGTGTGCTCATTCATTATGCAATGCACATCACTTAAGAGAGTTGACAAGAGCGTGGGAGCAGGATAACCAGAAATGGGCTAAGGGTATGAAGGCACTGCTTGAGAATATGAATCATGCAGTGAATGATGCCGGTGGGCAGCTAGAGAGCGCTGAGTCAAAAAAATACCGATACAAGTATAGGAAGATATTGACGAAAGCTGAGGTTGAATGTCCGCCTCCTGATGAAACACAACGAAAAGGAAAGAGAGGGCGAATGAAAAGATCGAAAGCGAGAAATCTTTTAGAACGGTTAAGAGATTTTGAGGATGATGTTCTCAGGTTTCTAGACAACAAAATAGTTCCCTTTACAAATAATTTAGGTGAAAACGATATCAGAATGACAAAAGTTCAACAGAAAATATCTGGTTGTTTCCGTTCTGTGGATGGAGCTGAAATATTTTGCCGTGTGCGAAGCTATTTGTCGACTTGTCGAAAACAAGGTCTAAACACAAGCATGGCTCTAGATTTACTATTTCAAGGAAAATTACCTGATTTTGCAAACTGACATTATTGTGGTCTGAAATTACGGTGAGTAATTACAAAGAAAGAATTAAAGTCTAATACAGGCCGCAAACGAATAAATCTAAATGGAGCGTTAGATGCCGAGGGTTATGACATAGTAATCAGGGAGGATGAAAGCATAAATGCCCAATCAACCATAAAGCTTTTGCAAGAGATAGAGTCAAGATATGATAAAGCAAATAATATTTACATAATAGCAGATAATGCGAGATACTATCATGCAAAATTAGTGACACAATACCTTGAAACGAGTCGAATGCATATTGAATTCTTACCTTCGTATTCACCGAATTTGAATTTGATTGAAAGACTTTGGATGTTTTTTTACAAAAAAACGTTATATAACAAATACTATGAAACTTATGAAGAGTTTAAAGATAAGTGCTTAGGTTTTTTTGAAGATATTGGTAAATACAAGGGTGAACTACGCACTCTTTTAACTGATAATTTTCAACTTTTTAATACACAAATTTCGAAAACCTGATCTGCTTGGCTATATATGTTAAAAAGAGATTAAAAAACTGAGTTTCTTGAGGTCAGTATTGTTTCTATAAAATATCAATTCGTGCCAGCCCCTGCCGGTACGGACCCAATGTCATTCAATTAGCACCCTACGGACGGGGGCTGGCGAACGGATTCCTCTGATAAGTCTGGAGTATAAGTACAAGAGTAGTAAATAAAGCAGCAATACAAACTAAAACCTATTGATATACAGGCTCGAGTGTCCCGTTATAAGGTTTTACTTTGATCTGTTTGGCGCGTTCCTCGGCTTGCGCTGCATCATACTGAAACTGTAATCCCATCCACCCGTCAGGCGTTCCTCCAAATGCCTTGGAAATACGAATTGCCATGTCCCAGGATAAATCTGTCTTTTTATTAATCAGCATGCTTAATGCCTGCCTGCTAACCCCTAGAATTTTTGCCCCTTCAGTAATACTTAAATTATATGGTTCCAGACAATCTACCCGTACCCCCAAACCGGGATGTGGCGGGTTTTTCATATGTGCTTTCTTCATCTTTATTTCCTCCCCTTAATGATAATCTTCAAAATTCACATCAAGAGCGTCGCCATTTTCAAACTGAAAAGTAATTCGCCAGTTTGCCCTGACGGTAACACTCCAGGTTCCTTTTCTATTGCCTTTTAATTCGTGCAGATTGTAAGAATGAATATCCATTGCATCAATTGTTTCAGCCGTATTTAACCTTGCGAGAATTAAGCTGATCCTCTCAAGCATGTCACGTGGTAATCGTTGAGGGCTACCATCTGTAAAGAATTTTTTCAACCCTCTATGTTTGAAACTTTTGACCATCTCAGGATGGTAACCCGTCAATTGACGATTGTCAATAATAATCAGCCCAGACGCAAAGCAAACATTAAGAAGACAGGAGAAGGTTACTCTGTATGGGTTCCGGGACTTCCAGGTTGTTGGTCAGAGGGCTGAATGACTGGGGTCAGGTCTTGATTAGTGATTAGGATGACAAACCCGTTTCAAAAACTATAATTTATCAATTCCCATTTCATCACATACATTTTTATTATTTGGATAGCATAGCCGAAGACAAGCTTGTTTTGAAGTGCCTTAAGTGAACTAGCCGCCCGGCCAGGCCGTTCGCCAGCCCGACACTCATTCTGGCGAGGATGGAAAGTACCTAAAGGTAAAAAATGTATTTCTATAACGTTTCATCAACAGTTTCAGGTTTACGATATATTATGATTTCTTTTTATTCATTTTACAAATCAGATTAATAAAATAAAAACCATTGATATCAACCCCCGTTCCGGTAAAAAAGGTCATTTCTCGATAGGCTAGTTGAACCGATTGACCAGGTGTAGTTTTGCTAATCAGTCTTTTTTTAATATATCTATAACTGACGTAATAATTGAGTTAAATATATTACCTTTCAATTTACCTACTTCTGGAATTATTAAACTGTCGTTTGCGGTAAGAAGTTTTCCAGGGCGTGCAAAACTGGTATCTCGTAAAGAGCCTGTTTGGAAATCACGATTTGATAGTTCAACAGCTTTTGGGTCAATATATCGTTTACTTGTAACTTGGCATAGAATCCAATCTCCTTTTCCAGATGGCGCTAAAACTACAGATGGACGTAACTTTGATTGTGATAAATCAGAAAATGGGAAAGGTATTAATACTACTGAGCCTCTTGAAGGTGCTGCCATGCCTCATCCTCCTCTGGACGGCTCCAATCTTCTGCAAGAGCTGCTTCGCTTAATATAGCCTCTTCATTAACATGGATTAATGGTTTTTCCTCCAATATCGTTACTAATGCCCTACGGGATGATGGCAGTTTTACTGGTACTGACAAACTAATGTGGCCTTTTTGATCAATTATTGCTTCTATTGTACGAATCATATCGACACCTCTTCTTGCTTAATTATACCGTTGATTTGCCTTTTTTACACCTAACCTTAATTTATATGTTTATTCTATAAATCTCATGGCATATATGTATGTCACGAAATATTGGAGATAATCCGAGGATCATAATACTCAAGTAATTAACAAAATCAAGAGGAAATGTCAAAAATGGTGTTAAAAGCATACAGTGGTTAGGAGTTACCTATACACGACGATTTAACATAAGGCATCGCCGCGTTGGACATTTATTTCAGGGCCGGTTCAAATCATTTCTCATTGAAAATGATAAATATCTTTTGTTACTTTTTTGTTATATTCATCGGAGTCCATTACGGGCAGGGATTGTAAGACGATTGGTAGATTACCAATGGAGTAGCTATAAAATATACGCTTATGAATAACCATCTCCTGAATGGGTAAGGACAGATGTTCTTCTTTCTCAAATTTCAGGAAAAGATAAAAACAGGAGATATAAGGAAATAGTTCAAAATTATTCTAAAGAGGAGAAGAGGATATGGGAAGATTTGCGACATGGTTCGCTTTTCGGGAGTAAAGAGTATTGCGAACATATTAAGTCTAAATATTTATCAAAAAAGAAGCTGGACGTTGAAATTCCTCAAAAACGCCTGGTTTTAAGAGAGGATGATTTGAACACAATAATAAGAAAGGCTGCATCTGTCATGGAGTGCAATATCAGTGATCTTATTAATCCGAAAAGGATAAGTGGCTTGGAAAAAGAGAAACGTGACATACTGATATATGTATTATGGAATACGGGGCTATACAGGAATTATGAGATTGCAAAAATATTCAATCTTAGTTATTCTTCCGTCAGCAAACAAGTAAGCAATATAAAACGGAAGCTAAGGAAAGAATCACAAATAAAAAGAATGTACAAAAAAATTAATTCACTATTCAAGACATGACACCCAACAATTGGAGTTTTGCTTTGTGCGGACAAAAATAATACCATGGTTAATTTTGCTTTGCCGGAAGAGAATACCACAATAATGGCAAGTAATTATAAACTTTACCTTCCAAGTGAAGAACAATTGATAGAAGAACTAAAAGAGATAGAACATCTAAAATAGAGGATCATATCATGATGGACAAACAAAAAATGCAGGCATCCAATTTAATTGATAGAAATATTGAGCAGATCACAAAGCTCTCTCCCAATGTGATGGCGGAAACGAAAAATTGGGAAAGGCATAGAATGATCAAAAAGGCTACACACTGTGTCGCCAATTAAGCCGGTCTCATATTTAGAATTTGTGATTATAGATTTAAAAACCGGCAAATTAACTCATCAGGATATCGGACAGATTGATATGTATGTCCGTATGTTTGATGATCTGAAGCGGGGTGGGGATGACAACCCAACTATTGGCATAATCCTTTGTAGTGATAAAGAAGATACTGTTGTCAGGTATTCCGTTCTAAAGGACAGTGAACAGCTTTTTGCCTCAAAGTATCGGCTGGTTCTTCCTACGGAGGACGAGTTGAAAGCGGAACTGGAACGAGAAATTCAACTGATTGAAGAACAGCATAGAATAAATGAAAAGTGAAATCGAAAGGATTTTTATTGCAATTAGAAATTTAGTATGACAAAAAACATGCATTTGCAGAAACTTGGTGAAGTAGTTAAGATACCGTCATTAACAGAAAGCTTGAGTCTTTTGCTCATAAAACAGAGAATATCGAATTCTGGTTAGCAAGGTATTTCAAACAACGAGTATATTTCCCATTGCAGAAGATTAAAAAAGAGAGCAAGGACGGCTCTTTAAGAATAAAAACAAAAATTTCTCAATACAAAGAGGTAATTATACAATTCTCCACTGGATTCCTTATGTGCATGTTATTGAACCTAAATGCCTTAAGAAAGAAATAAAGGGGAAATTACTGAATACTTAAAGGTGTTTTAAATAATAAAATCCTATCACGACACAACCCTGTCGTCTGTATATTGTATTATAATTAAAAGTCAGAAAATAGTTTTCTGACTTTTAGCGAGTACATCAAGAATAATAATATGCTGAATTCAACGAGGAAGTGCAACAAATGAAAAATATAAGTAATCAAATACCGTTACATGCATACACAATATTTGCCCAGTTTGATAATCAGGATCTACAAGAAAAATTGATGAATTGGGCAGCAGAGAATGATTGTACTATCCTTTGGGGCAGGCCGTCTTCTTCTGATATCATGGCATTTGGTCGTTTTGTTGAGATAATTGATAGAGATGTGTTGGGACAAGAGACATATGAGATGTATCTTGACTATTTAAGTAGTGATGAATATTTACTCCTGAAATTTCTACAAAACGAAAGCATTAAACAGATCGGTTATGGAAACGAAGTTGATGTGACACAAGATGAAGTAGCGGAAGAGGTAGAAATGGCCGGAGAAATAGAAGGATTTTCTGATGAGATTATGGAAGAATGGAATGATGGTGTTTGTATAATTATTGACAACAAGAGAGACTTTGAATTGCCACAAAGGAAAATAGTATTACGTCTTGATCCGCTAGACGAAAGATTCATAGATTTTGTTTTAAGTACTGTCCAGGTGGCAAAAAAAGCTAAGGATGATGAACTACGGCATAAAGGTTTTATTTGCTAATTGGCAGAAAATCCAAATCATTTACAAACAAATAATATCTCTTAAGAAGGACTTATGTCAACTCAGAAAAAATTCAGAATTATCATAAGAAATATTGATTTCTGAGTATAGTTATTTGAAGGGGCAGGAGGAAATATTTTTAATGTGGGCACATTATGGACAAGAACATACCGGAATTGTTATAGGCATTGACGTTAATGGTGCTGGTTTTACAAACGAAGAAACTAATTTTATCCCGGTTCATTTGGGTAATGTCATATACACACAGACAAAGCCAAACACTGACTTAATGTCTGAGACTGCAAATTCTTTTTTTCATGAAAAAACAGAACATTTTCCAAAAGATGACTTTGAAGGTCTTCAGAGAGCATTTTTACACAAGCCAATTTGCTGGTCGTACGAAGAAGAAGTTAGAGTTGTAAAGTGTGTTTATTATAAATTATTAGAAGGATATGAATTAATAAGAAACAAAGAAGAAGTCAACAAATTCAATGTTAAGGGTACGCGAAAAAATAACTTTACAATCTTGAGGTCAAAATTCTCAACAATTAATTAGTCGATACGTATCGACCGTTTGGTATAAGTGTATAGTTCCACTTTGGTATAGTGTTATGTGGTCTAATCTCAATGGTTTTG
>JAIQZR010000162.1 GCA_021777035.1 Candidatus Scalindua sp. | reverse complement strand
TTTTGGTGCCAGAGGTGGGAGTTGAACCCACACCCCCTTGCGGGGACCGGATTTTGAGTCCGGCGCGTCTGCCAATTCCGCCACTCTGGCTACCAAAATTATATCTTTATGTGTTTCTTGTCTACCGATATTCCTCTCTTTCGAGAGGACTCCAATGCCGGAATCCTCTCGAAAGCAAACCTGAAGGATTGCCCTACGTGTTACTTGCGAAAACCTAACAGGATGACGCCGGATCAAAATAATCTATGCCCCTTTCTTTTTGAAATTGGAGGGCCAATTATCTCTGATAAAATTATAGCATTTGGAATATCTCTCTTCATTAACGTACCCCATGGAAATTTTGCATGGCAAATTTCATTTCCTTCCGGAAGAGGTGATGTCCATTTCTCGCTAAAATCCTTTACTAATGGTGATCCCAAGGGATCGGCTTCATTTTTTATCTCAGGTTCTTCTCTTTGTACAACTCTTTCTTGTAACGGCTTTGGAGTTTCTCTCCTTATCCTTCTCTGTGGTGTAGCCTCAACTTTATCAATACCAAGTAACTCTTCCATGTATGTGGAAAGCCTATCGGTTTTTCTCTCAGCTTTTTGATCGGTTTTACTTGTACTGTCAATATTAGTGTTCGGTCGGTTTCTGGCTCTATTTTTAAGAGCAGTAAATATTATGATGACAATCAGTATTATTGCCCAGACTAACTGTTCCATTTTACGTTTGTTCCCTCTGGCCGGCCTCTCTTTCGAGAGGAATCCACCCTATGCTTTCTTTTCTAACTTTAGATACTTCCCGCCCGGCCATGCCGTTCGGACGGGTAGTTCACTTCACACTTCCCGCCTAACAAACTGGCGGACAGGTAGGCACTTATTTTAGTGTATAGGAAATTCAAAGTCGGCGGGTAACCTGCCCGACTTCGCTATTCAGGCGGGGAAACCCGCCATACAAAATATTATATTTTTTTACTCGTAGGTCGGGTTTCCCGGCCTGTACATATTCGGGCAGGTTACCCGACATTTTTTAACAGACATCATGAAGGCAAAAAAATTTGCCGAAGGCTTAACTTGCTGACTATGTTTTTGGGCCTCCTTCGCTTGTCTTAGAAATAGACGTTCTCATCTCTGTGTCTGCCTGAATATTTTTAAGGTGATAATAGTCCATTATACCAAGGTTGCCCTCTCTGAATGCCTGAGATATTGCTTTAGGAATTTCCGCTTCTGCCAGAACTACTTTTGCTCTATTTTCCATTACCATTGCTGACATCTCCTGCTCTCTCGCCACAGCCATCGCTCTACGTTTTTCCGCCTCAGCCTGCGCCACTCTTTTATCGGCCTCAGCCTGTGCTGATTGAAGTTTGGCACCTATGTTTTCGCCCACATCAATGTCGGCAATATCGATAGATAATATCTCAAAAGCGGTACCGGAATCAAGTCCTTTTTCTAATACTCTTTTTGATATGGAATCAGGGTTCTCCAAGACCTTTTTGTGCGTTTCTGCTGAACCAATTGTAGTTACTATGCCCTCACCGACACGTGCTATGATAGTCTCTTCTGTAGCGCCACCGACCAGACGTTCAATGTTTGCCCTAACCGTTACTCTGGCTTTTGCCTTTAGCTGGATACCGTCCATTGCAACCGCATCAATAGTTTGTCTTCCCTTAGTGGGATCAGGACAATCAATTACCTTTGGATTAACGCTTGTTTTTACCGCATCGAGAACATCCCTGCCAGCCAGATCTATCGCACAAGCCATATCAAAGCCAAGATCAATCTTTGCTTTGTCAGCCGCTATTAATGCCCTGATAACGTTAGGTACGTTACCCCTTGCCAGATAATGTGCTTCGAGTTGTGGGGTGTCGTAGTCTAGACCGGCCTTTTTAGCCATAATGCGTGAATCAACAATAATCCTTGCGTTAACGCGTCTGAAAGTCATTCCGACTAATTGTAAAAGCGCAACATTTGCCCCGGACGATAATGCCTGAATATACAACCACCCATATTTAAAGATGAGGAGTAGGAACAGGATTAGGAATATGGCACCGATGACAATTCCGATTGTCAACGCTTCCTTGGAAGCAACAAGTAAAGGTATGTTTATATTAGTCATTTTTAATCTCCTTCGGTATTTTTATGTTTTTACGGGTTTTACAACTATTCTGTTTCCCTTTACGTCTATTACTTTAATCTTCGTGTTTTTTGATATCATTTCACCTTCTGAGACAACATCTACTTTGCTGCCATTGATAACTACCGTTCCGGATGGTCTCAGCGTCGTAATGGCAACACCCTCGGCTGAGATTAAATCTTCCAGTCTGTTTTTGGATGAAGAGAAACCCTCTTCCGAAGCGTTTACGGCAAATGTCTTTGTAAGTAATTTCTTCCATGTTATAAAAAATATTGGAATAAAGCAAATGCCTATACCAAGTAATATGTGACCTAACAGGTTTGATACGTGTAAATATGCAAATATTATACTTGTAATAACACAACCGGCACCACAGATCCCGACAACAGCCCCCGGTATGAATAACTCTATGGATATCGCAGTTAAGCCAATTATATATAATGCTATGATTCCTGATATACTCATAAAAAATTTAAGGTGTCCAACGTCTAAAGTAAGCTGACTTTATATCGCCTTCACGACTATTCTATTTCCTCTGATGTCTACTATTTCAACGATTTGGCCTTTTCCGATATATTCTCCTTCTGTTACTACATCGAGAGTGTTATCGTTCACTTCAATCTTCCCTGTAGGGTGTAAAACTGTCAATGTTTTTCCACTCCTGCCTTTCAAACTACTTTCACCTGCCGGTTGCGGAGGGATAACAAAACCGCTTTGAGAGGTTTCTGAAGCCGTTAAGACTAGACGGTTGAAGAGTGGTATACCCGGCATAAATTTAAACAGTAATAAGATGGTAATTCCGCTTCCGATAATACTACACATTACGGCAAATATATTTTTAACAAACATATCAACATCATACGGCGTTCTTGGGATAGTAAAATCTTGAAATGATAAAATTGCGCCTATAAGTATTAAGATAATTCCGGGTATTCCGGCAATTCCAAAACCAGGTATGAAGAGTATTTCTACAGCAAGCAAAACAATACCTGCAAAAAACATGAGGATTTCAGGTGTCTCTGCCAGACCGACAGCGTGCTTGTTTAAGAATACTGTGGCAAGGCAAAGAATACCAATTATTCCAGGCAAACCAAAGCCAGGGCTTTTAAATTCCATCCATATGGCGGCCAATCCAATGCCGAGTAGGATTGGTGCAATCTTGCCTAAAAATCTTACCATTTCTTCAGACCAGTTTGTTTCTAATATATCTGGTGAAGCATTTTCAACATTCAGTAATTTTAATAAACTATTACGATCTTCAACAATTCCTTTTGCAAAATGGTATTCATAAGCCTCTTTTGCATGCATAGTGAGCAGCTTTCCCTCTTCAATTATTAACTTTCTGGACTTCAATTTCTTTTCTTCCTCTTGATTCATCTCTTTTAGTTCTCTACCTGAAATATAAAATCCTTCAGGCTTCTCTTCTGTCGCTACATGATACACTTCTATCTCTTTTGTAACCATAGCCTCTGCAAGCAGAACAGGATAACCGTTTTTTTCTGCAAATTTTCTGAACTTAGTCCTCAGTACCGTTTGTATTTTTTCGCCTACGGTTTTGTAACCACCTTCAGATGACGGGACAATCGGTTCACAATCTCCTAATTCCGCCTGAGGAGACATATATATATCATTACATGATATCGCAATCAGAGAACCTGCTGAAATTGCCTTTGTGGGAATGAATGCTATTGTTTTCGTATTCTTAATGTTACTTATATGCTCAGATATCTCGAAGGCGGCTTCTAATTGACCACCAAATGTGTCTATCTCAAAAATTATGAGGTTTGAACCACTCTCTTCTGCAATTTCAACTCTTCTTTTGATAGAATTGTAAATGCCGCCATCAATCATTCCTCTGAGAGGTATGATTGATATCTTATCGCTATTTGGACGGTTTTCTATTGAGATCGTAGAATCTTCTGTTTTTTCTGTGCCAGATGATGCTAGTTGTATTAATACGAAGTGAGTAATTAACAAAGAGAGGAGAATATTTATAAACTTTTTCACGATAGATACTTACCATAAAGTGCCAATAGCATTATAGAGAGTGGAATTTATCAGAAATTAGAATGCTTGTCAACTTCAATAGTATTTGAAACAAACCAAAGGCGTTTATGGGTAATATTCCCCAGTTTTGCCCAAAAACAGTTGACTTTTAGGTGTTAAATTTGTAGCATGATTTCCTATTATAATAATTGGAGGAAATTATGCGTAAATTGGATGGAACAACCAGCTTAAACGTTACAGACGTTGTCAGAAACAAAAATCTTAAGGAGAATCATTTACATGACATTCTTGAGGCGAGTGCTATTATTAATTCCAAACTGGAATTAAACCACGTATTAGAACAGGTTATAATCCATGCCACAAAACTGACGAATTCTGTTGCGGCATCCATTATATTAATATGTGATTCGAGTGATGACCTGGTTATTCGATATGCAACTGGACCTGCTTCTGATGTGATCTCAAATATCAGGTTTCCGGCAGCAAAGGGAATTGCCGGATACTGTATAAGTACGGGAAAGATAATTGTAGTTTTTGATGCGAAGAAAAACCCGCATCACTTCGCAGACATTGATAAACTTACTGGTTTTAAGACGGAAAGTGTCCTGTGTGTTCCGTTGTGTTTAAGAGGTAAGACAATCGGTTGTGTTGAGTTGTTGAATAAGAGCGACGGTACATCGTTTAACGATGATGACATTGCAATTGCGACTATAATGAGTAATTTTGCTGCTGTATCGGTTTCAAATGCAAAAAGTTATGACAACCTACAGAGAACAAATTATGCTCTTAAATCCCAATTGTTTTCAGCCGATATGGTAATGGGGAAAAATAAAAAAATAAAGAAAATATTACAGTCTATTAATAAGTTGAAAGACGCAAAAAGCAATGTACTGATTCTTGGAGAATCAGGGACTGGCAAGGGCATAATTGCGCGTGCGATTCATGAACAAAGCAATCGGAAAGATAATCCATTTGTTACAGTTAATTGCTCAGTTTTGTCTCCAACACTCCTGGAGAGCGAATTGTTTGGACACGAAAAAGGAGCATTCACAGGGGCTGATAAATTAAAAATAGGGCGGTTTGAGATTGCTGATAGTGGGACTGTTTTTTTAGATGAAATTGGGGAAATAGACAAATCAATACAGACTAAGCTATTAAGAATATTACAGGAAAAGGCATTTGAACGCGTGGGTGGTACAAAGACCCTGACAACTGATATTCGAATAATAGCGGCAACAAACAGCAATTTAGAAAATGCGGTAGAGCAGAATTTATTCAGAAGAGATCTTTATTACCGCCTTAAAGTCATTGTTTTTCATCTGCCACCATTGAGAGAGCGCAGAGAAGATATAGCCGCATTCGCAGAATTTTTTCTTGAAAAATACGGTAAGGAGTTGAGTAAGCCAACACGTAAGTTTGACAAGGAGTGTATGGAGGCTTTAATAGGCTATGACTATCCCGGTAATATAAGAGAATTAGAAAATATTGTTGAAAGAGCAGTCGTCCTAGCGGAAGACGATATTATTAGTACCAGCGATCTATCGGATGAAATTCTAAATAGGAAAAAAGTTATTCTTGATAGATCCGCCACGGTACCTGAAAAAACTAAATCTATTCTTGAAATGGAAAAAGAGATGATTTCAGAAACACTATTTGAATGTTCATGGAATCAGAGTATGGCGGCGCGTTTGTTAGGGCTTAGTCGTGACAAGTTGAGATATCGTATAAAAAAATATAGAATTGAAAAACCGTCTTAGGGTTAATAATTTTCGCATACCCTTATATTAAGGGTGAAATGTGAGCGGTTTCAGACTAGTCTGAGTAATAAAATTTTGAATAAGTTTCCAGGACTTTCTGTAGATGGTTAACTCTCTGGTGTCGGTCAGCAGGGTTCTTTTCCAGACATTTCAGGATTATTTTGTCTAACCAGTTGGGTACATCGCAGTTTAATAGAATCATAGACTTTGGAGGTTCGTTTAAGTGCTTATATGCAATGTCTCCTTTGTAAAAAGGTACGTGTCCGGTAAGCATTTCATAAAATGTGATTCCCAGCGAATAAATGTCACTCCTTTCATCAATTTCTTTTTCTATTCCTCTTATCTGCTCTGGCGATTTATAATAAAGTGTTTCAGCTCTTTGGTCTGCTTTCTTTGACATTGGAATGTTGGTAATGTGTGCCAATCCAAATCCGGAAATTTTTACAGTGTTATCTTTTGTTAGTCTAATATTGTCTGGCCTTAAATCTCTATGAATGATTCCTTCCTCATGTACACATCTGATGGCATTGCAGGTGTCAATGGCAATCCTTAAGACGTCTCTTATGGGAAAAGCTTTTTTCTTTGCAATAGACCTGATACTTTCACCGTCAATATGCTCCATGATAATATAAAGAAGTATATCTATGTTTACATCATATATTTTAACTATACCTTTATGTTGTGACCTACTGAGATATTTCGTTTCAGTTATTAGACGGTCGATTGCCTCCGGATCGAACCTGAAGTCCTCCTTGGTTATCATAATAACTACCTTGCGTTTGAGTAATTTATCTACAGCCTTGTAGGAAACCCAGATGTCGCCATCACTCATCTTCTCAATATTCTCGAATTTCATATTTAAATTAGTCATTATGGCACCACCTGTTGTCGGTTTGACAATAGCAGGTATTTTTTGAAGACGTTCGGACACATCCTTGTACTGCATATCTATAGAGATGATTTTCGCATAAAAAAACTTTGCCTTATCGTGTAAATCCTTTTTTTCGTATGCGATAGCTATTTGGTATAAATAGCTCAAAATCTCTTTATCCGGTAATGACAATGTTAATAAGTTATTGAAGTTATCGTCAGCAATATCATAATAACCTTTAGAGAGGAATTTCAAACCTACCCAAAAAAGCGCTTCAGCCTTTTTACCGGAGTTTGATTTAGCAACTTTTTGTAAAAGAGAGATTGCCTTCTCTTCTTTTATACCGGAATCAACATAAAGCTTTGCCAAACTAAAGTGAATGTTGTCCGCTTCTTCTGCTATAAGATTATCAGACTTTAATCTTTTCTCGTATTCCTGAATCTTTCGATTAGTAATTAAACCCTGGATATTCTTCATTTCCATCTGGTATTTCTTGTTTTCCGGTCTAAGTTCTATCAGCTTTTCAAGCGTTGACATGCAGGGTATAACCTGGTCATTAAGGAAATAATTTTCAACAGTTTTAACTAAAACCTGTTCCATCTTCTTCCGGTTTTGAGAATCATTAGGAGCCATTTCGAGTAAATAATCAAGTTTCTGTTCTGCTTGTTTCAGTTTGCCTTCTTCAATATAAAGATCTACAAGGAAATTAATGACAGTACTATCAACTTTCTCTCTCTTAGATATTTCTTCTATGGTCGAAATTACATCTGTTTTTCTAGATGGAATTAATTCAATAACACGGATGTATTGGTCGATTGATTCTTGGAATCTGCCTGTTTCCAGGAATATATTACCTTTAAAAAAAAATGGTTTTACGTCTTTTGGACTATGTGTTTGATATTTAGTAAAAAGTAAGATCGCGCGTGAGGTTTCTCCCAAATAGTGGAAGATAAGTCCAAAAAGGCAGACAAGATGCTGCTGCTGGTAGTTTTCTTTTTTAAGTTTACGTCCCAACCCGGCAATTGCTTCAGATTCCACTCCTCTTGTTTTATATAATCGGAATATAAGCTTATAAGAACGTTCGATAAAAGGATCCTTCTTCATTACATCTAATAATCCATCCAATATTGTTGTAAATCGATGTTTACATGTTGTAATCATCTCATCATATTCTTCAAGTGCTTTTATGCAATCATTATTTATTAAGTGTATTTTTGCTAGTATTAGATATTTCTCAGACAGCGCATGGCCAAGAGGTTTTAAACTGTTCAGGACTTTCATGGCCTGTTTGAAGTGGTGTTCTAAGTAGAGAATTTCACCAAATATAAGATGGTATCTCATATGCTCTATGCCGAGGTTGACGCTTTGCCTCATAATATCAGGTGCAGGATCCAGGTCATATAATTGTTTGCAAATTTCATAAGCATCCTTAAAATTGTTCTGCTTGCGGTATTTAACAGCAAGTTCATTCAGTGATATGATTTTTTTTTGGTCAGATCGGTAACGGTTAGACTTTAACATAAAAACACCTCAAATACTCTACAGCTTTTGTTATAGCACAAAAT
Source organism: Candidatus Scalindua sp. (assembly GCA_021777035.1). Classification (GTDB taxonomy): domain Bacteria; phylum Planctomycetota; class Brocadiia; order Brocadiales; family Scalinduaceae; genus Scalindua. The sequence goes on along the minus strand of JAIQZR010000162.1, from coordinate 11,603 downwards.
GGTTTTACTTATAAATTGGAAGATGCGCTTCCTGTATATCGTTTAATCTGGAAAACTGTTTGTCTTTGTCTGATACAATTGGCATTCCAATCGGCCAGTCTATTCCAATCGCAGGATCTGACCATAACACGCCATATTCATCATCCGGGTTATACAAGTCCGTTGTTTTATATAATACATCTGCAGTTTCACTGATCACACAGAAACCATGGGCAAACCCTTCAGGAACAAAAATCTGTCGTCTGTTTTTGTCAGAGAGATATTCTCCTATCCATTTGCCAAATCCAGGAGATCCTCGTCGTATGTCTACGGCAACATCATAAATTTCTCCTGTGATAACATAAACTAATTTGCCTTGTGGAAAGTCCAACTGGTAGTGTAGTCCTCTTAGTGTTCCTCGTGTTGAATGTGAGTAGTTATCCTGGATAAAGGCATGATCAATGCCAGCTTCGGCATATTTCTTCTGATGGAAGGTTTCCATGAAAAAGCCCCGGGAATCTTTAAAAACTCCAGGCTCAATCAGCAATACGCCGGGAAGCTCGGTTTTCGTATATTTAATAGACAATTTCTAAGTCTCCATATTTGTCAAAATTTTACTTAGGCTACGCTTGCGGTTCAACCAGATCATATCGACCAAATTTGACCTAAACCTGAGCGCGGCAGATTGTAAAGTTGTTTTTCGCGAACCCTTATTCTGCAGATCCCTTTGTAGATTTCAAGTACTAAATACCGTAGTGTGCTTTTACCCATGATAAGTATTCACCACTCTTTACCCTGTCTGTCCAATTTGTATTTCCCAGATACCATTGAATGGTTTTTTTTATACCGGACTCAAACGATTCTTCCGGAGACCAACCTAAGGTATTGTTCAATTTGCTGAAATCTATTGCGTACCTTCTGTCATGACCGGGTCTATCTTTTACAAACATAATCAACTCTTTCCGTGGACGATGATTCGGCAACTTCTTGTGAGCATCCAGTATCTCACAAATTGTTTCCACAAGTTTCAAGTTTTCCAGTTCATTATTGCCACCTATATTATAAGTCTCGCCGTGATTTCCACTCTTCATAATCATCCAGACTGCCGTACAGTGATCTCTGACGTACAACCAGTCTCTGATATGCAAACCATCACCATAAACAGGCAGTGATTCACCCTCAATGGCTTTAAGGATCATCAATGGTATCATTTTTTCAGGAAACTGGAATGGGCCGTAGTTATTAGAACAGTTTGATATTGTAATGGGCAGGTTATAGGTCTTATAGTACGCTCTCACAAGGTGGTCAGAAGATGCCTTGGATGAAGCGTATGGACTATTTGGTTTATAAGGTGTCTCTTCCGTAAAAAATCCCTCTCTGCCTAAACTGCCAAAAACCTCATCTGTGCTGACATGGTGAAAGAGCTTAATATTATCCATCAGGTTTCTGGCAATCTCTAACAGATTAAAGGTACCGATTATGTTGGTTTGAATAAATGTGTCAGGCTTTACAATAGACCTGTCGACATGAGATTCTGCTGCAAAGTGGCAAACACTATCAATCTGATATTTATTAAAAATTTTTGCAACTTCCTCCTTGTCACATACATCAACCTTTTCAAATTGATATCTGTCCGGAAAGTTTTCCTCTACTATGCTCAGGTTGTCAGGGTTTCCAGCGTAGGTTAGACTGTCAACATTAATTATCCTTCCTGAGAAATCAGACTCCTCAAGCAGGTAACGGATAAAGTTTGCTCCGATAAAACCAGATCCACCGGTAACTAATAAGTTTTTATACATTAATGATAGCCTTTCTATTATACTGTTATGACATCAATCAACGAAGGATCGTCAACTCCCAGGCCTAAACTTGCTGCCGTATGAATATACTTTGGTTCTCTACCGGCCTCCATCAGAGATGGCAAGTTTACCTCTTTTCTCTTCTTTTCGATAATCTGTGCCCCTACACGATCCAGGGCCACAGGGTCGGTTCCAATCAACATTCCCTTGAAATCCCATGCCCATTGCGGCTTAAATGCTGGGCCTCCGTGGTATTGTGCTTTTAGAGCATCACAAACAATTAATCTTAATTTGTCTTTTATAAAGGGGTGACTGTTTAGATCTGCAACATAAGGATTACAGTTACTATCATGGTATTTGTTTGGATTGTGTATAATACCAAAGAAATTTTTCATCCCTATTGATACACCTGCGAGGTCATGGTCTTTCAGCACCGGTACATTTACTATCGCGGTGCACAGTGATGACGCTATCTTGCTGAAACAACTTCCTACACTACCTATGATCAGTGGTTTTGAGTCATACCCTCCTGACGGAAGATCGTCTGTGCCAAAACACCTGAAACCATTTCTGCGTCTTCGAATGTTAAATCCAGCATTTTGCAACTCCCTATTGAATCGTTCGAATACGACTATATTACTTTCTCTCACTCCGGCAGATTTTATACCGTTGATGATAGCTTCAACTATTTCCGTATGAGGTGAAAATCTTCTTCCTGCCAGGCAATTAAGCTTAATGCCCACTATATCATTTTTGTTGAATAGACTCTTCCACGCGTCTAGCGGTTTTTCTGAACTGGTAATTTTCAGTAGTGCGCTGTCAATAGCCTTACTGATAACTTGCGCATCCGCCGTACCATTAATTTTTATGAATTTTTTGTCTTTTGCAAGTATAACTCTCGCTCTTAATAAAGTGTTATCTTCTGCGTAAAGAGGTTTGAGAAAATTATTATTGCTTAACAAAAGAGATGAAGCACAGAGCCCGGTTCCTATAGCCGTTACATCTTTAAGGAATTCTCTCCTCGATTTTTTGATAAACATTTTCTTTAATTACAGATGCTAAATGTGTTGAATTTGTGCGATTAAGATGGGTTATTATAGCAAAACACGACTTAGTGTCAATGTATTGATGTGTTTAGGTATGTACTATGTGAGGATATTGCAAATGGAAAATATGATGACCTTGTTGTACCTGGAATGTCATGGGTATTACAAAATTTAAGCCCTATCCCATCTGATGAGATAAGGCTTAAATTGTACCAAAGAGAAGCAATGCCTTCCTTCCCAATTATTTCTCCATTACTACGATTACAGATTTATGTGATGTTTCCTGTTATTACTCAATGTGAAGATTCGATCAGTGTCTCTTCGATCTCATCTAGCTCATCAATTCTGACGCCGCCATCATTGGTGGCCATCTCTTCTCTTAACTCTGCAACAGCCTGTCTCGCTTCAATCAGATTCTTTGTGTAACCGGCCTTATCTACTTCCAGTACAAGCTTAGCTACAGTTACTATAGTCAACTCTTTTTGTAGATCAGCGATTGTTTCGTCAAATTCTTCACCTGCCTCTGTAAGTTCAGCAACCTGCATTTCCAATTGGCCCTTTTGCTTGTCAGAAACCCTTAGCTTTCCAATCATTTCAGGTACCTTTAATATTTCGGCTTTACCTGCTAATATTTGTTGCTCCATATGGTGCACCCTTTTCTGTTGGGCTGTGAATTTACCAATTGAAGCAATTGATAGTGTGAAAAATATAATAGCAAAAACAGCAAAAAAAGCAGTCGTTGTGGCAAAAATCTTAACCTTTCCCGTAGCCATTGATTCCCTCTCCTTTCAAACACATTTCTATAATAAGTTAATGGAGTTTTGTTTCTAAAATTTTCATTAATCTAACAAATAGCTAATTTTATGTCAAGTATGAATTTATTGTTTGTACACAATATATAACATCTGTTCATCCTGATATTTATGATTGAATCTGCTAATTGTTCCTGTTCTAATTCAGCATTATGCCAATTTTCTTAAAACAAAAATATTCTATAATTTTCTTTTATTGTGTCCTGTTTGTTATTCTCTGCCAGGATTCTTCTGACGGATACGGTTATAAAAGGAACGAGGATCCGATAATTGCAGTTTTTAAATCAGTGATTTTCTATGGTAAACAGGACGATTGGGAGAGAGTTAATACAGATATCAATATCATTAGTGACAGGCTTGATGATGTTAAAAATATTTTTGCTGTAGATCTCAGGTCAGGGCTAAATACCAGCCTGTCCCAGCATAATCTTCAGAAAGTTATAAAGGTCATGGCAAATCTTGTGTTTCTTTCGATAAAAGAAAAACATTATTGGAACATCAGTGAAGGACTCCGTATGTTTACGAGGGCAAAGGTCAGGCTACGTCTCGCTGACGAATATTATACTCTACTACTTTCGGGGAATGTCAGGAGATATGATAAGCTGAATGGTACGGATTTTCATGAGGAGATATTCAATAAGTTTAGAGAAGCGGGAAATGCCCTGGGGAGCATTGGTTTTCTAGGGGCAGGGGCAGTCAGCCCAAGACTAAAGGACTTTGAAGTCGCGACAAAGGAAATTGAACAAAAACTTCTTACTGTTTTTCCATATTTTGAGAGTGGTAAAGAGATAACAGATTGATAAATTTACGTAGAATACTTCTAAATACAGTCATTGCGGTTTTACTATTGATTAATACATTGAGTTTATCTCAAGCTGATGAAAATGGGTCAGGTAAAAAAGAAGATCTATTCTTTTTTGATATAGATGCGATTAAATTTCCGGAAACGAAATTACTCAGGCCTGAGTTTCATGGCAACATCAGTCTTGGGGCACCATTTGCGGAGGGGCTTGACGAATCAGAAAAAAATTCGTCAAAGATCTCAAACCAAACAGAAATAACACTTTGGGCGGGAGTACAGATATTAAAGAACCTGTCGTTTGTCACAGAACTTGAAATAGAGGACGGATTTAATGTGTATGAGTTTGAAAGGTGCGCACTCGACTGGAAAATATTCAATGATAGATGTGTTTTCAGAATAGGGAAATTTTACTATCCTTTTGGTATTGAGAGGTTAGTAGAAAATGCGGTGAACAATAAACTCATAGACCGACCAAATCCGTCAATAAAGATAATCCCCGGGACATATTCTGATGAAGGATTAGAACTATACGGGAATATACCATTCCTCTATAAAACAAGATTGCAATATGAGCTTGCGGCAACAAATGGGCTTTCCAGTTTCGAAGGGAAAGGGGAGCAGCACCTTGATGACAACAATGATGATGTTTCACTGGGAGGGCGTTTGGGCCTTGAAATATTACCGGATCTGGAGATAGGGGCCTCTTATACGACAGGTGAGTACGATGATGATGAAAGGTACAGAATGAACTTTGTCGGAGTGGATGCATTATTTCGTAAGGGTGGTTTTGAAGTGCGGGGTGAATATATAAGGAGTAACGTAGAGCGATCAACGAACGCAGGAGGTAATTTTGATCGTGAGGGTTATTATATCCAGACTTCATATAAACTTTTGCCTGATATTAATTACATTGATCAAATTGAGTTTGTGGGAAGGTTCGACTCCGTTGATCCGGATGATCTTGTAACAGACGAAGGCGATATGGACAGGATTGCACTTGGAATAAATTTATCACCATCACACCACGTCATACTCAAATTGCAGTACGAAATGGAAAATGAGGCGACTGAGGATAGAGAAAACAAGGGTTTTATTCAGATGAACGTTAGATGGTGATGTCTTCAACCATTACATCTATAAAGTAACTTAATTATATAGGAACTTCCATTTTGAATCTTTGTGTATTAAGCCTTTAGCTTTTTATTTTAACGCAGAGAACGCAGAGTGTTATAAAGGCTGATGTAAAATAAGAAGGGAGTTATTCATTATGCATGAAAGCAAACCTAACCGGCTGACGCTGAATACATATAGTTTTAAATTATGCGAGGCCAAGAGACGTGAGGATGGAGCATATTTAAATGCATAGGAAATTCAAAGTTTGGTAGGAGCCGTCTCCCGACGGCGAGCGAATATCACCCACCGTGGTATGCGAACCACGGTCGCCAACAGGAGTTGGCTCCTACCTGTATATTTGTGTCGAAGTCTTAACGTGATGAATAGTCTTTCAATATTGACATAAATATTGATTGCACTCCATATTTGCCGTCGTTATTCCATTTGTTCAGGCTGTTGTGATCCTGTTTCATCGGTTTCAGTTCCTTCTGCCTCTTCTTCATCTACACCTATAACCGGTGCGACAGATACCACCTTGTCTTTTGCTTTTAACGAAATAAGTGTCACGCCCTGAGTATTGCGACCAATGGATCTTATGGTGTGAATAGCGGCACGAATTATCATTCCCTGTGCCGTCATCATCATGAGTTCGTTGTCATCGCTTACATTCATTAGGGCGACAACCTTACCATTTCTCTCAGATGTCTTGATGTTAATGACTCCCTGACCGCCTCTGCGCTGGACTGAATATTCACTGTAATCAGTCCTTTTTCCAAATCCATTTTCACAGACTGTCAAGAGTGTTGCGTTCTTATCAACGACGACAATGCCTTTGACCTTGTCGTCACCTTTTAATCCGATGCCCTTAACGCCTCTTGTCGCACGCCCCATGCATCGCACATCGTTCTCTGAGAAACGGATCGCTTTTCCATTCTCCGTACCAAGTACAATTTCCTGTTCTCCTTGTGTCAGTTTAACACCTATCAATCTGTCACCGCTGTCAAGGATAATAGAGATTATTCCGCCTTTTTTAGGGCGTCCAAAGGCGCTGAGAACAGTCTTCTTTATTATTCCGTTCCTGGTAGCCATGACCAATTGCCTGTCGTCAAATTTGCGAACGGGAATCGTGGATGTGACATTCTCATCCTTACCTAATTCAAGGAGATTGACTATTGCCCGTCCCCTGGCTATACGGCTTGCATTAGGGATGTCATATACCTTTTGCCAGTATACTTTGCCCATGTCAGTAAAGAACAGTATGTAGTCGTGGGTTGATGCGATAAAGAGATTTTCAACGAAATCACCTTCTTTCATACCAGCGCCTGTAACGCCTTTTCCTCCACGGTGTTGTTTACGATATGTGGTAATGGGTAATCGTTTTATGTAACCCTCGTGGGTAATTATGACGGTGACATCTTCTTCTGAAATGAGGTCTTCCATATTGAATTCGCCAATATCAGCGATAATTTCCGTCTTTCTTTCATCCCCGTATTTCTCTTTTATTTCGTGAAGGTCTTCCCTTATAATATCTAAAACCAGGTTTTCATTCGCAAGGATATCTTTGTATTCTCTTATATTTTCACAGACCTTTATGTATTCCTCTTCAATTTTGGACTGCTCCAGATTGGTCAGCCTCTGCAATCTCATTTCAAGGATTGCGTTTGCCTGTCTCTCTGATAGAGAGAACCTTGACATCAGTGAAACCCTTGCATCATCGACATTTTTTGAGGATTTTATTAACTGAATAACTTCATCAATATTTGCGAGGGCGATCTTTAACCCTTCCAGGATATGAGCCCTCTCTTCCGCACGATCCAGCAGGAAACGTGTTCGGCGCCTGATGATTTCCTTCCTGTGTATGATATAAGCGCTAAGTAGCTGCTTCAGGTTTAATGTTTCAGGGCGACCATCTACCAGGGCTATCATAATGATACTAAAGGAGTTTTGTAGTGATGTATGTTTATATAATTGATTTAATACTACTTCCGCTTCCTCGTTCCTTTTTAAAACAATAACTATTCTGCTTCCCTCTCTGTCGCTCTCATTTCGAACATCCGTTATGCCCTTCAGCACATCATTTCTGACCAATTCCGCAATTCTCTCTATTATCCTGTCTCTGTTAAGCTGGTAGGGAATTTCAGTCACAACTATGCTCTGCTTATTATTTTGTGCTGTTTCTACATGAGACTTTGCTCTTACCGTTATAATACCTCTGCCGGTTTTGTATCCGTCTTCTATTCCTTTTGTTCCACATATTAAGGCCCCTGTTGGGAAATCCGGTCCCTTTATGATTGTCAAGAGTTCATCTATAGTCACATCCGGATTGTCAATAATTTTTATTATTCCATTACAAACCTCAACTACATTATGGGGGGGTATGCTTGTCGCCATTCCTACGGCAATACCTGAGCCTCCATTGCACAAAATATTTGGAAATTTTGCAGGAAGTACTGATGGTTCCAAGCGAGTTTCATCATAATTCGGGATGAAATCAACTGTGTTCTGCTTAATATCTTCCATCATTTCAGCAGAAGCATGTGTCATTTTCGCTTCCGTATATCTCATTGCAGCAGGCGGGTCACCGTCAATTGATCCAAAATTGCCCTGACCTTTTACCAGCGTGTATCGCAAGCTCCAGTCCTGGGCCATGCGCACAAGTGTTGGGTATACAACCTGCTCACCGTGTGGATGGTAATTCCCTGTTGTGTCACCACAGATCTTCGCGCATTTTCTGAATTTTGCTCCAGGGCTAAGATTGAGATCGTTCATTGCAACGAGTATCCTTCTTTGCGATGGTTTAAGGCCGTCCCGCACATCAGGCAACGCACGGCTCATGATTACACTCATCGCAAAGGTCAGGTACGACTCTTTCATCTCCTCTTCTATGAGGATGTCCTTTATATTTCCTTTTTCTTCTATCATTTAAACCTTTCCTTTTCAGCTTTCACTGTTGTAGATGGTCCATGTCCGGGATAAATAACTGTATTCTCATCCAGCTTAAAAATAGATTCTTTAATCGATTGGAGAAGATGGTTATGACTGCCTCCCGGTAAATCTGTCCTGCCATATCCTCCGGCAAAAAGAGTATCTCCTGAAAAGAGTACTGGGGCTTCGCCATTGTTCGTAGAATCATTATATATTCCTATTCCACCGGGTGTATGACCCGGAAGGTGCAGGATCCTGAATTCATAGCTATCTAGCTTAATCTTGTCATCGTGTTTTAACGTTCGACATGCCGGCGGCGATGAATATCTTTTTCCACCCAGGAGTGAGAGGTTCTTGAAAGGGTCTTCCAGCATCTCAGCGTCATCGGTATGAACACAGATTTGGATATCCGGAAACTTTTCCTTCAACTCTTTGTTTGCACCAATGTGATCTCCGTGCCCATGAGTATTAATAAGAATAACAGGGTGAAGCTTTTTCTTCTCCAGGTAGTCCAGTATTCTTTCCGTATCTCCGCCGGGATCTATAATCAAGGCATCTGAGCACTTTGCAGAAACTATGTAACAACAAGCGTCCAAAGGCCCAACTTCTAATTTTTGAATATCCAACATAATAATAAAAGTTACGTTACTAAATGACTTTCCCGTGATTTACGTTCAACAATATTTGAGTAACGATGAACAATTTTCTTTTTCCTGAAGGTCAACCCTTCTTAATATATCGATTAATTATTTGCTTAATATCACAGGTTTTTTCATCTTTATTGAAGCCTATGATTTTTCTTTCCCTTGTTACGCTTTTTTCGGAATCGGATGCGTGTACGGCATTTTTTCTTATATCCAGTGCATAAAAACGTCTTATGCTGGAATACTTCGCCTTCCTTGGGTCTGTGGCTCCCAATAGTTCGCGGATAGTATTGATTGTATTTATGCCCCTATACAATATTGCGATACAGATAGTGTGTTTCCCATCCGAAGTTTCCTTGGTTTCAGTAAAGGCAGAGGGTTCAGTGCCTGTCATGTATTGTAGTATGCTATTAAATTCAGTATCTACTTTTGGCTTTTTCATCTGAGCTGCCATATCATTCAAAAGTTCATCCGTCAACTCAAAAGAGAAGTCCTTCTGTTTTAATGATGTTTTCAATTGGTGAACCAGATCAGGCTTGAATTTATCATCGAAACTACTATCGAAGAAGCCTTTTACCGGGCCATAAAACTCTTCTGCCTGTTTAGTACTCAAGTCAAGGAGTTTAATACCAACTATATAGAAACCAGTCCTGGACATCATAGCTATTATGTTTCCGGCGCGTGGATCGTGTTTTTCAAAGGGTTTCAGAATTATGAGAGACGTTTCCGGTTTTTTGTTTTTGCCAAAATCTATAATATCTTCCATGATGCCGCCGTCACTCATTGAATATTTTGCGAATAACTTAAGCTGCTTAATATTTGTGGCCTTGTCAGCTGATGTAAGAACTGCAGGTTCGAAATAATCAATCTTTCCATCATCGGACATTATGGTGTCACCGAAAGTGCCCCTGATAGTATCTCCTCTTAAAGGATCAGATGCCGACCCAATCACTTTATTATGGAGAACATCAATCGCGTTCTTACCTTCAAAGAGGAGGAGCATGGCACGGTTTTGCATACCAAGCGTACTACTCTTTCTCAGCATGTTGTTTACATAATCTATCATTGCTTTCTTCCATACCGCTTTCATCTTCTGCGCCTCTATAGTTTTTATGTACTCATCCAGGAACTTGTCGCTGGGAGTGTACATTCTGGCGCCCACCAGTTCCAGGTCAGATAAAGATAAAAGCCTGCTTATTATGCCGCCAGTTCTGCTTTTTAATAAGCTATACGGAGTTATTAGTGCGTAAGTTAATTCTTTTTTCATTTCTATGACACCTTCCTATAAGTTAAATTGAAACTTGATAATTAATTCATTTGAAAATATTGTGACGACAGGAACCGGGGCACGTAGCAACGTGCCCCTACAACATTGCCCCGTGGCAGCGCTCTCGTATATTTAAGCGCTCTTTGAAACCAGACATCCTTCGCCAATCAGGCTTCTTATTCCACTAAATACGTTTCCGTTTAAGGAAACGGAATATCCTTCTGATGTCTTTATGGTTACCGTTTTATTACCTGGAACCTCGAACTTTATGAATACAGGACAAGGCCCTTTATTTGCCGAGAGTATCTCTTTCAGGCCTGAGAGAATATCATCATTTATCTGTGTATATTTGAGGCGTATTATAGCATTCTTTGGTGGTTTGTTCTCTATTTTTTTTTCGATTTCTTCCGGAGTTATTATTTCATCAACCCTGATTGATGCTTCCGTGTCTCTGAAGCCCACTTTCCCTTTAACAAAAACAACTTCATCGGCGTGGAGCTGATCATTGAGAGATGCCAGCTTTTTTGTGAAAATTACGCATTTTGCTATCCCTTCCATATCTTCAATGGTGAAATATGCAATCGGTTTACCCTTTTTGGTAGTAGTACGGTTAACACTGTCAACTATTCCACCTATCAATACCTCGGCATCTTCCGGTTTCTCTGAAAGTTCCCCTGTTGTTATATCTGAATAATGCTCTATTGCATCCTTAAACCGTTTTAACGGATGCGAGCTGACATAAAGCCCCATTGCCTCTTTTTCCGCTTTAAGAAGTTGCTTTTCAGACCACTTCTCTGTTTCAGGCAAACTATGGAAGGTATTTAAGTCTACGGTATTTTCCTGTGCGCCAAAAAGGCTCATCTGTCCCATACGTCGATCTTTATTCGATTTCGCACCAACCTTCAGCAGTGTATCTATTCCTTCAAAAAATTGAGACCGGTATCCCGGCATCGAATCAAAACATCCTGATTTGATAAGGCTTTCTATTACCTGTTTGTTCACCAGCCGCAAGTCTACTCGTTCACAGAAATCAAATATTGTGGTAAATTCACCATCTTTTTTTCTTGCTTCAATGATTGATTCTATCGCCTTTTCACCAACATTTTTTATTGCCCCGAGACCGAACCTTACCTGTTTATCCGATACTATTGTGAAATCTGAATAGCTTTCATTTACGCATGGCGGTAATAATTCAATACCCATTCGGTTACATTCA
>JAIQZR010000161.1 GCA_021777035.1 Candidatus Scalindua sp. | reverse complement strand
ACCAATTTGAAAAATTAAATCTTTGCGTCTCAGTGCCTATAAGGTGTACAATTATTTCGGTAGAATAAACTAAGCGTTACTATTTGTCAATAAAAATAGGTGCGATATGAATACTATATCGGAAGTGATTGAAAAGATTAAAAAAATGAAGGGGATTAAAACAAAAGAACAGGTGTATGAGCTACTTGGCACAACAAGGAATTCTATTTTCAACAGGCAAAGACGGAACAAATTCCCCTATCAAGAAATAGTAACGTATTGTTTGCGTGAGGATATGGATATAAACGAAATCCTCACGAACCGATCCTCAGCAGCACAACCAAAAATACGGCCAATAAGAAGCGGCGCAATCCCTGCTGAGCAAGAGCAATCCAGTGACCAAGAAGGGTATGTATTTGTTCCAAAATATGATGTTCAAGTTTCGGCGGGACAGGGTTCACTAATCCATAGCGAACAAATAGTAAGTCATTTAGCTTTTCAAGAAAACTGGATAAGGCAAGAATTAGGGATCGATCCCGATCACATCGTACTGATTCAAGCCGTTGGCGACTCGATGAATCCTACTTTTAATGCGGGTGCATTACTTCTCGTAAATACAAAAGTAAACCAGATAAAAAACGATTCAATTTATGTAATCAATCGAGACGATGAGCTGATAGTAAAACGAATTCAAGACTTGTGGAACGGGCAAATAAAAATCAAAAGTGATAATCCTAAATATGAACCACTCATAATTCAAAAAACAGACACACTAAAAATAGTTGGCGAGGTTGTTTGGATTGGACAGAAAAATTAGTTCAAGGATAGTAGACAGAAAATAGTTGGCAGGTAATATCATAAAAAGGATTAGAGCAACTATTTATTACACTTTTGAAGTTAAAGAATTAAAAAAAGTTGCTTAAATGAGGTAGAACATCATAGTCAAGCTCAGCATTTTGGGTATGCAAGTAAGGTCATGAACTTTTGATGGCACCAGGTTTAATGCCATATAGCAACAGACTTAGCATCAAACATAATAACTTTGCATTTAAACTGTTTTTTGATGCTCTGAATGTGCTTCTTATCTTCATCAGTATATACGCCTATATATACGCTCCAAAGTTTGTCGGGAACTTTTTTGCCCTGTTTCGCTGCAATATTTATTGCAGCGATAATATGATCATCATAAGGACCAAAGTTAAACCCAAAAGTTATTAATGATCCTTCTATCTTTGTCAGCGCGTCATAACAATAAGCCAAATATTGATTGTGCATAATATGACTCAACTTTTGCTCACCGTTTCCGGCGGCAACAAATATCGGGTATTCACGGGATTCAAGCCTCTCTTTAATATGGTCAAGTAAATTTCCATTTGCATCGTATTCCTCTTTAATAATATCAACTCCAATATCAAATAAAGGCAATGCTCCATGTAGGTAGTGTACATTCTGGTTTTCTTTGTGTTTCCCCCATCTCAATTCTGAGTACTCAGGCTCGGTTTCAAAATCGCCATCATCATCTTCTCTATCTCTCCCAAAGCCATCAGTATGATTTTGAATTTTGCTGCGCATTAAAACCCAATAAAGAAGAATATCGTAATTTGTTGTAAAAATATTGCCTTGTTGAATGTAGTTGGATAAAAAATCAGCACATTTTGTGCATTCTTCTTCTGAAATTTTAAAAACATGTTCTGGATGCAGACTTTCAATCGCCTGCAATAGTGTTTTCTTTAAATTTCCATTTGCTTTTCTAACTTTGCGCAATAGCTCTTTGTCTGAGCCAAAAGCCTCAATTAGCTCACAGAAGTTATCTAATTGTTGCATTACAAGCTCAAAGTTTTTTGTTTTTATAATTCCAAAGAGCTTAGATAGTAAATCGTCTTCAATTCCATCAATAAATTTATGCAATGCGTTATAGGAAAATATATCTGGAGAATAGGCCATGCTAAAACCATTTCCCAAAAGCAAATGGTATTGGCGCTTTTTCTTTAAATATTCAAGTACCTCCTGATAGCTTTTTAAATTGACAGTCATAAAAATTTACCTAGCACGTGTTTTTCGTCTTTTTCTCTTATCGGGTGGAATAAGAGGTTCTGATATCTTTTGATAAAGCGCAAATAAAAACTCAATCCGTTCATTTTCATCTTTAAAGGAAGTTTTGCGGTAAGTATTGTCTACTGCTTTATCCAGAGCGTGGTGAGCTTTCAGCAAAATGGCGGGCATGGTGTTCGGATCGTACAAATCAGCCAAGGTGCTGTCAGGAAATTTTTCTCTGGCATCCAAGGCAGCTTTTGATTTTGTGGCTATATTTGCCTTGTCCTTATCATTTACCTCAGGCCATGGAAAATTATTGTAAACAATGGTATTTGAATATTGGTAGTCGCTTTTAGTTCTACCAGCGACATAGCGCATCCATGACATATGCATATTTGAACTTAATACGCCAAATTCATAATAGGTGGCCTTAGCAAGTGTTTGAAGACTTCCTGTGGCTATCCATTCCTTATTTACAAAACCGATAGGTATATAATTTCTTCGCTCAGAAGAAACTTTAGGAATAGCGAGATAATCAGTATTTGGTTGTCTATTCTCGCTAAAGAGAGCTGGCTTTTGAGCCCATTCCACAGTTCTTGCCTTACTACTTTTTAATCTTTCTATTCGGACTGCTTCTATTTTCTCCATTACAATAGGCATTGCTCTTAATTCAGCAGGAGTAGCATCAACTAGCCATAAGCAATAACGCTCAATACTATTGATTAACTCTTCACCGCCAATTAAACGTCTAATCCATTTTTTTGAAAGAGGCTCTTTTTGGATAAGCGCTTCTTTTTCATCTTTATCTAAAATAAGATGACCAAAGTCTGTAGCTTCGCTCCCTTTGCTAATTTCATATACAGGACATAAAGGCTTGTTTCTTTTCAATACAACAATATTTTCGCCTTCAACTAAATATGGATTAATCTTGCCCACCCTTATAGCATGTGGATCTGATAAAACGTTTTCATATTCATAAATTGTTTTTTGTTCCACATCTTGGGTTGAGAAACCCACAATAACAACATGTACTGAAGCTATTTTCATACCCTTGGCTTTTTTTTCGTCTATAGTCCATTTAAAAACTTTATGCGCAAAAAATATTGTGAACCTGTATTTGAAAAGTTTATTCCATAAAATTCCAACTTGTTCCCCTTGAACAATAGACTTTGTAGAAACGAAGGCGACCCTTATATTTTCATTTTCTATAAACTGGGCTGCCTTCAAATACCAGCAGGAAACATAATCAAGAACCTTTCCCCCTTTAACTCCTGAGAAAATAGAACTTAATTCTGTTTTTTGTTCATCATTCTGCTCTTTCTTACCAATAAATGGAGGGTTCCCAAAAATATAACTACATTTCTCTGGTGAGATTACAGTTGTCCAATCAGTTTTTAGGGCATTGCCGTGATAGATATGCGCGGACTCTGTGAGAGGCAGTCTGGTAAAGGCTTTTCCGAAACTCTCGGAAAGTTTCATATTCATCTGGTGATCGACTAACCACATGGCAGCCTCGGCAATACGGGCGGGAAACTCCTCAATTTCTATGCCATAGAATTGATCAACACTTATTTTTGTTAAATCACCAATGTTAAGTACCTTTTGCCTATTGTTGAGTGGGTAGAGTTCTTCGAGAATATCCAATTCCAGCTCTCGCAGTTCTCGAAAGGCTAGGATCAAAAAGTTTCCGCATCCGCAAGCAGGATCAAAAAAGGTCAACGCTGAAAGTCTAGTCTGTAGTTGTTTAAATCGTTGGTGCTGCCCGACTTTCAAAGTTTTAATATGCTCAAATTCTTTGCGTAGCTCATCAAGAAAGAGAGGCTCTATTACTTTCAATATGTTTTTTTCTGAAGTATAGTGTGCCCCGCCTTGGCGCTGTGCTGTAGGGAGTATGACGGTTTGAAACAATGAACCAAACAAGGCAGGGGAAACTTTGGTCCAATCAAAATATGCACATTTCAGTAAGGCTTTGCGCATATTCGAATCAAAGGACGGTATACTTATCGCATCGGCAAAGAGATTACCGTTCACATAAGGAAAGGTGGCGAGGTCTTCATCTAGGTTTTTTTGTCTCTTTTCAGGAGGAGTATTCAAGATTTGAAAAAGATGTATCAGCCAGCTTCCTAGATCACTACCGTCCTTCTCCGTTCTATCCTCGACCAAACGTAGAAAACCTTCCATGGGGAAAATTCCAGTATCTTCTCCAAA
>JAIQZR010000017.1 GCA_021777035.1 Candidatus Scalindua sp. | reverse complement strand
GTTTGGCGGGCCTGCCCCCGTCCGAACGGATTCATCCGGGCGGGCGACTAGTTGTTTGGCGGGGCGGATCCGTGATAATTTTTATTCCTCGCATCAAAAATCAGACCTCTGCCTTCCGACCTCCGACCTCTGTCTTTCATGCCTCCGATCTCAGACCTCTGCCTTCAGACCTCCGCCTTTCCAACTTCAGACCTCTGTCTTTCTGACCTCCGCCTTTCCGACCTCCGACCTCAGACCTCTGCCTTCTGACCTCTGCCTTCTGACCTCTGCCTTCCGACCTCTGTCTTTCTCTCCTCAGACCTCTGTCTTTCTGATCTCCGACTTCGGTTTTATACCATTTAATTTCTTTCCTCCTGTATTCCTGGTTTCCTTATAGCATTGTCTTTTTCTGTTTAAGTTTTTCTCTTAGTGTTGATTCTGTTTTTGTTCTCTTTATCTTTCGCTTTTCTCAGTGCCTCCGCGCCTTAGTGCCCGCCCGAACGACGAAGTCGGGCAGGTGAGACAAAGCTTTTTTGCTTTTCTCCTACATTCCTGGTTTCCTTATAGTTATCTCTCTCTTCTGAGTCCGGTTTCAGTCTTTTTTTCTCTGCGTGCTTTGTGGCTTGGCGCCCGCCCGAACGACGAAGTCGGGCAGGTGAGAACTTCTTCTGTTTTTTTTGCTTTTCTCCTACATTCCTGGTTTCCTTATAGTTATCTCTTTCCGTTTAAGTTTTTTTCGTTTTGTTGCTTTTGTTACCTTCCTCCTGCATTCCTGGTTTCCTTATAGTTATCTCTCTCTGTTTAAGTTTTTCTCTTAGCGTGCTTTGCGGCTTCCCGCCCGGCCATGCCGTTCGGACGGAGGCGTGAGAATATTATTTTCTCCTCCACCTACGCGGTGGAATTAATGTGGTGCAAGGTCTCTTGCCTGTGTTGAAAGAAACCTTGTCTTTTCAATGAGTTATTCGGTATCTGACACCAGCATCCATCCAGACGACGTAGTAATAATTTTATTGCCATTAAAAGAGAAAATCCCGAACTTGCCAAAGATCCCGGTATGTTTCCCCTTATAAAAAGCACCAACAGCTTCTGCCGCATCCTCAATTAAAGGAATATTGAATTGGTTGTATACTTCCAGGAAGGTAAAGGAAGAACAGATTAGCTTTACATTCATTAATTAATATTGTAAGATTTCGAGGTACTCACAATTTAAATGAAAATAGATACTTAACCTTTTTGTTTTATCCTGGAGAAAAGCACATGGTTACAAAAGCACTTGACGATCATATTAAAGCTACGAAGGGTGTTGCTGGCGGCAATCCTAGAATAGCAGGGCACCGTATTACTGTACAAAACATTGTAATCTGGCATGAATTGCTAAGCCTTAGTGCTGATGAAATTGCCACCGAGTATGATTTAACTTTGTCCGACGTTTATGCAGCGTTAGCTTATTATTATGACCATCAGGCAGAAATTGACAAATCTATTAAAGACAGCGAATCCGTTGTAAAAACACTTGCACAGAAAATACCCTCAAGAGTTTCTCAAAAATTAAATGCACAAAAAACTTAGATTTTACACAGACGAGCATGTTCACGGCTCTGTTGTGCAAGGGTTACGATTACGAGACGTTGACGTATTGACAACAAAAGAATCCGGAATGTTAGGTGCAACAGATGCAGAACATATTGCTTTAGCAAAAAAAGAGGGTAGAGTGATTTTCACTCAAGACGTAGACTTTCTGCGATTACATGCTAAAGGTGCTGAACACTGCGGTATTGTTTACGCACATCAACGAACACCAATTGGCAATGTAATACGAGGGTTAATGCTACTGCATCAAATTCTTGAATACAACGATATGCAAAATCACATCGAATTTTTATAAAAATCTGAAATAAGATATATTTTATCTTTTGTATTGCATTTATCCTTACCATTTTGACCCAAAAAAGGAGCTTATAAGGGCTAAAAATACCACAGATTTGAAGATAAGTGACATCAAATCAACTGCCTAGCTTTATCCGACCCCGGAACGTGCTACAGTTAAATAAAAGGCTAAACCACTTTCCCTATTTTGTCGCTTTTCTCCTGCCTTCCTGGCCTCCTTATAGTTATTTCTTTTGCCGTTAATCAAAATACTTTTTTCTTATAAGGAAACCAAGAAACCAAGATGAAATAAACATAACAACCTAAGAGTTACATTTCTATTCACTCAGTTAAATAAGATTTCCAGATCTCTGTCCTCTGACCTCCGTCTTCCGACCTCAGCTTTTCCCGACTTCCGACCTCCGTCTTTCTTTCCTCCGATCTCAGACCTCTGACCTCCGCCTTTCCGACCTCTGTCTTTCTTTCCTCCTGCCTTCCTGGTTTCCTTATAGCATTGTCTCTTTATATTTAAGCGTTTGACAAAACTCATATCGCCTTTTAAAATACTGAAGAGTTGCGGTATTTCATCCAGACTACATTTTCTTAAAAAAGTCCCTATAGGTGTTAGAAATTGTTCAGAATTGTTCAGTAGGTGTGTTGCAACAGATGGCGTGTCAATCTTCATGGTGCGAAACTTATACATTTTGAAGATATTATTATGGATGCCTACCCTGTCTGATTTATACAAGGCAGGGCCTTTTGATGTTATTTTTACAGGTAATGGATATGATTGAAATGTCGTTTACTGAAGAATGTCTCCAACTTTGCCTACAGATTCCTCCGGTATTAACTTCTTTTTTTCTACTGTGCAGTTTTCCCTTTATGGGGTTTGTGTTTATGTGAAAAGCATAATACAAAAAATATCAAAATCATACCTATAAATAACGCGCCTATTAACTCAAACATCATGACCCTCCATACAGCTTAAAAGTTCTTCAATGCTATTATTTAATTGCCATAGATATACCACAGCAAATATATCAGCTACTGCACCCATACCAAATAACAAAATCCTTATCACACCATCCATATCCCTAAATAGCATACCTATTAAGCCACTTGTAAGCAACACAATAATAGCCGTAATCAACTTAAGTTTTTCAGTATTAACTTTTAATCTTTCTTTTACAGATTCGATCTCCATATCAGTGAATCCTCTCGATTTCTCTACCCCGCAAGCCACGCAAGGAAGAATGACTGTAGGGGTAAAATTCATCAATTTCTTCTTGGTGATCTTGGCGAAGAAGCGCCCGGCCAAGCGGTTCTCCAACCCCAGAATCATTCTGGCGAGGACGGGTGAGTTAGAATATCTTTTTTTTGCGTCTTCTGAGCCTTCTTGCCAAACTAACTTTTTTGCGGGTTTGTGGATTACCCTTCCCTCCACCTACGCGGTGGAGACGGTAGTCTGTCCATTCTACTTTAGCCAAATTTTTTAGTACCTCGTCATGTGAAACTTTCTTGGAAACATTCCTTAGTCTTCGTTCTAATTTTTCTTTAAAACCTTTTTCTAAGTGCAATCCTGAGTCCGGGTCTCCTACAATTTATAAGAGTTTTTGCTCTATGAGTTCTTCAAGACACTCCACGGTTAAATCACTCAATTTTGTCATAACTATTTGTCTCCTATTCATGAATATTATAAATCAAGAATAAGTATTAAGCCTGAATCAATTAAACTCACTGATGCAGTATTAATTTAATTTATAATGGGGAAAAAGTATTTATACCTTTCTCACAATTTGCAACATATGCATTAATATACTTTCTAAAATACACCTTATCAAATAAAACAGTAAACGTACATATTGATGTATGTTTATAACAACTGACTAATCCTCAATTCCAAACAATTAGCAGAGTTGCCCTTATCCTTACCATTTTGAGCGTAAAAAGAGGCTTATAAGGGCTATTGTCAGGTCTAAAAAGTAAAACCCCACAGTGGGTTCCTGGAGGGTACACGCGGATATCGGCAAAACCTTTATCTGCTGTAACTAGAAACCGTTGCTCAGTTTGAACTATGGGCCACAAATCAGCGTCTTTAAAACCACCCATTTCCTGTTCTATAACGCTAACGACATGATAACCTTGCTCATTAAGTAACTGAACTACTTTATTGGGGAAGTCCTCATCAACCTTAATTTTCATTACCTTATACCTATTTCATGGAAATGGTACCACTATTTCTTGATGGATTATGTCGGCAGCATAAGATAATGCGGCGTAAATATCTTCTAAGGTTAATTGGGAATACTCTTGTTGAATTCCTTCCGGAGTCATACCATCAGCAAAACTACCGACAATCATAGATATCGGTATGCGGGTACCTTTAATACATGCAGTTCCATGGTGGATGCTGGAATCAGTACTAATTCGATCCTTCCAGTCTATACGTTTCATTTGGATAACACCTATTTCTTAAAGCTATTTGATCTTTTTTGTAATAATACGATTATGATTGATGCATGTCAAGTCAGTAAAGAGAGAGTAACAAGCAAAGCGCATTTCACTAGAACGACCTCCGTCTTCCGCCCTCTGACTTCCGACCTCTGCCTTCCGACTTCCGACCTCAGCTTTTCCCGACTTCAGACTTCAGACCTCTGTCTTTCATGCCTCCGACCTCCGACCTCTGATCTCCGACCTCCGACCTCCGACCTCCGACCTCTGTCTTTCTGCCCTCCGATCTCAGCTTTTCCTGACTTCCGATCTCAGACCTCAGCTTTTCCTGACTTCCGACCTCCGACCTCTGTCTTTCATGCCTCTGACCTCTGACCTCCGATCTCAGACCTCAGCTTTTCCTGACTTCCGACCTCAGACCTCAGACCTCCGACCTCCGTCTTTCTGGCTTCCTTATAGCATTGTCTCTTTATATTTAAGCGTTTGACAAAACTCATATCGCCTTTTAAAATATTAAAAAGTTGCGGTATTTCATCCAGACTACATTTTCTCAAAAAACGGCCTATACGTGTTAAAAACTGATCATTTAA
>JAIQZR010000160.1 GCA_021777035.1 Candidatus Scalindua sp. | reverse complement strand
ACTTTATAGCCATTAATACTAATTTTTTATAAGGAAACCAGGAAACCAAGAGATTGTTTAATTAGTTCTTTCCATTCTTATTTCACATCAGTTTTTATAACCCTCTACGCCTGGTTAAAATAAAAGGCTGCGTACCGTTCGGGCGGGTTGGCGATCGAATTCTTAGACAATGATGATGTCGAGTAACCTGCCCGACTTCCAATGCATTAAATCAAAAGATAAAAGCATTTTTCCTTTGCGCTCTCAGCGCCTCGGCGTTAAACTCTCTTTTCCTCCCTACTTCCTCTTTTTTCCTGTCTTCCTGGTTTCCTTATAGAATCAATGCGTTTAAACGCTTACGCTCGCCGTCGGGAGACGGCTCCTACCAAAACATTGAAATTCCTATACGCCAAGTTAAGTACCTATTCGGACGGGTTACCCCATAGTAACAAAGCAATATTTGAGAAATCACCTTATGGTTACATTGGATACATTGAAGAACTCCCAGGAGCAAACACACGGGGTGCAACATTGGAAGAAGCAAAAGAAAATCTTGCAGAAGCGGTACAGTTGGTTCTTGAAGCAAATCGTAAACTGACAGAAGAGGAAAATAAAGGAAAGGAAGAGATATGAATTGACAATTTTAAACTACACGGTCACATCAAATCATATACACATGCTGGTAACTCTTTAGCAGACCCATTTCCCGGGTTTGCTTACTTGCGCGGATGGGCCTTGTCATAAACACTTTTTAGCCGTTCTGTAGTAATATGTGTGTATATCTGAGTAGTTGAAAGACTGGAGTGCCCCAGCATCTCCTGGACTGATCGCAGATCAGCGCCTTTATCTAATAAATGAGTCGCGAAGCTGTGCCTGAATGTATGTGGAGACGTAAGCTGATTAAGCCCGGATATTTTTAAATATTTGTCAAGAGATCGCGCGACACTTCTTGCTGTCAGTCTATTTCCAAATCTATTCAAAAATAGAGGCCCACTCCCGCTGATCTTCTCCTTTTCACTTTTATTGTTCTTCGGTTTGGAACCCACGTACTCATTTATGGCCTTCATCGCATGCCCACCGATCGGAACCAGTCTCTCCTTCTTCCCTTTACCCAGTACCTTTATCATCCCGCCAAAGAAATCGATATTATTCTCGTCTAAAGCTACCAGTTCACTTACTCTTATTCCAGTACTGTAAAGTGTTTCCAAAATAGCCATATCCCTCAAACCCATTACATTTGAACGGTCAGGTGTTTCCAGCAAGACATCCACCTCATTTATACTTAAAAAGTGAGGTAGTTTCTTTTCCTGTTTAGGTGTTCTCAGCATCTCAAACGGGTTTGAAACAAGCTCACCTTTCTGAATGAGAAATTTAAAAAAAGACCGTATTGATGCCAGTTTACGGGCGATCGTAGTTTTCGAATAACTCTTTGACCTCAATACGGCAAGAAACTTTCTTAAGAGAAGATGATTAATACTTGCTAAACTACTGCGTTTTTCAGCTTTTAGAAAGACATCAAATTGAAGCAGGTCTTTGTGATATGCTCTAAGTGTATGTTCAGAAAAACCTTTTTCATGTTCCAGCTTCGTGATAAATTCTATGGACAGTTTTTCAATCATCAAATTGCTTCCCTATCTTATTAGAAAAAACATTAAACCAGTATTGTGCTTCACTCTTAGAAGGCCCTAAGTATTTGCTCGTTGGCTCATCATCTCCTTCTTGAGTGTGGCTAATTTCTTGCCCTGATGTCTGCATATGCGCAACCTTCTTTTTAATATCACTATAAAAAGCCAATGGATTCACTACCTTACTACCATATTTTTTTACATATTGTTCGATGTCTCTATCGGAAGTAATTACAGTAATATGCCTGGGATTTTCACTACCGCACACCATCCTCTTGATTTCTTCATCTGCATCAAGGCCCTGTCTCGAAAAAACTACATCTATTCCTGCCGCTCTCGTTTCAGACGAATTACCAGCACCCTGACCATCAAAAACTACTATTAATTTATGCTTCCTTTTCTCCTTGTATTGCTCAAGTAATGTAAGAAGTCTATTTCGCAAAATCTCAATATCGCACTTTTCAGTACGGTATCCCAGTTCGGAAATTTTAAATATTACATTATAACCATCTACTATTATATCCATTTAAGTACTTTCTCAGTAGCAATCATATGCGTAATAGTAACATCCACGTGCACTCCTGGCAATAAACTTCCTCAGGGTACCGTAAAGAGTCACAACCACAATTGCTCATTATTTGATTTTTCCGCTCTCATATTTCCGTGCCTTTATCTTTTGCCCAGCCCTTCGTTTGCCAACCTGTATTCCGGATGCGTCCGCACTCACAGGCAACTCATCCTGATGGACACGATAGACATCTTTTAACGGACATTCTTCACACTGCATTCTTGGTTTACAATAGAACTTGCCTACCATGACGATGAGAGCGTGATATTCATTGTAAAAAGAGACATCTTTTCGAAGATTATCTTCAAAAACTGACTTTATTGCTTCATATTCATAATCTTCAGTTACTACACCGTGTCTAACAAGAACCCGCTTCGTATATGCGTCTACAACAAAAGTAGCTTTTTTAGCGGCGTATAAGATTATGGAGTCTGCAGTCTCTCTCCCGATACCATTTACTGAAAGTAATTGATCACGCAACATATCATAATCCAGTTTGAAAAGATCCGACAAGTTACCATTATAATTCAAGAAAAGCCACTCTATAAAGTGTTTAAGCCTTTTTGTTTTGACATTAAAGTAACCGGATGGCTTTATAAGTTCTGCAAGGCTCTCTACATCAATTTCGTATAATTTCCTTGGGGTAAATATATTTGCTGCCTTTAAGTTCATAATGGCCTTTTCAACATTGGTCCAATTAGTATTTTGTGTAAGTATGGCCCCGATTACTACCTCGAAATCGGTGTCTCCAGGCCACCAATATTGACGTCCAAAAAAATTGAATAAACTGTCATAGATTTCAGTAAGTACCTTTGTCTTATTCATGGAAGTTATTTTAACAAACCACATAACATAAAAGCAAAATGTAAACTACAACCATAAAAATATAATTTTACATATTTCATACAAATTTGATAATATGCTGTGGTATATAGTAGTTTCAGGTTATAAGATAGATTCCAATATCATTGTGATACTGGTAGAAGAACTGTCGTATTTTTTAATAAAGAGAGAAATTATGTTCAGGTGTTTTGATTCATTGCAACCAGGATTATGAAAAAACCGGTATACTGTTTTATAGATGATTCACCTTTCGAACTTAAACTGTTCAAGGATGTTATTGAAACTAGTTTTCCGAAAATAGAGTTTATCTGTACAGGCACTTATGATGAATGCTCCGGACAACTGGATAAACAGAAACTATACCCGTCTCTGTTTATCCTGGATCTTTATGGCCGTGAAGGAGTACAAAAAGATGTCAGCATTCCCAGTAAAGAATTACTCGAAGCACGGTTAGATGAAATACCTACTTTAAATGTGGCGTATGAAACCCTTGGGAAGTACAACTATGACAAGGGCCTACAGGCAAATGAATTTCTCAGGCATCTGTTTTCGATATTTAATGAGTGGAGAAACATTTTCTCCGAACAGTGTGCAAACCTGGATCAGGGAAGCCGATTCGGAATCAATAACCTTCTGCATGTCAGGCAGAGCTATCCATCAGTTACTGCCGTCATGTATACCAGGAAAGGTCTGTTTACAGATGCGGTAACGTTGTCACAGCATGACTGTGATGGAATATTCATAAAACCACCAGGTGCTACTGATAATGATATTTACACAGCAACCAGAAAACAGACGCAAATACTTATGGACAATTGGAACGAGTGCGTGAGAAAGAGCTACAACATATTTCTCCAAAAGTTAAACACCCATGACAACAAAGACTACAATCTTCCGGAGATACTGTTCCGTAGCAAGCATCTGGTTGCTACAGATGATAAAGAAGAACAGATGATTCGTACACGTTTAGATACGTTACATACTATGCTCTCTACAATGACGGACATACCAACTCTCAAAATAAATACACTTATACAATGGATAAATTTTTATTATGATTTATCCTGATAAAATTGCCCCTATCTCACAGAACTAACACACCTCCAGTCTCTTATAATAGACATCGAGAATAAATTAGCGCCCTCCGGGCGGGCTTTTAGTAAAAGCATGCTCACGCAAAGCCGCAAAGAACGCTAAGAGAGAAAAAGTGAGTCATGGCTCATAAATATTCGTATATTTTCTCGGCAGTTTTATCCTTTGCGATCTTTGCG
>JAIQZR010000159.1 GCA_021777035.1 Candidatus Scalindua sp. | reverse complement strand
GATGTTAAACTTTTATGTACCGTTCCTGAAAATTTTTCAGATGCTAAGAATAGAGTAAGAATTGTCCAGAACAGAAGTGGTAAGCAGACGATTACCTACATAAAGGATGGAAAAGTAATTAGTACAAATGATTGGGTACTTGACCAGGATTATGATATAGCGGATTCTAAACTAAAGATCAGGATTGCAAAATACTTTCCATCACATAGTTTGAAAAAGAGTGTTGTTAAGAGGACTGGTGGGCATGAGGGACATAACCATGCGCCTGGTGCACACGACGGAAACCCTGCTATTTTGATAGAGATGGAAGGTCCAAGAGGGAAAGTTGCTGAATGGGTTTTTGCACATACTCCGCCACATTGGTATCCTGATAACAATTTTGCCGTTTTATACGAAAAGTCGGGTATGGAGGTTAAAGATTACAAAAGTATATTGAGAGTTGTAGAAAATGGTAAGACGATGGTGACTAAGACCATTGAAGTCAATGATTCATTGAAGTATAAAGGTTTTGTTTTTTATCAGTCCAGCTACGATCCGGAAGGAGAGAGATATACAGGGCTTCAGGTTACAAAAAATCCTGGCTTGATTGTGGTATATACCGGATTTATTCTGTTATGTTTAGGTGTAGTCTTTATCTTTTATGTAAAACCTTTCTTGAGACGGAAATTGAATAAAGGGAAAAAGATAGAGGAGTATTATTCTGAAGAAGAGATGTTGGCTGAACATATTGAGTAAATAATATCATTCCTCTAAATTGACTATTTAGAGTGAATAATGAAGAATGTTTATTGTTTAATAAAATAGAGAAGAGAGGTGTATGAGTTATGGATTTTATGCTGAAGTTAACTTTGTATGTGTATTGTGCAGCTATTGTTGTTTACATAGTCAGGGAAGTTTGGAGAGCAAACACCATGCGATGGGTAGCTTTTGGTGTTCTTTCCAGTGGTTTTATATTAAACACAATATTAGTACTGACCAGGTGGGCTGAAGCACATCATGCTCCGATGTCAGACAAATTTGAATCTTTTGTTTTCTTTGCATGGAGTATTGCGCTTGTTTACCTGATCTTTGAACTTGTAACCATCTTCATTGTTAAAGTACATGAATCCCGAATAGGGGTCATTGGTGCGCTACAATGCGTACTGGTTGCATGGATGATGTGTTCTGCGCTCCAAACTGATAGTACAATAAAAGAGCTTCCTCCAGCGCTACAGAGTAACTGGCTGGTTACACATGTAATATGCTATTTTTTATCATATTCCGCGCTGAGTATGTCATTTTCAGCCGCAATCGTTTATTTAATACATAGATGGATTTTCTCAGGAAAACAGAAAGTAGCAGTTGCTGCCGAGCCAGGGAGTCAAACAAAGAAGGATTATAGTTTCGATAAGCTCGCTTATATCGCCGTCTCCATTGGATTTCCGTTTTTAACCATAGGTTTGATTACCGGTTCGATCTGGGCAAAAGGAGCGTGGGGTACATATTGGGGATGGGATCCTAAAGAGATATGGTCTTTAATCAGCTGGCTTGTTTATCTTACCTATATGCATTTGCCTTTGATGTTGCCTAAAACAAGTATTAAGAAATCGTTCAGACCTATTTTGCTTTCTATAATTCTTCTGATCGCTTTCCCAATTGTTCTGTTTACCTTTATGGGGCTACATAAGCTTCCTACTTCAGCAGATAGTGATCACATATATGCTGAATAAAGCTTAATTGGTAAATACATATTTAAACCAAAAATTGAAGCAGTACCTTCAGGCGCTCGTACGAATGCGCCTGAAGGGCTGACTAAATTACATCATTTCTCCATATTCATTCCATCTACACCGGTAAATAAATTATTGTGGTAGTAAAATAATAATAAATAATATTTACAATTTTCAAGAAATAACTATATTCTAAGATTTTGTTCTTATTCTGGAACACGTTGTTATTCCGAACTTTTTTGATAGTTATTAGAACAGATAATTTATTCTAATCCTCTCTTATTGTCGATAGACTGGTTTACAGATAGATATATTGTGTTAATTTGAATAAATATCATAATTCAGTATGGAAATAGCAAGGTTGCATATCGTTATCGAGGGAAGAGTTCAAGGTGTTTTTTTCAGATCCAGTACAAGGAGTGAGTCTTGTAAATTAGGCCTGACCGGCTGGGTGATAAATTGTCCTGATGGGCGTGTTGAAGCTGTTTTTGAAGGAAATATAAATAAGATTGAACAAATCATAGAGTGGTGCAAAAAGGGGCCTCCCGGTGCTGTTGTCGAAAATGTAGAGACTGTTTGGGAGCAGGCGACCGGCGAGTATGAATCGTTTTCAATAAAATATTAGTGTTGTAAAAGTGCCTAAAAAGATAAAACACATTATATTAACTTTAGGCACTTCAAACTTGATTGCGGCCTTACCGCATTATGCCCTTACGTGTATTAATGATCAATATAAATGAAGTTAAGGGAGGAGTGATAGTATCTGTTAAGGTACAACCAAATGCAAGTAAAGACAGGGTAGTAGGGGAGCACGCTGATCAGATAAAAATTGCAGTCACTGTTGCACCGGAAAAGGGTAAGGCGAATAAAGTGGTTATCAAAGTGCTTTCCAAATGGTTGGGTATCAAAAGCTCAGATATACAGATAATTTCCGGTGAAACGTCAAGAGATAAGAAAGTATTTATAAGAAATATTAATGAAGAGGATATTTACAGGATTATTTAAAACATGAGCTATAAAGACACGATAAATTTACCAAAAACAAAGTTTTCTATGAAAGGTAACCTTGTTCAAAGGGAGCCTGAATTCCTGAAAAATTGGGATAAAAAAGATCTATACGCTCAGATCAGAAAGGCGAGAGCAGGTTCAGATAAATTCATTCTACATGATGGGCCTCCGTATCCTACAGGTGACCTTCACATAGGAACAGGATTGAATAAAATCCTGAAAGATATAATTATTCGCTTTTATACAATGAGGGGTTACGATGCCCCTTATATACCCGGATGGGATTGCCATGGTCTGCCAATTGAGCACAGGGTTTTACAGGATCTTGGTTCAAAGGCTAAAGGTATGGAGAAGATTGAGATCCGTAAGAAGTGCAAGAAATATGCTGAGAAATTTGTGAAAGTGCAAAAGAAGCAGTTTAAGGCCCTGGGTGTCTCCGGTGATTGGGAATCTGCGTATCTCACTTTTACTCCACAATATGAAGCCGGAATTATTGAAGTGTTTGGTAAACTGGTAGAAAAAGGATACGTCTATAGAAGTCTGAAGCCCATACACTGGTGTATGAGCTGTGAGACCGCTCTTGCTGAAGCTGAGTTGGAACATCAGGATAAAAACAGTCCTTCAATCTACGTTAACTTTAAATTAAAAGATACTCCAAAAGATATCTTCCCTGAAATTCATGATGAAGATGTTCATATGCTGATATGGACTACTACACCGTGGACATTACCTGCAAATCTGGCGATTGCGGTTCATCCGGAATTTCAATACACGGCGGTAAGATATGTAAATCCAAAAACGCAAAAAAGAGAGGTTTCAATACTTGCTGAAGAGTTGCTGGATCCTGTCATGAAACTGCAGGAAATAGAGGACTACGAACGTTTGGGTTCTGTCAAAGGCAGCTCACTGGAAGGCTTAAAATATCAGCATACTATTATGAATCGGGATGGGTCTGTCGTTCTCGCAAATTACGTTACTCTTACGGATGGTACCGGTTGTGTTCATACTGCACCAGGCCATGGTCAGGACGATTACCAGACAGGTTTAAAATACAATATGCCAATAGTAAGCCCTGTTAATGCAACCGGTATTTTTACGGAAGAGGCTGGGGATTTTGCCGGACTGAATATTTATGATGCGAATAAATCAATAGTTGAGAAACTCGATGAATTGGGTCTTTTGTTACATATGGATAAAATAAACCACTCATATCCTCACTGTTGGCGATGCAGAAAACCGGTAATTTTCAGAGCGACAGAACAGTGGTTCGTGGGCATCGACCATCAGAATCTCAGAACAGATGCGTTGAATGAGATAAAGAATTCAGATTGGATTCCGTCATGGGGTGAAGTTCGACTTTCAAATATGATAAAGGATCGCCCGGATTGGTGTATTTCACGACAACGTTCCTGGGGTGTGCCTATACCGGCTTTTTATTGTACTCATTGTAACGAATCACTTTTAGACGTGAAGGTTATAGACCATGTTCGTGACATGTTTTTAAAGCATGGTGCGGATAGCTGGTTTTATAAAGAGACAGATGAGTTCCTGCCGGAAGGCACAAAGTGCCCTAAATGTAATTCTACTGATTTTGAAAAAGAGAACGACATATTTGATGTATGGTTCGAGTCCGGCTCCAGTCACCATTCTGTATTGAACAAGCGCGATGCATTAACCTTTCCGGCTGATATATATCTTGAGGGAAGCGACCAGCATCGAGGCTGGTTTCAACTCTCACTACTTCTTTCTGTTGCCGCATGGGAGACTGCTCCATTTAAGACAGTACTGACACACGGCTTTGTTGTAGACGAACATGGTAAAAAAATGTCTAAATCGCTTGGGAACTTTGTGTCGGTTGGAGATGCTCTTAAGGAATTGGGTGGTGATATTGTAAGACTGTGGACTGCTTCGATGGAATACCGGAACGAGATGCACGCCTCTACTGAAATCATTCTGAATATGTCTGATCCATACCGGCGCATAAGAAATACTTTCAGGTATATTCTGGGTAACTTATCTGGTTTTGATCCCGAGAGTGACTCGGTAGAGTATTCACAAATGCCTGAGATTGACCGGTGGGCATTGCACAAGACAGAAGAACTCATCAGCTCTGTCACGTTTGCATATGAGTCTTTCCAGTTTCATCGCGTCTATCATAATGTGCTCAACTTCTGTGTGGTTGAGATGAGTTCATTCTATTTTGATATTATGAAGGATCGGTTGTATACGTTTGCGAAAACCTCTGTTGAAAGACGAGCGACACAGACTGTTCTTCACCGGATAAATTTAGTATTGGTAAGGCTTCTTGCCCCTGTTCTGGTATATACATCAGAAGAGGTGTGGGCAGAGATTAATCAGGATGACAGCAGCGTTCATCTGTCTGAATGGCCGGTTACCAATGAACAATACACTGATAAGGCGCTTAATGATAAGTGGGAAAAAATAATTAAGGTCAAGACAGATGTGGCAAGGGAACTCGAAGCAATGAGGGCGGCAAAACAGATCGGCAGTTCCCTTGAGGCCGCGGTTGATCTATATACAGAAGATTCTGAACTGCTTGATTTGTTAAAAGAATACGAGAAAGATTTAGCAATGATTTTTATCGTCTCAGATGTAACCATAGGCAGCGAACCTCTTGACTCCGCTAATAACGGAGAGATATTTGAAAAACTATCTATTAAAGCCAGGGTTGCAGACAGTAACAAATGCGACAGATGCTGGAACTACCGCAAAGAAGTTGGTGAGATAGAAAAATATCCTACGCTGTGTAACCGCTGTGCTGAGGTTATTGAAGAAGTTGAGTCTCAAGCTTGACGGAAATGTGGAGTGCATCACCCCGCCCAAAAGCTTGGCTGGCAGGCGTGATGATGCGTATTGACGTGGTGGTTCAAGATTTGTGAGTTTTTTCAGCTTACTGAGAATAACCGGATTATCTTAACTATGACACAGAGATCGCAAAGAAAAGATTAGGTGAACTGAGAAACTCAGATAAACAGTAAGTGAAAAAAGGTTATCTTTTGTTTTTTGCCTTTTCAGTTTCATGCACTTTTTCCCATGTAAGCCCCTCTAATTTCCTTTTGTTATGATTCCTAGCGCAAGCACGGCTATCATTAAAATCAGTTTCCTCTTTATCATTTACTTCTTTCTAGATTAGATTTTACTAGGCACATAATAACAAGTTAGAAATTTCTATTACACTTGTTTTTGGAAGTACGGCTTTTTTATACACGAACCGTCAGCAGAGGCGTATGGCGAGGCTTTAGCCTTGTTATTTATGTACGAGAGCAAACATACGTGTTACTCACAAAAACCTAACTGGATGACGCTGTGTTTTTTTAATTTTTAAGGTTGAAATTATGGGCAAATCAACTCTGGAAAGATGTCTCCACTGTCGGTTAATAGTTAAAGAGTGTATTTGTCGTGATATTACTACCCTCTGGGTGGAACATAAACTGACCCTGTTAACAAGTAAAAGAGAGGAACGAATCGCCTCTAACACTGGAAGGCTGCTTAGATTAATGCTGGGAAATTACTCTCTTGTCTATGTTGGAGAAAAGGGGTGGGAAGAAGAGATTCAGGCTGAAATAGCCAGGAGTGAATATACGCCGGTTATCTTTTTTCCGATGTCTCACTCCTGTGATGGACAGAGACTTATTGAAGAAACGGGGAAACCGTTGAACATTATTGTTCTGGACACAAATTGGAGTAGCGCCAGGAGATGGCTTCGAAAGTTGGCGTTTATGGAAGCAAAGAAGATTGGATTAAGCAGTGTCCAGCCTTCAAGATATTATCTGAGGAGACAATTTAAGGAGGGCAATTTGTGTACATTTCAGGCAGTTACTTCATTACTGGAGGAACTTGGTATAGAAGGTCAAGAATCATCCTTTTTTCACATGAATGAAATGTTTACTTTATGGGTGAAGTCCCTGGCAAAAGAGAGGGGATTGACATTTCCTTTGTAGGGAAGTTGGTTGAAAGGATTTATTTCTCACACGAAAAACACGAAAAGAAAGAATAGAGAAAATTCTAGCCACAGATTTTCACAGACAAACACAGATAAAAGGATTGAGAAATTGAAAAGATGAATTTGCCAGACACAGAGTACACAAAGAAAAAAACTTTAATCTGTGCCCAGATAACTTCTTTTCTTTCTTTTCATGGCTTTGGTCTGTGTGTATCGGTGACCAAAAATGTTTATCCTGCAAGTAAAAATCGTATGTATTTGATTATTCTATTATCAGCAAGGTGCTTTTTCTCATAATTAGTTTTGATGTAAAGATCATCATGCCGCTCTTCATCATTATGAACGTCATTTATCTTTTCTTCAACCGTACATCTGTTGTCCCTTAGTGATCTTAGGCTGAATTCGAATAGGGGGGTTGAATCGGTTTTAAGGTGGATTAGCGCCTTCTCTTTTGTCACCTGTTTATAGGCTTCCAGATAACGGGTAGCGGTGAGTCTTTTATTAAAACTACCATTCTTCAAAAACGGATCAGGAAAGGTTATCCAGATTTCATCAATTTCATCTTTCGCAAAATAGTGAGGAAGATTCAGGATCTCTATGCGCAGAAAGGCCACGTTAGTAAGGCCGAGTTTCTGTGCCGCAATACATCCTGACCATAAGCGTGGGCCTTTCATATCAATGCCTATAAAGTTTCTATCAGGATGTTTTTCTGCAAGAGCAACGGTATAATCACCCTTGCCGCATGCTAACTCTAGAGTGATTGAATTGCCATTCTTGAAGTGGCCTTTCGCCCAGGCCCCGCGTAGCCGAAAAGCATCCTGTTCCGGTTGATCTGTGAACTGTATGAGATTATCAAAACCCTCAAGTTCAGCTAATCGCCATAGCTTTTTTCTTCCCATAGTCACTTTCCCAATATGAATTTTTTTATCAATGATATTCTGTTTTAACGCAGCTCTTGCTATATTGTAGAAAGCATTTAAGTCTTAACAAAAAAAGGCTACACTCTTTCTTTTGATTTTAAGTAATTGAGCAACTTGGTTTAACTTAAAACTTATGAAAGGAGCTAAAGAGATAGCCATGGGGAGCATTGAAACAAAAAAAGTTAGAATAGTCAACAATGAAACGCTTATGATGTTTGATGGCGATATAGTTGCGGTAAACCTATCGGGTATTGATAGAAGCGGGTGTAATGTGCAAATGAGTTCGAAAACCTTCTAAAAAAGGTAAAGGGTTCATACCGCCTCATTTTTTACGACCAAAGGTGACTTGAGGAAACCCACGAAACTGTTTAATATTTTCGAGTCGAATGTACCATTCATATCCTGTTTCATAATTCTGCATGCCTCATAAGTGGTTAATGCATTGGCATATGGCCTGTCAGTTGTAAGCGCATTATACACATCAACGATACGTGATATTCTGCCATAATAGTTAATATCATTTCCATTTAATCCGTAAGGATAGCCGCTGCCATCATAGTTTTCATGGTGGAAGAGTGAAAGTAGACATGCCTCTGCAGAAACCTTTGTTGATGCCTGTAACATATGGAATCCAATTTCCGAATGTTTTTTAATTATAGTAAACTCATCATCATTCAATTTTGTAGACTTACCGAATATCAAAGGGTCAATCGTCTGCATTCCAATATCCTGAAGAAATAGACCCAAACCAAATTCATTGAGTTCCTCTATGTTCATACCCAGATGATATGCAAAAGCCAATCCGATAATTGTAACATCTATGGAATGACCGCATAAAACTTTATCAGGTTTTTTTGTGTAAACAAGGTCAGCATAATCATTGCCGGAAATATTGATAAGCTCCATCACACTATTTACCCATTGTTTAGACCGTTCTATATTACATGCTTCTGAAGGCCAAGCGCCAATATCGCTTGAAATATTTATAGCAACGCTTTTTACTACATCAAGCTTCTCTTTTATACTGGTGCCTTCGTCCTCTACAACTCTTTCCATGTTTGTTTCCATAAATCGCAAATATTGTTTTCTGCCATTTTTCTGAACAAATAGTTTATTAACATTCTTTCTTATAAACGCTTCTCTTTTCTCATTAGTAAATAATTTGCCGCCACCATTCCAATACAATACATAATTATCTTTACCGTTATTATTATTCTTCAAATATATTTCACATTTGTTAAAAGGGCCTACCCTGATGCTTTTTAGTGTAACCGGTAGATATTTAACAGATTTATCATAATAATCTCTATTAAGCTGTTTAACGAGTGTAAGCTTCTTAGTCTTATCAATCAAAGTAAGATTTCTGATTGCGATGGCTGAATATTTTGCAATAGTCATAAGCATATTTAGATCACTTTCATTAAACAATTCGTCATCATGCTTATCACTAACGTTAATAACACCTATAACTCTTTCATTAATGATTAATGGTGTAGATACGAAGGAGTTACTTGAATACCTTTTATTGTTTTGCTTTATATACCTTGTACTATTTTCTATATCCTTAACGAGAAGAGAGGTTTTTTTCGCGGCGACCATACCTGATATTCCAGTCCCAACTTTAACTCTGCATTGCTCCATTATTTCGGAAGGAAGGTGATTTGAAAACTTTAAATGAAGGATGTTATCTTGAACAACCATGAGAGATACACATTTCGCCTTTAGTAAATGAGTTGCTAAAGCAACTGCCATCTTATAAAGCTTCTCGTGATCGAAAATAGAGGTTAATGCTATGCCGATTGCTTCCCTTTTAACAATAGTTTTCAAATGTGTGCTGTTGATTTCAATTCCACCTGCTCCCAGACTATTTTCGTCTTTCTTTATTGTGTTATTATCACGTGTTATAGTCAGCATTTTAATAATTCCTTTCTATTGAACTATTTTCATGTTTTTAGTGTTTCTTTTTATGTATTCTTGTAGCGATTTTGCGGCAATTATCTTTGCTATTTGTCCGTTTTGACAGATTTTGTAGGCCTCCTCAGTAAATATGGTGACCAGATCTGCCAATACTATGTATCTCTTGTCAGGCACGACAGCAGTGTTTATATTTTCAAGACGGAACCGTTTTTTTCTCTTTAATTTTCTCATTTTTATTTAAAGAATAATTTTTTTGTGACGATAATAAAAATAGAACGAAAAAAACTGCATAATAGATTTTTTCAGTACTATGTGCGACCTTAAGCTGTTTTAATATGAGATAGCTTCGTTATATTTAAAAGAAACCTTATTTTCACAATACGTATTACGCAACCTCTGTGCCAACTGCCATTATATATTGATTTGTTGTTTTGCTATTGTGTATGGTGTTGAATATACAGAATTTACGACTTGTTTTTAAGATGTGGATATACAATGAAAATAATATTCCTTAGAAAGTGTTTAATTAATAGACTCGTATTTTTCCCACTCATTGTTAAAACTTTCCTACTAAGGTAATCACATTTTTTTTATGTTTTATTAAGTACGAGAGACAAGGTGCTTATGGCTCTGTTTATAATATTCTAATAATAGATATTTTCGATAACCAGGGGTTTTTGACTATGCTTTATTTAATAAACCGCGATCCGCAGGTCCCAAAAGACGTATAAATTCTTGAAACAATTCCTTATCAATACAATGAATCATCTGTTCTCTCATCTCGTCCAAGGCCGCAAATGGACTCATCGCACCGGCATAGCATCTCTTTGTCGTTATTGCGTCGTATACATCAACTATTCTGGAAATCCTTCCATTTAATTCTATATCATCTCCTCCAATACCATAAGGATATCCAGTACCATCATAATTCTCATGGTGTCGAATAGCCGGTATTAGAAACTTTTCTTCCATATTATTTTGGTCTCTTAATAGTTTGAATCCTGCTTCAGGATGTTGTTTTACAATTTCAAATTCATGTTTAGTTAATTTGCCCGGGTTGTTCAGAATTTCTAATGGGATCAAAACCTTACCAGCATCGTGTAGCAACATACCTGTTCCAAGGGAATTGAGGTTCTCAGAGGATAAATTTAGGTGTTTACCAAAAAGCAGGCCGATCACGGACAAATTTATTGAGTGTGTGTAGGTATAGTAATCATGTGAGGTCATGCTTAGCAAACTGGAAAAAGCCCCTGGATCATTAAGGATAAAGCCTATTGTGTATTTGACCCAGTTCTTCGCTCTGTCTATATCTATTTCTGTTCCACCTATATTCTGTAGGATATCTTTAGTTAATTTTTTTGCAACATGGTAAACTGCGCGAGATTTCTCCTTGGGACCGAGATCAATGCTTTCAAGAATACATGGCAAGTTTTCTTCCTGATACTTGAAGAATTTTTCATAATCTTTTGCCTGAATATAAAGCCTTTCAATACTTCTCTCTACTAACTCTCCTTTTCTAACCGTTCCGTATTGTTCACTTCCATGGCAAAACAATACATATCTGGATGTCCCGTTAACATGCACTTTTAAATACAAATCACAGCCTATCTTTGAGTTTTCCACTAAAATATGTTTGTCTATCCCGATATAATTCATTTTTATACCTCTGAATCTAAAATTGTCCCGCAGCTTTCATCTAAACCACACTCATCTTCTATTTGTGAAGGATTATCGTCTTCTTGTTTAACGTGCTCCGGATTTTGTTGTGTTTCTTCTCTTTTGTTATGACCCTTGACTTTCTGGTCATTGTCGTTAGCAGGCATGTGGCCTTGGGAACCATGCTTATCCTGCTTATCCTTCTTATCACCAGTTCTGGCCTTTGGATTATGTCTATTGATTTGTGGAGTATACCGCACAGGCTGAATACTATCACTCATGATGGTTTCACTAATCCATTAAGGTTTTAATGTCTGAACTTGATAAATATAGTACCGAACTATTTTTCTGACTGATTGTCCGGGTGGTAATGTAAGCCTCATAATCAGGCAGCTATAATATTGTTATTTCAAGTTTAAGATTTCACTTCTTGTGTCGCTTTAGACTTATTTACCTTTGATCTAATCGATGTCAGTGCTCCATGATGTATTTGTGAAATCCGAGACTCTGTTAAATTCATTACCTCAGCTATTTCCCTTAAAAGCATGTCTTCATAATAATATAAGGTGATAACAAGTTTTTCCTTAGGACGAAGGTCAGTAATAGCGCGTTCTAATACCTCTTGTTCTTCCAGCAATTCCAAGGTATCTAATGGCCCTGTGGTTTTATTGTCCTTTAGGATTTCATTAGCTCCCATTCTTGAATCATCATCTTTTGTATTGCCGATGTCATCAATGTATAATAACGAACTCATACTTATGTCTGCCATTATCTTGTCAAGTTCACTACAGCTCATGCCCAGCGCTTCAGCAATCTCTTCGGGTTGAGGAGGCCTGCCAAGTTCTTGCTCAAGAGTGTTATGTGTTTTTTTAATTAAATTATCTTTTTCTCTTACTGACCGAGGAGCCCAATCTTGTAAACGAAGGTAATCTAGGACTGAACCCCTGATCCTGTGAAAGGCATACGTCTTAAATTTAACGCCTTTGTGTTCATCAAATTTTTCGGCAGCCGCTAATAATCCTAAGATTCCTGACTCAATCAGATCTTCCTGATCAACGTGCAGAGGGAGAAAAATCATGATCTTTCCTACCACATACTTTACAAGTGGCAGATAATCCATTACATATTTATCCCGCTTTTCTTTATTCAGCATTTTATATTCATCTTGTGTGATTTTTTTTTCAACTATATTTGCTTGCACTGAGGTTTCCTCGTAAAATATTATATACGGTTTCACTTGCCTGATTTATTCACATCATTACTGTCGTCATAGTTTTCTATGCCAATATTTTGTGGTAAATTCGTTACCAGTATTCTTACCAAAACACAAGATAAAAAACCAAGTGCACAGCCTGCTATAACTGCCTTCTTAATGATTGTATCAATGGCCAGGTTTGAAGCATATCCAAGAAAGCAGGCAAGAAAGAATACAAATATTGCAATGTAAATGCCGGATTTATAACCTATCAATGCAAGCTGATGTCTTATCATGTTATCATAACCATTTCTGAAATCATTTCTGCTGTTACCGGCCTAATATCCTCCGGAATCTCTTTTCCATTGGTAACATAGGAAAGAGGTATTTGCGTCTCCATTGCTACACTAAATAGTGTACCATGCAAATCTGTTTCATCGACTCTGGTAAAAAGTAATCCATGAATGGAAGAAGCAGTAAGCTTATTGACCAGGCTAATAATGTCTATGTATCTTGTTGTCGCACTGACAACAAGTTGGGTCTCCAGATCAGGTATTTCATCAGTATATCCTTTTAGGTTTAAGATTGTATTATTATCAAGATGGCATATTCCAGGTGTATCTATTAAAATGTGTGACTCCACAAATTCATCTCTGAATTTCCCAAGTTCCTGGGGTGATGTAACAGTCCTCAGCGTAGCCCCTATTAGGTTTGCATGCCTGTTTAATTTTTCCGCAGAATGTCCCTGTATGCTTATTAACAATATGTTTTTATCTGAACGCTTCTTAAGCTCAGATGCTAATTTTAAAATAGTCGTTGTTTTTCCTGTACAGGAAGCGCCTATAAATGCTATCGCCTTACATCCCTTTTGATCTTTTAGATTTGGAGTAGAGATTTTAATTTTGTTAATAATACTTTTCTGAATCATCAGACGCTGTAACTCCAATATATTACTCTCATCTTTACTTAACATTTCTTTTATTAAAATCCGGGAATGTTCTTTTTCTAACTGCTGATCACGAAGCTGCTTGTAAATGTCTTTACTATTTTCAGTCAAATTATTGCTCGAATTACTATCTCGGTGCTGGACGAGAGGTGCCGACTTATTTTCAATTAATTCGGGAAAGTCCTCCAAGGGTATATGATCTGTCAAAATATTATTGCTCATCTGACTCTTAAGCCGATTCGCACTGACGGATTCTAGCAGATCCAAAACGTCAGGGCATTGTTCTTCCGATTGTTTTTCTGCCTGTGGAAAATACGGCTGGCATTGATCTGATATATGTAGATCTAAAGCATCGCTATTACTCTGTTCATCCTGTTCCGGCTTTTGGTCAAAATCCTGCGCGTTATCTTGAGCTTTATTTTGTTCTGCACTCTGTCCTAAAAAATTGACAGCTGCAATCACCTCAACCAATTCCAGTCCTGACTCGCTCTTCATGTCTCCTTCCTCTATATTTCTTGTTTCTAATATTATGGAGGTATCTCCCATGTCTCTTTTTACGGCGGCCAATGCTTCTTGTACAGTAGGTGCAATAAAAGATTTAATTCTCATTTGTCAGACTCACAATTCCAAGTGATTCAATTTGGATTCCCGGCGCAATTTCTTTATATGATAATACCGGTAAATAGGGTAGTGCTGTTTCCGTAAGTTTCCTAATATGGTTTCTTAACGTTGAAGATGTCAAAAGTACCGTATCGTTACTGGTTATGTAAGCTTTCCTGATGGTTTCTGTAATTGCATCAATTATTTTATGAGCATAATTAGGTTCTAAAGCAAGCACAGATTTATTTCCCATATCGTGAATAGAGTTTATAATTTCCTGCTCCAGTCCTGGCTCAAAAGAAATTGTGCTGATTTTGTTAGATTCGCTCTGATATTGACTGCATAATGTTCTACATAATCTTTGCCGTACATACTCTGTCAGGACTTCAGGATCCTTAGTGGTATGGGCATTGTCAATCAGCGTTTCCAGTATCGTTACAAAATCGTTTATTGAAATTCTCTCTCTCAGTAAATTTCTCACCACCTCTTGAATAACACTCAGCGAAAGAGTATTTGGTGTCAACTCCTTTACTAATGTTGGTGAATCTTTTTTCGTAGTATCAATTAATTTCTGAATATCCTCTCTGGTAATAATCTCATGTGCATGAGATTTAATAATTTCTGTCAAATGAGTGACTAAAACGGATGTTGGATCAATTACTGTATAACCAGCGGATTCTGCAAACTCTTTCTTAGATCCGGATATCCACATGCCCGGTAACCCATAAGCCGGATCTGTAGTCTTAATCCCCTCAAGAGGTTTGGTTCCTTCTTCGCCCAGGGCAAGGAATTTGTCAGGCATCAATTCGCCCTTATCAACAGTCTGGCCCTTTATCTTTATACTATATCCATTCGAGGCAAGTTGTAAATTATCTCTTAAACGTATGGAAGGAATAATTATACCCATATCTCTGGCAAACTGTTTCCTGAGAGCGCTGATTCTGCTTAATACTCCACCTACCTTTTTAGGATCCACCAGAGGAACCAGCTTATACCCGACTTCAACTCCCATTCTGTCAACCTGTAGCAGATTTTGAAATTCGCACTCAGGCTCACCCAATTGTTTTGCTTTCTCTGTCTCTTTTTCAGTGGTTTCCGCTGTCTCGCTTTTGTTTGAATTATTTCTGCTGACAATGAAAAGAAATCCAAAAAGTGCTGACATTAAGAAAAAAGGTACTATAGGTAAGCCGGGTATTAAACCGAAAACTAATAAAATTCCCGATGCAAACCCTAATGCCCTTGGAACAGTCAGTAACTGTGAAGACAAATCTTCTCCCAGACTTGTCTTGGAGGATGCCTTAGTGGTAAGCAGGGCGGCAGAGGTGGCATTAATTAAAGAGGGGATTTGTGTCACTAACCCATCACCAACAGTTAAGATTGTATAGGTAGATAACGCATCTGAAATGTTCATGCCTTGCATAAACCCACCTATTGCTATACCACCGGCAATGTTAATTAGAGTAATAATAATCCCGGCAATAGCATCACCGCTCACAAATTTACTCGCACCATCCATTGAGCCATAAAATTCGGCTTCGCGTGCGATATCTTCGCGTCTCTCCTTTGCTTGTTCTTCCGTTATTGATCCTGCGTTCAGATCGGCATCAATACTCATCTGCTTACCAGGCATAGCGTCTAAAGTAAATCTGGCTGCTACTTCCGAAACTCTTGTAGCGCCCTTTGTAATTACTATAAACTGAATGACAGTCAAGATTATAAAGATTACCAGCCCAATTACGACATTACCTCCTACCACGAAATTACCAAAAGATTCTATTACATGGCCGGCGTCAGCATGCATAAGGATAAGGCGAGTTGATGCAACATTCAGAGCAAGTCGCAATAGTGTTAAAAACAGTAAAAGAGATGGATATGCAGAAATCTCCAGGGCCCTTTTTACATGTAACGTAACCAAAAGCACGAGCAACGACAGCGAAATGTTTACGGTTATCAAAAGGTCTAGTAAAAATGTAGGTAACGGTACTATGAGAACTACCAAAATACATAGTACTCCGGCTGCCAGAACAAATTCACTATGCTTGAATATATGTTTTATATGATTTCTCGGCACATTCTTTTCATTCTCTGCCACTCTGTTTCTCCTGAATGTTGATTGCTAATTTGCAACAATATTACGCAATTGATAAATATATGAAAGCACCTTTGCAATCGCCTGATAAAGATTTGGAGGCACTTCACCGTCAATCTCGACTGTGCTATATAGGACTTGCGCCAGAACTCTGTCCTCTACTATAGGGATATCATTTTTCGTAGCTATCTCTCTTATCTTTAAAGCTATAAAATCAACACCCTTTCCAATGACCTTTGGCGCCTCCATTGTGGTCGCGTCATACTTAAGTGCTACGGCATAATGTGTAGGGTTTGTTACTACTACGTCTGCTTCAGGTATCGCCTGCATCATCCTCTTACTTGATATCTCACGCTGAGCAGTCTTGATCCTGGATTTTACTAAAGGATCTCCTTCTGTCTGTTTTGCCTCCTGCTTCACCTCGTTCTTGGTCATCATCAAATCCTTTGAATGTTGCCATCTCTGGTAGAGGAAATCAAGAAGAGCCAGAATTAACAAGATGATTGAAATCTTCAAGGTAATAGCAAAAATAAGGCCTACTGCAGAGCTGAAGAGTACTTCGGTTCTCATACTCACTAATTCCATCAATGGCTCCAGATCCTTCATTATAGAGACATACGCTATGCCTCCCATTATGCTTAATTTCACTAGTGACATTGCCAGTTTAATCAGCGATCTTCTGGATATGATTTTCTTTACACCTGAAATAGGATTTAATCTCTTAAAATCCGGAATAAGCGCCTTACGGCTAAAATTGAAGCCTACCTGAGAATAAGAGCCTATCAATCCTACCACCGTAAATCCTCCCAGTATTGGAAGGATTCCACTCAGATTCTTAAAAGAAACATCCATTAACAGCGTTTTAACGGTATCAGCATCAAAATCTTTATAAAAAAGATTCTTACAGAGCATCTCCATTGTATCTTTCATGCAAGACACCAATGTGCCTCCTAAAAACAACAAAAGCAATACACCGGACAGCAGTATCAGGGCTGTACTCATGTCCTCACTCTTTGCTACCTGTCCTTTGTCGCGGGCTTCTTTTTTCTGCTTGGGTGTTGCTTGTTCCGTTTTTTCTTCAGATGATTTCATCGCTTATAGACCTCCCGCCAGGCTTAACATATCATTACGAAGTAAATGTAATAAATATTCTATTGCTCGTGTAATAAATGGAAATGTCACTGCTAAAAGTACAAACCCAATAAGAATCTTCGTTGGAAATATAATCATAAATATATTCATCTGTGGAGCTGATCTGGCAAGAAATCCCGAAACTACGACAATGAGGGCAAGAATAATCATAATAGGAGCGGATATCTTGAGGGCAGCCACAAATAATCCACTAAACATTTGTATTATCTTGCTTATCGTCGCGCCTGATTCAATAAAACCTGTTACCGGCACCGCTTGATAACTGAGAACCAGTGCGTTTATCAACCAGTGATGACCATTTAATGCCAGAAACAGCATAAACGCGGTTATTTGAAATATTTGTGCTATCGGACTTACACGGTCTCCGAACAATGGATCCACCATCTCTGCCATAGCCAGCCCCATATCATTGCTAATCAACCCACCTGCCATAACAAATGCTCCAAATGCCAGTGTTGCTGAATAACCAATTAGGAATCCAATCGCTATTTCCTTGAAAATTAAAAGAATAAAATTAGGCATACCTTCAGGTAATGTCAGTTGCGCACTATTGATTGTAGGAAAAATAGCAAGCGTGATTACAATTGCCAGGCCCACCTTTATCATTAAAGGCAGGTTTGTCTGGTTATAAATTGGCGAAAAGAAAAGAACGCTGGCTGTCCTGAACAAGACTATAGTGAACAGAGGTAGAAGATTAATAGAATTCAGTATCATTGTTTTAAAAAGTATATTTAGATAGATTTCCTAATAATAGAGTAGTAAACGACGTTAATTTATCTAGTAACCACGGCAACGCTAGCGCAAATACTCCAAATACTGCCAACAGTTTTGGTAAAAATGTAAGAGTTTGTTCCTGGATACTTGTAACTGCCTGAAATATTCCTATTATCAGTCCTATCACTAATGCAGTTCCAATAAGTGGCCCAATCATAATTAATGTAATGATTACGGTTTCTCTGCCAAGAGCAGTAACTATATCATATCCCATAATTCTCACCTTATACTTGAAACTAACGATTGAATAATCAGATGCCATCCATCAACCAATACAAATAAGACAATCTTGAATGGAATGGATATCATCATCGGAGGGAGCATAAACATTCCCATTGAGGTCAGCACGCTTGCGACAACCATATCTATAACTATAAAAGGTAGATAGACGACAAATCCCATTTGAAAAGCCGTCTTTAACTCGCTAATGACAAATGCCGGCAACATGATATGCGCAGGTACATCATTCAGTGAATCTGGCCTGTCCATCTCTGCAATATTATAAAAAAGTGCTATATCTTTCTCTCTTGTTTGTCTGGCCATAAATGTTTTCATTGTACCTATGCCACGATTAAAAGCTTCTCCCTGTGCTATCTCCTCCTGCATAAATGGTTGAATCGCCTCCTTATTAATTTGTGTAAACACAGGATTCATCACAAAGAAGGTTACCAGAATTGCAAGACCTATCAGGATTTGATTCGGCGGCATCTGTTGGGATGATAGGGCCTTTCTTGCAAATGAAAGCACAATAATAATCCTGGTGAACGAAGTCATAACCATCAATAACCCCGGTAAGACAGTAAATGAAGTCATGACGAGAAGGATCTTTACAATGCCAGCCACCTGCTTGGGTTCATTAAGATTGCCCATATTAACAATCATGTTCATAGAGTCTTTAGCTACCTTAGCTGTCTCATCCGCTTCTACTGCCTGTGTAAACAGTAAAACAGCCCCAAACGATAACAGTATAATTAGTAATCCGGACAAATTTTTTATCATTGTTTCCGTTCTGAAATTGACTTCTTAACCAAGTTTAAAAAGTCTTTTTTGTCAACGATTTCTTTACCATCGGCAATATCCCGGTTTTCAATCTCAGTGATTAATTCAATTCTGTCGTTAGTTACACCGAGCAATAGATGTTTCCCTGGCACCTTAATCATAAAAACCGACTTTTTTACGCCCATTGAAGCGTGATCTATTATTTGTATGAATTTTTTCCCCTTACCTATTTTTGTCTTTACGCCGTATTTCTTTCTCAGCATATAAACTGTTCCGATTATAAGTGCGACAACGAGAAGCAGAGTACTGATTACCCTTGTATAACTTTCATATCCATTAAAGGATGAACTCTTCGCGGAATTATCTTTGGACCATCCGGCCCCCTTATCCTCCGCAAATAGATCACCATGAGATACCGTAACTGTTAATACAAAACATATCAAGAGAAGCGAAATAATCAAAACAGGTTTAAGGCGTATTTTTTTAAACATATTTATTTAAGAGCTGCTTGAACAAAGTAAATTTAATTTAATATAACACTGCACTACATTCGCAAATGAGATACCATTGCTTTTTCTAATATTCAGTAGATAGTAATT
Source organism: Candidatus Scalindua sp. (assembly GCA_021777035.1). Taxonomy (GTDB): domain Bacteria; phylum Planctomycetota; class Brocadiia; order Brocadiales; family Scalinduaceae; genus Scalindua. Next base: position 19,938 of record JAIQZR010000159.1, on the reverse strand, counting down.
TATTTCATCATGTTGATATATCACGACTTATATTATGTTTGGATCAAAGATAGAGACTATTCAATTTAAGTTGGGATCTGTAGACAGTAACAACTTGTTCTGTCGTCGTCTTTTTAAACTAACCGTAGTTTTATTAGACAAAGAACTTGTCAAACATATGCCTGCCTCTTTTCCCCTTGACTTCAACAATAGATAGATTTATCATCCCGGCTTATTCAATTCTCAAGACTTAAAAGATACCACACCGAATGCGGTGGATAAGTTGCCTTAAATAAGCCTGTATGCAGTAACGGTAATAGGTTTTTGTTTCAAAACGGATTTTTCCACAGTAAACATTGATGTTAAATGAGGGAAATCAGGATGAAGGCAAAGAGCATACAATGCGTTCCGCAAAAACTTACTATTTCAAAGTTCCAATTTAACCTCTCGCCACTCGAAGAGATACATTTGCCGGTATACAAAGGCTCTACTTTGCGAGGTGGTTTTGGCCATGCCTTTAAGAGAGTGGTATGCATTCAAAGGGGAAAGGAGTGCGGTGACTGCATGGTGAAATCCACATGTGTCTACTCCTACATCTTTGAGACATCTCCGCCTGAAGACACTGCAGTTCTCCGCCTTTATAAAAACGTTCCCCATCCATTTGTAATAGAACCACCGCTTACCTCCCAACGTCTGTTCAAAAAAGGCGAGGAGTTAACGTTCAAGCTTATACTCATTGGTAAAGCTATACAGTACCTTCCCTACTTTATCTACACCTTTGATGAACTGGGGAGGATAGGTATCGGCAGAGGAAAGGGTAAATTCCATCTCAAATCCGTAACATCGGAAATTGAAGAATCGGGGCGGGAAGAGAGAAGGGAAGACATGGGAAGGAACGGCGTAATCTATTCCGGTGAGGATAAGACCCTGCACAACCGTTTCAGGGTACTGACGGCAAAAGATATTTTACCTTCGGATAATACACCATCTGGAATCGAGATTGAATTTCTCACGCCTGCCAGAATGGTCTTTAATGAACGGTTTGTGGCAAAGCTGGAATTTCACCACCTGATAAGGACGCTCCTGAGACGCGTATCCTCACTCTCCTATTTCCACTGTGGCGAACTGTTTGAACTGGACTTCAAAGCGTTCATAGAGATGGCGGAGAGCATCAAGTGCACAGACCGCGATTTACGGTGGTACGACTGGCAGCGATATTCGGCACGACAGGATACAAGGATGAAGATGGGAGGCGTTATGGGAAAGGCGGTATTCGAGGGAGATCTTGAAGAGTTTATGCCGCTAATAACTCTTGGTGAGTACGTACATGTTGGGAAAGGTACGGTTTTCGGGCTTGGAAAGTACAGGGTAACAATTAACAGTGAAGAATGATCAATGAACAAATCTATTACAACCAAAGAAGAAAATATCGCATTACACATACACTTTATCAGAGGTGAAAATGTGATACTTGATTTTGACCTTGCTTCCCTCTACAGTGTTGAAACCAGGGCATTGAAGCAGGCGGTGAAAAGAAACATGAAACGTTTTCCTGATGATTTTATGTTTATTCTAACTAATGAAGAGGTTCAAAACCTGGTATCACAAAATGTGATACCATCAAAAAGCCGGCTTGGCGGAGCTTCCCCCATGGCCTTTACAGAGCAGGGTGTTGCCATGTTATCCGGTATACTGAATAGCGAAAAGGCCATAGAGGTAAATATAGCCATTATGCGAACATTTGTTCAAATCAGAAGATGGATGACTACCAACAAAATCCTTGCAAAAAAGATAACGGACATGGAAAAAAATTATGATGAAAAATTTAAGATTGTATTTGAAGCGATCAGACAGCTTATCAGCCAGGAGAAGAAACCTCGCGAAACAATAGGGTTTAAGCCAAAAAAGAAATGAAAAAAAATAATTCGTGACCGTATTTTTGGAGAAAAATTGTGAAAGAAAATTCTAATATGCGATTTCTCGTTGTTATCGAAACACAAAAAGTGAAATCCTATCTGTTTGCTTCTCCCTTAATGAGGGAAACACGAGGAGCCAGTGTGCTTTTAGACTTGTTAAACCGAAAGAAGACAAAAGAGATACTCCAGGAGTTTAGCGCTAGTTGTGAAGAGGTTTACCTGGGAGGAGGTTCAGGCCGCATCCTTTTTGAAAACAAGGGAGAAGCTGAAAGATTCAAAAATGAGGTTCTAAACCTATATCGTGTGCAGACTATAAATGCCCGGGTTTCAGTTGAAATCGTTGAGCGTGAAAGACTGGACAGAGAAGAACCTTTTTTAGAATGGATGAGAAGAGGAGTAAGAGAAAGTCAAAAAAACAAAATGGGTAGAATCGAGGGCGTTCCCGTGTTGGCAGGTCGCTGGATAAGACCTTGTACGTCCTGTGGTTCAGAGCCGGCAGAGAAAACTCTTTTTGAACACGATCAACATCTGTTGTGCCAAGCCTGTCTAGTGAAAAGGGAAGAAGTAAACAAACTTTACAAAGCAACCAAACTTCCAAAAAGAGGAGATCGGATCTTAGGATCAGTGTCTCATTTGCAATACGAATACACAGATAATTTCATTTTTACTACGCTAGCCAAAGCTAATGAGGATGCGGGATTCCAAGTTTTTCTTCCTCAGGATTTTAATGAAATAGGGCACGTTTCCAAACCATCTAATTATATGGGATTTATTTATGCCGATGGCAATCGTATGGGTGAAGTGGTGAAGAAATTAGGAGAAATGTTTCCGAATGATAATGATGCAAAAAAAGCATATCGGGCTTTCTCTGAGATAGTGGATCAGGCCACCAGAGAAGCGGCAGTTGAGGCGGTATTAAACGTTGTAGATTTGCAAGAGTGGGTATCGGAAGAGGGGGTCATGTCCCGTTTCATTCCTGCTGAATTCATCATGGCCGGTGGTGATGATTTGATGCTAGCGGTGCCGTCTCACAATGCTCTAGATGTGGCTACTTTATTCATGGAAAAGTTTCAGGAAAAAACTAAAATGCTCCAGAATCAATACGAATTATCTGAGCTTTTTGCCGAGAGTGGCCTCACTACCTCTGCAGGTGTGATCATCGCCCATACCCATTATCCCATAAGTGATCTAATGACCTTGGCCGGTGAATTGATGAAAATTGCCAAGGAAGAGGCCGCAAAACAGGAGAAAGGATGTGAGACTGGTACATTAGACTTCCTCGTACTTACTGAATCCGGGAGTGAGTCAGCAAAACATAGGCGTAGAGAGTATATGAAGAATTCTCTCAGTGGTTTAAAGATTAAATTGACCGAACGTCCTTACACTACTGCGGGAGCTCAGTATTTGTTGAAAACCATAAGAGACTTAAAAGAATCAAATATTCCTAGAACAAAATTAAAGGCACTTTATTCAGTTTTATTCCAGAGCCCTTTGCAGGCACAGTTTGATGCCTTGCGTATCAAGGAACGTTTGAAAGCTACAGGAGATATTACTGAAAATGGTTCACTACACCAACTCATATCCTACTTGAATGTATTTCCCTTTCGCAAGCACAAACATGATGTTAATATCTGGACCACTCCTCTAACTGAAATTGTTGAACTCTACGATTTCATTCAAACTGAGAAGCATACGAGAGAAGAGGTTTCTACTTTAAATGAGGTGACCCTGTGACTGAAATACAATATAGCATCACATTTAGAACTCCTGTAAGTATTTTTAATGGTCTTTCTATCGCTGGGCTGGTGGATCGTATGGTAATGCGAAATAAAGAAGGATTACCATATATTCCAGGGTCATCAGTAAAAGGTCGCTGGCGTTTTTTTGCTGAACGACTATTGCGTACCAATGGTTTACCTGACGGATTGAAAATTCATGGAAAGAAGGATCCTCAGTGTAAAGATGTTGTTTCTGCTTGTACCTTGTGCAAGCTATTTGGTAATTCTGCAATTCCAGCAACATTATTCATAAGCCAGGCAGAGCTTGATGATACCAAGAAACCCCTGTATCGTGCGTTACTAAAGCAGAATTAGAATCCGGTAGTTTATCCTGATACGGAAATTCGGCCTGGCATTGCTATTTCACGGATCTGTCGTACCGCAATGGATGACCACCTGTTTTTTGACGAGGTCGTGCCTTCATCATTAACCTTTTCTGGGAGAGTATTGTTAAAAGGCGTCCTTAATGATATTGAAAATAAATTTCTCTCTGTGTCTGGTAAGCTGGTTGATCGTATTGGTGGGCGCAAGGCAATAGGCAGAGGAGCGTTAACCAATGGGATCCAAATTATAGGAGGTGTTTCATGGTAACCATCGGCATTAGTCTTACAACCCAAACTCCATTATTGTTGTCTTCTTGACCTCCAGCTCGCAACCTCACAGAAACACTGGATTTTATTCCTGGAAATACCATGCGTGGTCTTTTGGCTGAAAAATACATTGATCAAAAAGGTAAAAATAAAAACACTTTCTGTCCCGACAATATTTTCCGTCGTCTCTTTATTTCAGGTGAAACGCGTTTCGGATTTGCTTTCATTAATGGTTCCCAGACCATTCCCCTTTCCGCCAATTCATGTAAATACAATGGAGGATTTGATAATGCTCAAGACAATCCGGATGATCAACGTCATGGTGTTACAGACATTCTTCTGGCCAGCGATAGGGGGCGGTGTTTTTATCCTGGTTGTGATAAGCCTCTCGATCGTTTTACTGGTTTCTGGGACCCGCTGAAGAAAAAGGAAGAAAAAGTCAATAAACGCCTTATTACCCGTACAGCGATAGATACTGTGCTGGGTTGTGCCAGCAGCGGACAGCTCTATAGCCAGCGAGTAATTGAGGAAGGTCAGACTTTTTGTGCCAATATTGAAATTCCAGACGATTTGACTTCTGAATTAACTTGCTTGATTTCCCGTCCATTTGTTGCTTGTATTGGAACGGGACGTTCTCGTGGGCAGGGGTGGGTCAATGTAAGGCAAGAGAACCCGCTTTCTCCATATATAAGCGACACGGCCAAAGAACGCTTCGTACGTTTTGAACGCAAGGGACTGTGTATTACGTTACTGAGTGACGCCATCTTTCATGATGAGTATCTGCGTGATTGTACTGCACCAGGCTTATCACATTTGAAACCTTTAACATCCATGGGCTTAGACCTTGATGACTGGGAACCCATCCTATCTTCAGCCTTTGCTTCTAACCGGATGGTTTTCGGTTTTGACGGAATACCGTTTCAGCTTCCTCGGGTACCACGACAGGTCGTGAGCGCAGGCAGCGTATTCCTCTTTAAAGCAAAAAAGGGGAAAGGACCAACGATTCCCGAAGGAAACGGTGTTGGTTGGATCGGTGATAAAAACGGAGAGGGATTTGGGCAGGTTGTTTTGTGGCATCCATTTCATATCGAGAAGGAAAAGGAGGCAGCCTTATGAGTGATCAATTAACAACCGTCATACGTCAGAAAGCGACGTTTTTGAAATTGGAGGAACGCTTCCTTAGAAAAGCCAGAATTTTCTACAACCTGGGATTTATTCCAAAAAATTTGAGCGCTTCTCAGATGTCAGCAATTAACGAACACATTTACTCCTCAGGGTCACTTGAAGATGTTAAAAAAAAGGTAAGTATTTATTTGAAAAAACAATTGAAAAAGCTTGAATCTCAAAAAGATCGTTCTGGCAAATGTACTTCATGGTTGACAAGACCAGTCGGTATCGCAGATGGAGAATCGCTGGGTGATACCTTGTGCAAGTGGATTAATGATAAAAAATATTTAGAAAATAGTTCTGAAATTGGCGAGATCGATAGGCTTGCTGCTTTGCGCCGTTTCTGGAGCAATGTTTATGGTCAATACCGTTATCAGCAGATTTTTAACCAAGTCATGCCATTAGAGGAGGAGAGGCTATCATTATGAGTATTCCATTTGGTCATCAACAATTACACAATCGGTACTGTTTTGAAGGCAAACTCGAACTTGTAACAGCACTTCGTATTTCTTCCGGCAGAGCTTCGGATGAAACAGACGCGCCTTTCATACGGGCCTTTGATGGAGCTCCGTATATTCCCGGTAGCAGTTTGCGCGGCGCTATCCGCTCAGAGGTGGAGCGCGTGCTTGCATCGATGGGAAAAGAGGTTGGGCTCATAAGCTGCACACTTTTTGAGAAGGATGCCTGTGCTGAAAAAGCCCGCAAATTCCTTCAAAAAATAGAGACGGAAAAAGTTAAGAAAGATGCAGGATCAAATAAACAAAAGAATGAACTAACCGCTGAATTTGCAAAACTAGAGCTTTGTGATGTATGCAAGCTTTTAGGTTCCACAGTGTATGCCTCACGTTTAGTTATTGAGGATGCCCTGCCTGTAGATGTTGCAATCGCAAGAAACCATATCCGTATCAGGGATGGAGTTGGCATTGATCGGGACACTGGATCGGCAAAGGATGGTGCAAAGTTTGATTATGAAGTTATTGATCCCATAAATTCCAGCATTACATTCCTTTTCAAAATGACCGCAGAGAATGTTACTGATGATAGTGATAGAAAGCTGATCAACCTTATTCTAGGCCTGCTTAAGCATGGGTTGCATGTAGGAGGCAAAAGAACTGGCGGATTGGGAAAGATCAAGTTGAAGGAAACAGATAATGCATTTTACAAGGTCAGTGGTTTCGAAAATTCAACATCTCTATGGAAAGCTATTGTGAACGGAGAAAAAATTCATAATTCTATTGAGTGGCAGGAGGTAATTAAATGTTAAAAAGGAAACTCTGCGAGGCTACTTTCCAATGGAGATTGAAATGTAAAGGCCCATTGCTTATTGCAGATGGCAGATACTCACAAAATGAGGTCACGAAAAACTTTGACAATACTGAGAAGAAAGAGAAAAAAGGTTGGTATCCAGACAAGTTTTTTAGTAATCGTGTAGGGTCGGATGACATGACTAAGAGGATTCGCGATGCAGGTAGTAATCCACCAGATAAAACATGGGGCTTTTATGTCCCCGCCACCTCCATTCGTGGCCCATTTCGTGCCCATGCCGAACGCATAATTCGCTCCCTGATGCATTATGCACCACACCCTTTTACTGCCTGCGACCCTTTGGAACAGGATAAAGAGAATCATAAGGAGACCCTGGGGTGTTCCTGCCGATTGGAGAAAGAGGTTAAAGAAGTAAGTAAATATTCCGTCGTGTGTCCTGCATGTAAACTTTTTGGCTGTGCCGGGCTAGCCAGCCGAATTTACTTTATTGATGCTGGCATCGAGGATGGGTATAGATCGGTCTACCGAGACATGATTGGTATCGATCGCTTTACGGGTGGTGTTTATAAAGGAGCTGGAGGTGCAAACATGCGATTTCATGTTCTTGAGAATACTACCTTCACCACAACGGTTACTATTACCAACTTTGAACTATGGCAATTAGGATTACTTGCTTACGTCTTCAGGGATTTTGAAACGGGGTTAGTTCCCATTGGCTTCGGAAAAACCAAGGGGTTTGGAGCGGTGAAGGGGAGCATTACAGAAATAACCTTGTCTTATCCTAATGCAATAACACATATCGAACACATGGGAAGTCTTTTGAGTAACGCAACTGAGAGAGAATATTACGGGATACATACTTGTGCGGCGCCTCTCTTTGAGCATATAAAACCAATAAATGGTGGATTGTCTTTATACAAAAGCGTTACTGTCACCAATATTCCAGCTTTTTGGGAGAAATTAGCTGCAAAGTTCAATCGCTATATAGAAGATCTTGACCGTCAGGTAAAGGAGAATATCACATGAAATCAATTATCGGTTTTGCCACAAATCTGTTTGATCATCCGGATTTACCGAATATCTTCAACTACGCATGGCTGGAAGGATCGTCAGAGGCAAAGATTGCATTCCTGAGTGAAGTATCGGATTGGAATCAGCTTGGTAAATGGCCAGCCGGGAGGCTATTTGGCGAATCAGGGGAGTATCGCTGGCAACGTAATACTGTTCAAACAGAAGGTAAGATACATGCAGTGCTTATTCTTGATGATGACGGTGATCTGCCTGAAATATTCGAGGGTCGGCTTGAAATTGTTAAAGAGGGTAGTGTCGCCCCCTTGATCCTCTGGGGAGAATGGGTAGATCCAGAGAAAGATTCGAAATGTAATCCACATGGTGGCCCTGTCTTTTACGCAAGGGAAATACCTGTAGCTCAAAACTATCCTATTCCGATAGAGCAGGCGAAGGAAAAAGATAAAACGCCATGTCTTATAGTTCAGAAATACCGACATAAACAAAATGAGTCAGAGGACTTCAAAGGAGAGTTTATCCGGTGTGTTAATGTGCACATGCAATCAAATAGTAAAGAGGAGGTTGATGCATGACTCTTATTAATCCTTATAATTTTGTGCAATTGGAGAGCGAAGAGCCTGATAGATCTGGCTATACTGGAAGATATTTTCTTCAGGATAATCATTACAGCGGAAAGCTGAAATGTACATTGGAGGCTTTAAGCCCTCTGATCTCTATTGATCAAACCGGAAAAGAAGAACAGGTTAAGGGGTTCTTGAGAAACAGCTATAATGAACCAATCCTTCAGGGAACTTCGATAAAAGGAATGGTCCGTGCGGTATATGAAGCAATGACGGATTCGTGTTTGGCTCTTGCAGTTACAGATGGGACGTCAAAGAAAGGAAGTACAAATATTAAGAAGTATGCGTATTCTGATCTTGGAAAGTATTCCAATCGTGAATGTAACAGTTTGAAAAATCTGTGTCCCGCTTGTCGCATATTCGGTGTCATAAATGGCGATTCGCTTAATTGTCAAGGAAAAGTAGCGTTCAGCGATGCCGTTCTTATAGGAAATAAATTATGCTTGCAGTTAAAATATCTTAAAGAGCTTTCCAACCCAAAGCCACATCATTACGCTACCTACGGGGAAAATGGGCAAAAAGGTGGCCGTATTGCCGGGCGCAAATTTTACTATCAACAGGGTGCAAACCCAGAGTACTCAATAGGAAAAAACAAAGCTACTCAACGTACTATTGCTATCAAGGAATGCGCACCTGTCGGAAGTGCCTTTTCATTCCAGGTTTCTGTGGATAACTTGACAGATGTAGAGTTGGGTACATTACTCCTGGCTTTGGAACTTCATGTTGGTTTGGGACATAAGATTGGCCTTGGAAAGGCAATTGGTTTAGGTAGTTGTTGCATAAAGGTTGACAGAGAGAATAGCACAATTACAACGCCAAAGGAACGATATACAAATTGGAGTTCTGTTAAAACTGATGGTTGATACTTACTCAAAGCTGGCAGAGAAAAGCTCAATGAAAGCCTGATTGAAGTATTGCGGTTAAACAAAACGGTAGATGGTAAAATTGCTTATCCGGGGTATCTCGAATACAATACTGCTCCTTTTAATAAGCCTATTGATAAAATAGGCGTCTTCGGTGGAAATACTACAAGACCCGGTCGTCCAGACTGGCCGGAAACGGTTGTCTCTGTGCCACCCCAGGACTCTCCACCTAAAGTAAGGAAGGACGAAGAGGCTGCCTGGCTACGGGAGATTTACAGTAATAGGTTGATTTTTATAAACGAACAGGACAAAGTAATAGAACGCTCTAGAAATGGTTATCAAGGCAAGACAAGCTTACTTAAGGTTGGGAAATGGTATATTTTAAGTGGGACAAATGCCTCTAAGCGTGCATTATAACTTTACAAGAAAGAATCCACTATAGACAAAAAACAAATCACTGCTTTTTGGCAATGGATCATTATACGGGAGATAAGTAGATGAAAAATAAAATGAGGCGATTTCTGGTCAAAGGTAAATGGGTAATTGTTGCATCGACCGTTCTCGGATCTCACTTCGCGGCTGACGCTTGTATGGAAGGATTTGAGTGGTTTTTTCATAAGAATGGTTGGCCTATCTTATATTTAGGATTATTTTATATTTCCTTTTTTATTTGTATGGTGTATTTGTTAATCAAACTGAAGGGTATTCTTTTTCCTCTTCCCCGTACCAGATACCTACACAAAGATAAGGCTGGAGAAAGGGAACATCTTGTTCTCTTTCTCTCCAAACTCAATCAACGTCTTAACGAAACAAAAGGCATACCGGAAGGATTGCAGCTTTCAGAGGATATAGATGAGGATATTCTCTCTATAAAGGCTCTAGAGGGGAAGATAGCTCCCTGGCCATGGGAGATGTCTTTAAGGGCGATTCGTCACCATTTCAAAAAACTGAAAACGCTTACTCTTATCTGTTCCCCTGAATCAGTATTGCAATTAGAAGATTTCTTAAATATTTGTAAACGTTATCAGTACCCACGCCTTGGAAATATTTACTCATTGGCGTGTGAGAATGAGAAGATTTCACTTGTTGATTTATGGCAGGTTAATGATATTAACAGTGTATACGGTTTTGATTTTGAAAGTTTTGATCATATGGTGCTTGCGATGGATTCGCTGACTAGCATATTTAATAAGAAGAAATATCCAGAACATGAAATCATGGTTGATGTTACTGGTGGTCAGAAACCTAACAGCATTGTAGGGGCAACAATGACTTTCAACCGTAAGCTACAGGCACAATATATATCAACAAATGATCTGGATAAAGTACTTGCCTATGACATTATTCTTGATGGTCCAGATACAGGAGAACTTACTATGTGATCTCATCTTAACTGTTTTAAATAAATGCAATTATTAGTAACTGACTTAAGTCGGGAGACTATTATGACTGACAAGATATTAGGTTTCGTAGGTAACAGTAGTAATATAATCGGGATTTTCGGCGCGGTGTTCAGCTTTCTGGTATGGATAAAATTGCGGATGCAGAATAAGAGGCTGATTGAGTTGTCAAGAACATTGCCGGTGTTTGAAGATTTTAATGAACGGGTAAACTATTGGAGTGAAATACGCACTTTAAATCCTTATGCATTTGCGGTTTCTCTGCTAGAGACCAGCGCTTCCATTAAAGGTGATGTTGAAAGATTTCTAAAAAGCAAAGGACACAAGTGGGAGAGAATGCCAATAGTCGAATTGGATATGCATGGCATTGGTATCGATAAAATAGAGGAATATTTAACACAACTGAGAACTAAAAGAAAAGAGCTTGAAGCAAAGGGCGCTACTGAAGTACATCTCTTCCTGGCAGGCCCGGTACAGGCAGCCACGCTTATCGGCGCTATGTTTGACAATTGGAGGCCAGTTTTGCTCTATCAAAGGAACAGAGATACCGGAAATTATGAATTCTGGTGTCCTTTAATCAAATAAGAGAAAATACTAATGGTGATCATCGATTTAAACGACCTGTTTCAAGATCAGGCAAAACTTGCCAAACTTGATGAATATGTTGATACATCCCTTGAACAGGCAGGAGAGGGAAATGACGTAACCCTGACAGGCCAGGCACCGGTCTGGCTCTATCTGAAAATTGCTCATGCGTTACATGGAAAGGCGAGAAGACTCATATATCGATCTCCGGTTACCGGAGACGTAGTGATTTTTGACCACAATCCATTATGATGAAAACGGTTAATCATACGGAGCAGAAGAAAGCAAAACGCGGTCGGCGTTCCATCCGCCTGAAAGGATACGATTATTCACGGGAAGGAGCGTATTTTGTTACGATATGCGTTCAGGATAAAAGGTGTTTGTTGAGTAGCGTGAAGGATTGCGGTGTTGTATTATCCTCAATTGGGGAATTTGTCTATCAATATTTGATCCAGATACCAGTCCATTATAATTCTGCTGAATTGGATGGATTTGTTATCATGCCGAGTCACGTTCATGCCTTAATTATTATACATGACAATGTAGGGGCAATTCATGAATTGCCCCTACACGAGTTACCCCTACGAAGACAACGACGTAATATGTTGTTGCCACATATTATTGGCCGGTTCAAAATGAATTCAGCGAAAATGGCAAATTTAAAACTACAAAAATCCGGGCAACGTTTCTGGCAACGGAATTATTATGAACATATTGTACGAAATGAAGATAGTCTAAACCGTATACGGGAATACATAATTAACAATCCAATGAGATGGCAATACGACAGGGAAAATCCGAACCGTATTCATGATAATACGGGCAATAATAAAATGAATCAGATCGAGGAAATAATTATGGCAAACCACATGGGAGTAAGCCACGTAGGGGCAATTCATGAATTGCCCCTACATTCGGCTTTTGAACGGGTTAAGGAGAACGGCGGTTGCGCAGGGGTGGATGGGGTTACGGTGGAAAAATTTGATGAGAGAATCAAAAGGAATATTGATGCGTTAAGGAATGAATTGTTAACATCTTCATACCAGCCTTTACCACTTATGAGAATACTTGTAGATAAAGGTAATGGTGAAGCCAGGGCACTTTCTGTACCTGCCGTCAGGGATAGAGTTGTGCAAACTGCGGTACTTGATATAATAAGACCTCTCTTTGAAGCGGAATTTGAACAGTGCAGTTATGCTTATAGAAAAGGGAGGTCGGTAAAACAGGTTGTTTATAAAATAAGCGAATATTATGAGGAGGGGTATGTATGGGTGGTTGATGCGGATATTGACGCGTTCTTTGATAGCGTAGATCATGATATTCTCATTAGAAAAATCAAACGGCTTATTAAGGATAAAGATATTGTTCGTTTAATAACTATGTGGATTAAAGCTGAAGTGTGGGATGGTAAATCGGTTAACGTCCTGGAAAAAGGGATTCCCCAAGGTTCTGCTATTTCGCCAATACTTGCGAATCTCTTCCTGGATAAATTTGATGAAGAGTTATTAAGAAACGGACACAAGCTTGTAAGGTTTTCAGACGATTTTATCATACTTACGCGCGAAAGGGAGGAGGCCGTAAAAGCGCTGAGACTTACCGATAGGATTTTGGAACGGCTCTCGCTTGAGCTTGATGAAGCGGATATTGTAAATTTTGATGATGGTTTTAAATTTCTGGGAGTTACGTTTTTAAAGAGCATGACGATGGTCCCCTTTGATAGGCCAAAAAGAGAAAAGAAGGTCTTGCATTATCCACGGCCTTTGAATCTACCGATATATTTTCTTAAAAAGAACAAGGGGTGGTAGGGGCAATTCATGAATTGCCCCTACGTGAATTGCCCCTGCAAAATCTATGGCTAATTTATATCTTACAGAACAGGGTTCAGTCCTTCGGAAGACAGGCGACAGGCTTATCGTAGAAAAGGAGACGAAATACTACTCGATGTACAGTGCCACAAGATCGACGCGGTGCTTATCTTTGGAAACGTACAGTTTACCACTCAATCCGTGCATGAGCTTTTTGAGCACGGAATTGAGATGGCCATTCTTACGAGAACGGGAAAACTGATTGGGCAGATAACCTCTCCTGCAACAAAAAACATAGACCTTCGGATATCACAGTTTAATAAATATGGAGATCATGGCTTTCGGCTGGCGTTCGCGAAAAAGATTGTTGCCGGAAAGATTAAGAATTCTCTGCAGGTAATGAGATGGTTTTCTTACAATCATCCCGACAGAGATTTTAAATCGGAAAGATCCGCTATTTCCACAAGGCTGAGAGAAGTGGAAAATATAACGCAAATAGCACAACTGTTTGGTATTGAGGGAAGTGCCGCCAAATCTTATTTTGAGGCATTTGGGAACATGCTCCTCTGCACTTTGGAATTTCCCGGAAGAAGAAAGCATCCTTCTACCGACCCGGTAAACGCGCTCCTCTCTTTCGGTTATACAATCATATTTAATGAGATATCATCTCTCCTCGATGGTTTGGGATTTGATCCCTATCTTTCGTATTTTCATAGTATAGATTACGGTAGAGCGTCACTGGCGTCTGATCTCATGGAGGAGTTTCGCGCGCCGATTGTCGACCGGTTTACGCTCTATCTGGTGAACAACCGGATTATAGGCGAGGCGGATTTCTACTCCAACCCTAAAGGTGGTGGTGTCTATCTCAAACGCGAACCATTAAAGAGATATTTTAAAGAGTATGAAGAGATGATAAACCGTAAATTTATTCACCCGGAAACTAATGTAAACAGTACGTGGAGAAAGTGTTTTCGCATACAGGCTGAAACACTTGCCGCACACATTCAAGATGATAAACCCTATGTCCCCTTTGAACTGAAAGCATAGCTTATGTTTTACCTTGTTTCATACGACATACCTGACACAAAAAGACGTACGAAGCTTGCCAAGATACTGAAAGATTATGGCGACCGGGTGCAGTACAGCGTCTTTGAGTGTATACTGGACAATAAACTCCTTGACAAAATGGTGAAAAGGATTCATAAAATAGCTAAAGAAGAGGCCGATAGTATCAGGATCTATTCTATTTGTGCAAATTGCGAAAAGATAATCAATGTTATTGGACAGGGAAAGGTGTCAAAAGATGAAGAAGTTTACATAGTATAGGGCTTGGGAAATATAAGAACCATGAGGCGTGACCGAGGTATAACTTTTCACTTTATCTTTATCTTTATCTCCAGCCTTTAGCTGGGTTGTTTGGCATAAGTGTCGAAATCGATCAAGAAATTGGTAAAAATGATGTAAACATTTATCTGTAAATAACTTAACGGAGCTTTTAAAAACACTGAAAAAGGGGGTAGGTTACAGGAAAATCATAACATTAATATTAACAGATACTTATATAATATTTTATTAATTTTTGAAGAAGATTTGGAGGTGAAATGATTACAGATTGGGGTGGTTACAGGAAATGGCCTTGTAAGTGTATGGTAGATGGATGGTTAGCAGGGGTGCTGTAGGAACACTAGACCTGATGAATAAGGGATTGAGACTCAACTACTGAGATTCCCATTGATGCTAATATCATTCGGTAGGAACACTAGACCTGATGAATAAGGGATTGAGACTCTCTGGAATATTCAAACGAATAAAATACTTTGGAACTTGGTAGGAACACTAGACCTGATGAATAAGGGACGAAAAGCAATTAACAATTATGAATGATCAATTATGAATGAGAGAAGGAGGTAGAAATATGGCGGGAAAGGATATTGTTGATAGAACTTAGGGCTTGTCCCAAAATAACTTGATCTTGAGCATTCTAATATCCGGTAAATAGAGCTATATAATCAAACCGAGGAATTTTAACCCGGCTAGAACATCAAGTTATTTTGGGACAGCTCCTTATCATTTTGCTTTGAGGATTATAAAGTTAGTTAGCTCTCTACCTCACAACAAGGTATGTGAAGTGATTGGTAGCCAATTACTGAGGTCTGGCACATCTGTTGGCGCAAATATGGAAGAGTCCCAGGCAGCTTATAGTAAGAAAGAATTTTGTAGTAAAGTTGGAATCTCGCACAAAGAAGCAAGGGAATCCAACTATTGGCTGAGGCTTTTGAGAGATGGTGAACAAATAAAAGAAAGTTCTGTAACAAATATCATTCTCGAATCAGAAGAGATTATTAAGATTTTATTCTCTATTGGGAAGGCGTCGAAGAAGACTGCTGTTAATTGATAATTACTCATTGATAATTGAACATTAATTTCGGATTTTACCCTTTAGGGTTTTATTTCACGCATTATAAACAAGTATTGAAATTTCTATACATGAACTTATCATTAGATACTTCCTTTATCTTTGTCTCCGAAGGGCTGAAGCTTTCTTACCACCCACTCTTCATTCTCTCTTGAGGATCCGCAATCTTTGTTATTTTTACACCAAAATTTTCATCAACAACAACAACCTCTCCATATGCAATAATTTTACCACGAATTGTCATCTTTACCGGTTCTCCTGCTAAACTGTCCAGTTCAATAATTGCTCCTATATTTAATGATAAAACATCTTTCATTAATAACTCCGTCCTGCCAAGTTCTACAAGAACAGGTATTTGTACATCCATCAACATTTCCATATTATTCACATCTTTTCCCGTCTTTAACTTTGCCGGTTCCAGGGGCGAAAACTTGACAGATTTTATCGTCTCTTCATCGTTTATATCTTTAGTAGATACATTATGTTCGTCAGTTGAATTGTTTTCCATATAATCCCTTTCGTAAATTGATGACTAAGATAACAATACAAAAAAAATGACACCGTTTATCAGGTAATCCACCATTAATAATAATTTACCAGTGAGTTAACTGCTATCTTTTATCATTCCAGTAATTTGTATAGATTTTTTTGAATTGTACAATCCTAACCTTCCATAAAACTTGTTTGTTCCTTCTACTGAAACTTTCAAATTATTTGTAATATTATTGTCCAGTTTTAATACATCGCCCACTTTAAGATTTGCTATATCACGGACAGGAATATTGGTTTCATCTAATACACCCGCCACAACAATTTTTATGTTCTGTATTAATTTTTCAAGTGACTCCGTACTTTCCTTACTACTATTCCCGGTTTTTGTATTTAATGTGTTATTATTTAATAATTTCCCCAACATTTTATCCATACTGGAGACTGGAAGGCAGAGTTTCAGTTCACCAAAACTGTGTTCTAATTTAACGGTAAAGTCAATTAACAACACAACTTCGGCATCAGATACAAAGTTAAGATACCTGGGTTCCATTGTAGAATCAGAACTCTTCCAGTTCATCTCATCATATAGTTTCCATGAGCTACCAAATTTATCTGTTATGAGTTCCATTATATTATCAAGAATTGCAATTTCCGTGTCCGTTAGTTTTCGTATCTCATTTTGAGCTTTACCGGATCCGCCAAATGCCCTTTCCACTATAGAGAAGCACACACCCATATCCATTGCAATACATCCGTAACCATGTAATGGCGCAAGACTGATTGTATTAATAAGCATAAGTTCCGAACATGTATTCTTAAATATCTCAAAACTTAGTTCCTCTATTGAATCCAGGTTGACCTGTATGGCAGTCCTTAGATAATTGGAGATTTCTCTGCTTATCTGATGAGCGGTCGATTCATATAACTTATACAAGGAACGTTTCTTTTCTCTCGATATGGTATTCGGTCTCTTAAAATCATAGTATTTAACCCTGCCACCTTCCTCTTCAATTATGTCAACCTTTCTAGCATCACCCTGGTTTTCATAAAGGGATTCCAACAAGCTTTCAACTTCTTCACTGGAGAGAATTGTGTTATCGGTATTTCCCATAGTTATTGCACAATAAGATCAGAAAAATAAACTTGCGTGATTACTTCAGCAGCTTCAAAAAATTCTTTATTTAGTAGGTCTTTAATTTTTGTTCTCAACATAGACCGGCTGGACGTTGATCCTATTTCCTCAGAATTCTTCGTTGAAAGAAAGGAAATCAGCTTATCTCTAAAAATTACCTTATTATCCTTTACTTCCTTTTCTGTCTCAATGTTGTCTACTTCCAGTGAGATTAGAACCCTTAAGTACCTCCTACTATCAACTTTTCCAAGGTTTACGACAATACTGTCCATTGGCACTAATATTTTGCTCAGGGCTTTACTTTTTTTTTCACTATTCTTGGTATTGCCTTCTTCCTTTTTACCTTCATTCTTATCCGGATTTGCTTCTATATCTTCTTTTGGTGTACTGTCGGAATCATTGATCGAAGAAGCATCAGCTACATTTGTTATATCATACACGTCCTTTGAGTTATAAATCTTAGTAACAAATATAAAAGCGCATCCTATGGAGATCACAGTAGTAACTACTATGGTTAGAATGTTTTTCAGGTCGATGCTTGAAGTCTTATTTTCTGTTGTTTCGACACCTTCCGGATTTTTAGCTTCAACGGTAGCAGTTGAAGCGTTAGTCCCTGTGTCCTCCACTATCTCATTTTCAGTTTTCTTTTTCTTAAAAATGGTAAACCTCCTTTAGATATAACACTAGCCTGTCATCATTTTTCATGCCGATCCTTAAATACATTTCATCTATCAGAAACTATTATTCTTATTCTATTCTTTGTCGTATTATTAGATGACGGTGTTTTGCTTAATAATGGCTGATATCTCCCATATCCAACCGCCGTCAACCTTTTATAGTCAATATTACCAACGTCATTAAAATATTTCGTAACAACTGAAGCGTATTCTGCGGATTGTTGCCAGCTTGTTTGAAAGTCTTTTGACGGGACAAAATCCGCATCTGTGTATCCACCAACCAGAATTTTACAATCTCTATTTTTTATCACTTTTATCAAGCTATTAAGATATATTTTACTTTCAGACGATAACTCCATTTTTTCATTTACGAAATTTATTTCTGTAGGAATAACTACCTGATTTCCAGTTTGTTCATACTCAATATCTATCTCCTTGTCAATCGTGTTCGCAAATTCATTCTGGTTCAATTGATTTTCTTCTTTTGATTTCCCGTTGAAGTTATTTAGCTTAAGTCTCAGATTAGCAACGGAATCACTACGGCCAAATATTTTCTTCTTTATACCAAAATTACCCATTGCCTCTTTAAAAGAATCAATTGCTTCGTTTGCAGCTTCTTCTTTTATAGGCCCTACGTTAGAGGACAACATAATAAAGAAAGCCAACAGTATAGTCATGAGTGCGGCAAAGGCGACCATGTCAACAAAAGTCCCATCCTCAACCGGTTTCTTTCTCTTCTTCCTTATTGCCGTAACCACTTTTTCCAGCGCATTAACTCCTGCCTTATCTAATGTTTCAGACATCCGATGGTGTCTCCTGTATAATGATCTCTACTCTTCTATTCACTGCACGGTTATGCTCGTTAATGTTCGGATATACGGGTCTGTTTCGTCCATGTCCTGTCACACCAAATCTGGAGGATAAAAGCATTTCTGCTTCAATCATATAGTCACAGACTCTGGAAGCCCTTGAAATAGACAATCTATTGCCGGTATTGATATCATCAATATACCTGTCATCTGTGTGGCCCTCGATTCTCACATTATTTGGAATTACACTTAACAACTCGGCTATCTTATCCAGTAAATATAAATATTCTTTCTTCAGGGACTGGTCACCTGAATCAAAAAGAATGTCAGCTTTTATCCTGATCGTGAATCCCTCTTCAGCCTTCATCAGGTCTACCACATTAAACAGTTTATTCTCAGTCATAAACATAATCATATCTTCTTTTATTAATTCCAGGTCACTGATTGGCGGTAGAAAATCAACTGCCTCAACCAATGTCATTGACTTACTTCTGATTTTATCATTAAATAAGCCTGAATCCTTGAGATCGGGAACCGTCAGATTATCACCGATACCATTGTTTGCCTTCACCATTTCAACTTCATCAGTCTTAGGTGAACTCATTGCTATTATCAATACAAAGAATGTCATCAACAGAGTAATCATGTCACCATAAGCTAACGCCCATTCATTTGGGTCTTTTTTCGGTTCATCTTCCATTACTTTGCTTTTTTTATTTTATCTTTTAAATCCTCTATTTTCTTTTCTTTCCTTTGAGATGGCGCAAGGAAACCCTTCAGCTTCTCTTCCACTATGTTTGGATTGTCTCCTGACTGTATTGCTACAATCCCTTCCACAATCAATTCCTTCAGCAGTGACTCCTCTTTAGACCGTAAATCGAGTTTACCGCTCATTGGCAAAAAGAACAGGTTTGCTACTATAACCCCGTATAATGTAGTTAAAAGCGCTGTGGCCATACCAACTCCTATCTTTGACGGATCATCCAGTTCCCTAAGCATTAATACCAACCCTATCAACGTTCCCATCATGCCGAATGCAGGCGCCACAACTCCCATTGATTCAAGCACTCCCTTGCCTTTGGAATGCCTGCCGCGTAAATTATCAACCTCCATCTCAAGTATTGAGCGCAACCCGTCGGCATCAGTCCCGTCAACCAGCAATTGTACGGCTTTTGAAAGAAAGGCATCTTTGATACCTTCAGTCTTGCTTTCCAGAGCCAGTAACCCTTCCCTTCGAGCAAGCTTGGCGAATTCAACCATTCTCTGCATTTCCTCCTGAGGTGAGGAAACTTTCACAAATATAGTTTTCATGATTAAGGAAACCAGCCCTGTAACTACTTGTAAAGGGTATCTGACAAGCGTTGCACTTATAGTACCTCCCAAGACAATCATTATTGAGGGAATATTAATAAAA
>JAIQZR010000158.1 GCA_021777035.1 Candidatus Scalindua sp. | reverse complement strand
TGCAAATGAGAAAAATTTTTCAACACTTCATACTCTCGGTCATAGCTGTATGTAGGAGAGTACTTCATTCCCCATTCATTATTACCAGGTTTAGCCAAAATACCATAATTTGCTCTGTGACCAGGCCTATATTTGAAATTTTCAAATTCATAATTTCCTATTTTATACATTTGTTTCCTTTCATAATGATGTGACCATTAACTTATCTGGATCGGATTTACAAAGTTGTGATTGTCAAATTACTTTTAATGCTACATTTATAAAAAACGTATATGATTGTTTATATGTCATTGGGAATTAATTAAAACCGGGATAGCATGAAATTCCGTGTTCATAGACATCAATACCTGTATTTTCTTCATTTACCGGTACTCTGAGCCCGATAGTTTTCTTTAAAATATAGAATAATATATAACCAATGCCTAATGCCCATATCATGAGGACAATACAACCTATGAATTGGGACAACAGTTGCCATCCTGAACCAGTTATTAATCCCTTAACTCCGAGATAAGAGCCATCAGCGAAGATACCAACAGAAAGTAACCCCCAAAGGCCATTTGCTCCGTGGACAGAGATTGCCCCGACCGGATCATCTATCCTCAGCCTAATTTCTATAAAGTGCAGGCTTTCTCTTAAAATGATAACAGCAATAAAACCAATAGCTACTGCTGCCCAATGCGGAACATAAGCTCCAGAGGCTGTTATAGCCACACAACCGGCCAGAGTGCCATTGCAAGTCATAACGATATCAAATTTTCCGGTGTCAAAGTACGTGATGTACATAAGCGCCACTCCTCCTGTACATGCAGCAAGAAATGTGTTTGCCGCTATTATTGAAACTCTGAGATCGGTTGAACCTAATGTACTTCCTGCGTTAAATCCAAACCATCCGAACAGCAAAAACAGGGTTCCCAAAACGACAAAAGAGAGATTATGGCCGTGGAACATGTTTGGTGTGCCATCAGGGTTGTACTTGCCAAACCTGGGACCGATCATCCACGCTGCAACAAGGGCTATTAAGCCGCCTATTCCATGGACTACACCAGATCCTGCAAAATCCCTCATCCCGGAACCGAAAGGTAGATTAGCAAGCCAACCGCCTCCCCAAACCCAATGGCCGTATACAGGATATATGATTCCGCACAATACAATGCTGCAAATTATATGTGTATTGAACTTGATGCGTTCGGCAACGGCACCTGCTACTATTGTGCATGCGGCTGCTGAAAACATCATTTGAAACAACCATAACTTTGACGTTGAGTAGTCAAATGTACCAAAAGAGAGAAAGAATCCGCTATAGCCAACAAGCGTGTTTCCAGCATCAAGCCCAAAGGCCAGATATGAGCCTCCAAACATAAGTGCAAATCCAAACGCCCAGAAAATTAAGCCACCAACACAAAAATCCATAAAACTCATTGTCAGGTAGTTTAATGTGTTTTTCTTTTGAAGAAATCCTGCGCCCAGAAAAGCAAATCCAGCCTGCATATTAAAGACAAGGAATCCGCACAACAATGTCCAGGCAAGATCAATAGATATCTTGACCCCCTCTATATCTCTTATTTCTGAAGGGTGAATAGAATAGCTATTCACCATGTCTGAGGCTTTGGTTGTGTGAAATGCTACAAGTAAAAAACAGCACATAATAACAGGAGTCACTATGTACCATCGCATTATCTGCTTTAATATACTATTTGCTTTCATCCTATTATGCATCATATTCATATACAAAATTTATGTAACTCAATAATAAGGCTCTACTACCAGTAGACTGTCTGGATACCAATGTTCTGGCAGGAGAGATCAATGCTTATCGTAAAATGTCATCCGTTCAGGCATTAACATGCTAAATGTTACAGATTGTTTTGGTACGCTAAAATCTGAATCCAAAAGGAGATCAGTGCCCCTAATCATTATATTGCATGACTCAAGACAGCACTGATCTCCCCAGATTAAAAGACAATTAAACCCAAAAAGTTGTGATTAAGAATAGTTGCCTTAAATTGCTGTATCACCCTGTTCACCGGTACGGATTCTGTACACGTTTGAGATTTCAGAAACAAATATCTTTCCATCTCCGATACTTCCTGTCTGTGATTCATCAATAATAGTCTGAATCACCTGATCTACCGCATCATCTGAAACAACAAGCTCAATCTTTATCTTTGGCAGCAGATCTACACGGTATCTCTTTCCTCTCCAGACTTCGCTGACTCCCTTCTGGTTACCATGCCCCTTCATTTCTGCTACTGACATCCCACCATAACCCTTCTCTGTAAGGGCATCCTTGATGATATCAAACTTTTCGGGACGAATTATTGCTTCAATCTTTTTCATAAAGTATACCTCCTTCGAACTAAAATATTTCCAAAAAAAATAATTTAAAAAAAATAAGATTATAAATTTGATGCAGTATAACGTATCTTACTTTTTTGGTTTAGCATAGATCCATCTGCCAAGTTTATCAGAATAGATCTGCTCTCTGCTTGCATCCTTTGCCATAGATTCTTCCAGTATGGCCATATCTCTATGAACAGTTTCTTCTACATCTAATGAGCCAATTGAAGACGTAAGTTCATGTTGGACAGGATAGCATGGGGAACCGTGTAAATGTATATCGACACCTTCAAATTCAACCAGCTCAGATACACGGAGACCAAAGGTTAATTTGAGAACACCAAACAAAAGTGCTCCACAGGCAAAGGCCCATCCAATAGCAGCAGCAGTACCAATGACTTGAGACTGAAGTTGTCCTATTGAACCGGTGATGCAACCACTTACACCTCCGTATGTGCCGTCTGCAAAAATTCCAATTGCGAGCATTCCCCATATGCCGTTGGCGCCATGTACTGCAACCGCACCAAGAGGGTCATCAATCCTCAGTTGTCTTTCTACAAATATTACCGTACCCCACATTATTGCTCCTGCCAGTATACCAATTGTTACGGCAGCCCACGGTGGGACGTAAGCACAAGGGCCGGTTATAGCAACTAACCCACCAAGTGCACCGTTACAAGTCAAACCGATATCTACAAAGCCAAAAGCGATCCATGACACGAATATTACGAGGGCAGCACCACCGGCAGCTCCCAAAAATGTATTAGTCGCTACGACAGAAATCCTTAAGTCTGTTGCGCCGAGCGTACTACCGGAGTTGAATCCGAACCAACCAAATGCAAGAAGTAAGGTTCCAACGACTACCAGTGTAAGGTTGTGACCGGGTATAGCATTAGCTGTCCCATCCGGGTTAAATTTATTTTTTCTGGGGCCAAGAAAGAAGGCGCCAACCAGGGCAAGCATTCCACCCACTGTGTGCACTACTCCTGATCCCGCAAAATCAACACATCCTACACCATACGGTAAGCTGCTTAACCAGCCACCACCCCACATCCAGTGCCCATATACAGGATAGATTATAGCGCACACAAAAATACTGTAAACCATGTATGGCGCAAACTTCATTCGTTCCGCAACCGCTCCCGCAATAATCGTAACTGCCTTAGTACAGAATACCATCTGGAAGAGCCATAACATGATCGTTTGAACATCATAGCTTCCGCCGGCAAGGAAAAATCCACTCCACCCCATAAACCAATTACCAGACTCCAGACCTGGCGCTGCCGCAGAGCCGCCAAACATAATGGCAAAGCCGCACATCCAGAAAAGAAGCGCACCCACAAAACCATCTACGACACAGTGTGCCATATAGCCCAGCATGTTTTTTGATTGCAGGAATCCACCAAGTAAGGCAAAACCCGATTGCATCGAAAATACCAGGAATGCTGCAATAAGTGTCCATGTGAAATTGATGGAATATTTTAATCCTTCAATGCTGTCGGAATAAGTGTTCTCACCACTTGGGTCTCCGGCAAGCACAATCTTAGAACCAAAATAGACCAGACATGACACACTTACAATAAAACTGACTACGTTTAACCATTTCAAACTACTACTCGACTTTTTAAGCAACAAGTTCATTTCCCCCTCCTTAATAAGGTAAAAAGTACACAAGTGATATAAACCGTGAATCAGCTGTAACAGGCTGATTGTACGATAGATAGAAACCTATATTAATAAAAAAACTACTTTTGAAAATTCCGTTTTGTCAGTGAAGATTGAATATTTTTCCTCTTAATCAAAAAAATATTACATGAAATTAGTTCCTTTGTAAAAGGAACTAATTTATGAATCAATCTAACAAAGAGCCATCATTGTCACCTCCTTAAGAGAAACATTGTCATAATAATTTACAAAAATTCAGACCCCTTTTACTATACGTTCTGCAAGGTCAAATGGAAGCGTGGCCTTAAGAACTTTCTTCTTTACTACCTCGGTATTATACGCTGCTTTTTTCAGAGAGGCCTGTTTTGCGATTGTATCGTAAATCATGTAAGATGCTTTCGGCGTACCGTCTCTTGGCTGGCCAACCGAACCGGGATTTATGTAGTAACGTTGACCGGGTTTTAATGAGACATCAAATGTTTCCTGCCTCTCCATTGATTGTCTTTCTACTAACATAAGTCTATTATCGAATTGGTCCGTTGGGATAAAAACAGAAGCAGAGATATCCCTTTTTTGTTTTGTGTATAAATATGCAGACGGCGTGTGCGTATGGCCGGAAATTGTAATGCTTGAATATAGTATGTCGTAGCTCAAAGTTGCTGCATTCTTAACATATTGATAACCTTGAGGGTAGACTGGTGTACTGTGGACCAACTCTATGCCATATTTCCTTATTTTCTTTTTATACCATAAGGATTCGAGGAAACGAGCATTATCCTTCTTCAGCACCTTGGTTGTCCACTTTGCAGCGTTACCCGCTGAAGCGGCCATAATACTACATAGCGAAGGTTGACCGATCACTTGCATGTCATGATTGCCTGCTATTACATAAGCCTTTTTGCCCATTGAAAAAATATAGTCTGTAATGTTATGCTTGACAGTATCATCGAGATCTAATTCTTGTATGATTGTTTGAATTTCTTTTTTTAATGACGGCTTACCGTTCTTTAAAAACCGTATGATTGTGCAGCATTCATTTGTGTTAGGACCATATCCGACAATGTCACCGGGTATCAATATTCTATCAATCTTTTCGTTATTACTATGAAGTTCTGAAAAAACGGAGACCAGCGCTTCAAGGTTACTGTGAATATCTGATATGATTAAGAATTTCATTTTTCCACCTTAGATTAAAGCCTCTAATGACTGTTTTAGTTGCTGTGCCGTAGCGATTCTGTTCGCCGGAGTTTCCTCCAATGTTGCCATAAGAATCTCTTCCAGTTTCGGAGGGATTGATTTATTAAACTCACCTGGAGGGCATTTTTTTTCGTGCCATTTCTGGCCTGTCAAGATTTCATAGAAAATTGCACCTGTTGAATATATATCTGCCTTGCCATCAATGGACAAAAAGAACGAGATTGCTTCCAGAGGAACATTTTCAGGTGTACCCCTTAGTTGTTCAACCAGTGTATGTTGCTCAGGGGAAGCATAATCCATGCTAATCCCTTTTAAAACACCTGATTTTTTTATTGCAAGTTCGAAATCAATCAAATAAACTGTGCCTGTATCAGGCTCCAGCAATAGATGGCCAGGCTTGATATCACAGTGAATGAAGTCTTTTGAGTGTAAATAATCAAGTGGGTCACAAACGCTAATGAAACATTTAATAACTTCATCTACCGGAGGAAAATATCCTGTTTTCATTTTATAATAACCTACAAGATCTGTATCGCTCGTATGGCTAAGGACAATAAAATGTTGTTTCAATACAACCTTTATATCTTTATACAAAACCTCATGGCCAAAATCATAAGCCTTGGGAATTTGCCTATGATCTAATTGCTGCAAAATATAATATTCATCTTCAAAACTCAGATGAGGACAATACTTAACACCCATATTTTTAATTTCTAAGGTATCATCGTCCTCTAATTTAGCATAATTTGACTTATGCATATCAGCAACTGTTTTGAAAGATTCAAATTTGTAGTTCTTTATTGAGTACATAATATTACGTAAGGTTATTGAATATTTTGTTAATACAATAATAATTAATAAGATGCAAGCCGTAAAAAATTCTAATTTAACTATATGTTAAAAATGAAGTGAGACTTGGTTTGCAGATGTTTTCTCCACAATAATTGATTAATACAGTAGTGACAACACAATAAATTGTATAAACTCAATCGGTTAATGTTCATCCTTTGCCTGACGAGTTGGAAATATTATTTCGTTCTCTTTGTCTCATATTATTCTAAACTAACTGAAAAAATCAACTTGTTAACTTTATTTAAATGTAAAAGTATGCGATTTCTTATTATTTCAGACATCCACAGTAACATTGAAGCGCTGGTCTCAGTTTTTTCAGAACTTCACAATCAAAATGACAAAATAGACTATGTTTTAATACTTGGTGATATTGTCGGCTACGGTGTAAACCCCAATGAATGCTGCACTATAGTTAAATTTTTAAAGAGCGGTAAACCTGCTTTGAAAAAAGAAATTCAAACCATTATTCAAGGTATTGACATCGACGCTACTGATAGAGACAATGTAATTAATTATATTGTCTCACTGGGCAATAAGGCCACTGTTATCGCAGGTAACCATGATCAACGAGTCATTGGCCAGTTAAATACCGTAATGGCCTCTTCAGCAGGTATATCGATAAATTGGACTAAGAAAGTAATCCATAATGACAATATTCGTTTTCTTAAATCTCTATCATACAAAGAAAAGCTATTAGAATATAATATCGAGTTGGTTCACAGTACATCAAACCGTTCTCAAGATTATGTATATGTGATGAATTCAATATTATTAAATTACAACTTATTGCATTCAAAAATAACATTTGCCGGTCACACACATAAACCGGCGGCATATTTATATACTAAACATAAAAGAGACGTTCATGCTTCCGTCTTTGTTCCCGCAGACAAATTCGATAAAAATCTTATGTTGGCCGAAAGAGGATCATCGGAGAGACTGGAAACATTTGATATCTCTTTAAAACCTGGCCAACGATACTATATAAACCCCGGCTCAGTCGGTCAGCCACGAGACGGCATTCCAATGGCTTCATACAAAATTTACGACTCGGAAGCAAAGAAAGTTTATATGGAAAAAGCAGAGTACGATAGGGAAGTCGTCAGGAAAAAAATTCTTGAAGCCGGACTCCCTTTCGATCTCGCTAATCGTATATTAACTGGAATTTAGTTTATATTAAAAAGGTGTATTGCGCAAAGATAGTGCCAAATGGTTGTTTACGCAATATGTTAGCATCTATAAAGACATGGTATTCTTTGATTTTGGTTCATTTATTAGTCTATCAATATAGTTGATATATAACTAAGATTTGTTTACAAAAGAACTTATGCTCAGGATCAGGTAACTTGCTTTATTATAATACTTCATTCAATTGATCTATTGAATTATATAAATTTGTTTATCATTGATAAAATAGTTAACATGAGATATAAATAAAAAATGTCAGATTTCAGCCATAAATTATAAATTATTGGTTCTATGAAATGTTGGATAACTGCCTCTTATTTGCCTCTTATTTTAAAATTTTTGTTAAAAAACTATGAATAGATCCGGATTTATTAAAAAAAAAGATTTGATTGCCATATTGTTCATTTTAAGCATAAGTACTCTTTCTGTGTTATGTGCTTCCAGTACGATATATGCAAAGACCGAGGTTCTTTTCTCACCAAAAGGATCAATTAAAGAAGCTATAATAAAAAATATTATTTCATCAAAAGTCACAATAGACGTTACGGCTTTTACGTTTACGGCAGGCGATATAGCAGAAGCATTGTATCAGGCCAAAGAGCGTGGCGTAATTATAAGGGTCGTTGTAGATCAGACACAAGATGCAAAGTGTTATCCGGTGTTAGAGTTTCTTAAGCAGGAACAATTTGATTTGCAATTTCTTAAAGGTAATATTGGAGGATCCATGCACAATGCATTTGCAATTTTTGATGATAAACTTCTCGTGACTGGCTCATATACCTGGACAGAATATTCTGAGAAATTCAATTATGAGAATGCGATTTTTATTGACGAACCGGATGCAGTGGAGAAATACAAGAAAGAATTTGAGTCGTTATATAACAAAAGTGTCGTGCAGGGAGCTGGCAGGATGGCGGTGATTGCTGCATCAAATAAGGTAAAGGAACTGGCAAAACAGGGTAGCGTGAGTAATATGATAGAAGAAAGTGAGGGAAATACTACCTCCGAAGATAATGTTCTCAAGTTTGTTGCCAGGAAAGATATTGCGCATTTAAAAACTATTGCAAAACCATTGAAACAGTCTGTTTCTATCTCTTTTGAAGACTTTGATAAAAAGTTTGGTAGTGAAAGTAAATTCGATAAATCTGAGAAGAGGCAACTGTGGGAGAATGAATACGAGGGGAAATATATCAGATGGACAGGTAGGATTAGTTTTAGAGGGTTTGCCGTTTATGACTGGAATAAGATTGGCATAAGTCATAAAGGCAGTAACATAGACGTTAATCTCAGGTTTGACTACTCGAAACAGAGAACAGTAATGAAATTGAAAGTTGGTGATATAGTAACTTACACGGGAAGATTGGTATCACTGAGCAGTGCATTCTCTTCGTATAGGGTTGAAGATGCGGATGTGCTACAAGTGGTAAGATAATAGATTTGATATGAACATTTTATGGGTTTGTCTCAGTTGTTCTGTTTGTAATATCTTTTTCTAGCCCGTTTAGCACATCCAGAAACATAAGTGTTGATGATGATTTGATAACGCTTCCTGACGACAAGACAAAAGTGTGTTTTATTTCTACATAGTCCCCAAACTCTTCTAAGATATTTCTGAAATACGTGTCATATTCTTTAATATTCTTGAAGGCATAGATTATTATATGTGTTATGTCAGTTTCCGGTATTGCATATGACCTGATAGCATTTATTGGTTTTAAAACCTTATCCAATTCATTATTTTTAAACTTCTTAAATACACTGGGTAATATCTTTACCATGGCAATTGCATGAATGTTTATACCTAGTTTCTCATAATCCAGGCCCAGCTCCTGGGTTTGTATATACTTTTTCTCGAAGAGCTGTTTTCTTATTTTGCCTACACCCTGAGGTGTTATATCAAGCTTTTCAGATATATCCTGGTTTGTGGTTGAGGGATCTTCAACCAGTAACTTGAGTACAAACGTTTCATTCTTTGTGAGCTTCATCATGGCGCTGATTTTCCTTTATATGATCTGGCTTTATAACTACTAAAGGATTTATTAATATATATTTTTTTGTAACTATAATAATTGAATCGGGTCATTATAGTATTGAAAATATGTTTTTGCGAACCTTATTTTCAATACTATAATGACTGGAAATTTACGTACAGAAACTAATGCCGTATAATCTTCATTATATTCATAAGAGATTGGACAAATCTGTTTTCAAATTTATTCTTGAGAAAAGCATTAACTTCAGATATTCCACACCAACACATACATTCATTTTTTTTGTTTTTAATCACTTTCCTCCAGTTTTTCATCTCTTCTCCACCCCAAACATCCATTACAGAATGTTTTACCACATTGCCCAGACTGCCGTCAAGAAATGGACATGAAGAAACTCGACCAGAAGGGTCAATGGACATGTAAAAATAGCCTGCGTAACACTTATATTTATTCCATAAGGTATCTTTATCAAATATAAATATTTCAGATTCTCTATAATAGAGGGTATCTAACCATTTGTGTTTTTTAATGAGAGCATTAAACACTTCTGCAAAATGACTACGATCCTTATTTTGAAACATGTATTTATTAGTATCTCTTACTTTAAAAAGACTGTAATTTGCATGTGCATTTTTCTTTGCGAATTTAGGAACGTTGACCCCGTCATGAAGAGGCTGGAAAAAAATTTTGTCAACTTTTTGGCTAAACACATCGATAATATTATCGAGAGACTCATAGTTTTGTTTAGAGACCACCACGCGAAGTGTAATTATTGGTTTTTTTCCGTTTCTCAAGCTATTGATCGTTTCTATACCGTTCACAATAGCTTGAGTCAAACCTGGGATGCCTCGGATTTCATCGTGAGTTTTTGCTTGATCGGAATCCAGGCTAATTGTGATGCTATCGACGCCAGTGTCTGCAAGCATTTTGGACTTACCAGCGAGTAGCAAACCGTTGGTATTAATATTAACGAACATGTTATATTTTTTGGCTTCGAGTATTATTACATCCAAATCTTTTCGTAGTAGCGTCTCTCCTCCTGTAATACTTAAATGCCAGGTCCCGAATTCTCCAATCTCGCGAACAATTCGTAAAACGTCTTCCGTGGTCATAGTCTTCACGTTGGCTTTGTTTAATTCATGGGTATTACAAAATGAACACGTTGCATTGCATCGATATGTAATGTTCAAATTTACAAATAATGGTCCACGTTTTAGTTTTTTATTAAAGAAAAATACTAAGGCATTATCTGTAAATGTTATTGCTCCTCTTATCAGGGAGGAATGGTATTCTTTAATAAATAAAAATATATCATTAAACATGTTCTTTTATAACCTGCGGTTTTTCTGTTTTGCGCATATTCTGTGTTTTACCTGTAGTTTCTATTGTTTTATCAAATTTCCAGCTATCCAAAACGTCTAGAAGCATAAGCTTTGATGATGATTTAAGTATGCTCCATGATGAAATAATAAAGGAGTGTTTTATCTCTACGTAGTCTCCAAATTTCTCTAAGATATTTCTTAAATACACTGGGTAATATCTTTACCATGGCAATTGCATGAATGTTTATACCTAGTTTCTCATAATCCAGGCCCAGCTCCTGAGTTTGTATATACTTTTTCTCGAAGAGCTGTTTTCTTATTTTGCCGGCACCCTGAGGTGTAATATCAAGCTTCTCAGATATATCCTGGTTTGTGGTTGACGGATCTTCAACCAGAAACTTGAGTACAAATGTTTCATTCTTTGTGAGTTTCATCATAACACTGCTTCCCCTTTATATGATCGGGTTTGATCCCTTGTTCAAAGCAGATACTTGAAAAAAATAGTGCATTTTGTATTAGAGGTTAAATCTTTTCCATTAATTTTAACAATTTTCTGGTTATTGTTGTCGGTGATGGAGGGCATCCTGGAATATGGAAATCAACCGGTATTACGTTATCGACTCCATCCGTTACCGCATAGCTACCTCTGAAGATTCCACCATCATTAGAGCAATCTCCACACGTAATTACAATTTTGGGATCTGGCATTGCAAGATATGTTTTCTTCAGCGCTAGTTCCATCTGCCGTGATACCGGGCCTGTTACCAGTAACACATCAGCGTGCCTGGGGGAGGCGACAAAGTCGATGCCGAATCTTTGTATATCATAAATCGGATTTGTGAGTGCCGTACATTCCCATTCGCAGGCATTACAGGAACCTGAATCTACCTGTCTTATTTTCAGAGACTTACCAAAAATCCTATTCATCTTCTCTTTTCCCGAAAACAGAGTATCTCTCTCTTTATTAGAGAGAGTATGTGTGTGTGATTTGTCGAGTTTTGTCTGTTGTTCAGAGCGAGAATTCAATAAAATTTGAGTCTTAGACTTATAGAATCGGACTGCCTCTTTCCTGGTTATCAGATTCTTTAAAAGATTTAACCACATTTATATGTTCCTTATAATATTGTAATTTTTACATATAGCATTCCCAGGCTTAAGCCCTGGGAAAATCATGAGAATAATACTACTTGAGCCTGCATCTACATTTTACTTAAACCAGAACAACACTCTATTTTTACATATTACAGCCGGAATAAGACAGGTTGAAGCTTTTATTACATAGTGGGAAATCAGGCACTATGTTCCCTTGTGCAGCAAAAGGTACTGCCGGCCAGTTGCAGTATGATGGTGATCTCAATTTCACTCGTGATGGTCGCCCTTTTCCGTCCGACTTAACCCAATAAAAGAGTGAACCTCTTGGGGTCTCCGTATACCCAATGGCATGAGAGTTCGGAGGTATGTCGTCTGCCTTTACCTGCAAGCGTCCCTCATACTGTTCTTCGACAATAGTTTTTATCATATGCATGGAGCACTTAGCCTCTTCCGCTCTGACCATCATCCTTGCAAGGACGTCTCCTTCCTGCCTGGTAAATGTGGCAGGTTCAAATATTTTATTATAAATAAGATGAGGATGCGATCTTCTTATATCGTCATCAACTCCTGATGCTTTTGCCGCAATACCGGTGACACCAAGTTTCATGGCCGTTATTTTTGTCAATCTTCCGGCATTTTCCAGTCTTTCAATATGCGAAACGGTACCTAACAGAAGCTTCATGAGACTTTTGTATTCCTTTGCTACTTTATCAATAGTTAGCGATATATCGTCTGTATGTAAGAAGATATCCTTTGTCACACCGCCAATTGTATTTATGCCTCTGAGATATCTGCTTTTTGTAAGTCTGTCATTCAGCAGCAAAAGCCTCTCTTTGATTTTTGATCCTGTCGCATTGCCAACGGTAAAGCCGGTTCCAGCGCACAGGAAACCTATGTCTCCTATATGATTATAAAGTCGTTCCAGTTCAAGAAGGAGCGTTCTAATCGCCTGTGCTTTTTCCGTTACATTAATACTCGCCATCCTTTCCACTGCCATACAGTACGCTACCGAATGAGAAAATGAAGATGTCCCTGATACACGTTCTGAAAGTCTCACCCCTTCATGGAAACTCATGCCTTCAAAATGTTTTTCAATACCCTTGTGGGTATAAAACATTCTTGGCTCAAGATATAATATCGTCTCACCGACTGCACTGAACCTGAAATGCCCCGGCTCTATTATTCCAGCATGCACCGGTCCAACCGGAATTTCATAAACACCCTTGCCTTCAACCTTCAAAAAATTATAAGGCACTTTCTTCTCCGTTCCTTCCCCCCATTCCTTCAAGTCCTTTTCGGATATTGTCCAGTCTTTTCTTAATGGATGTGAATCTGCTGGGAAGGAGTCGTGAAACACCAGCCTGCGCGGATCAGGATGGTGCTCAGGGACGAGCCCGAACATATCCTTAATTTCACGTTCATACCAATGGGCGGCGGGGATACTGTCTGTTATGCTCCTGAATGTCAGATCGTCTTCCCGAAGTTTGAAGAATGGGATGTGGAATATATCCCTGCCTTGCTCAGAAAATATGGCGTATATCTTAAAGCAATTATCCGTATCCCGTTCATCCGTTGCAAACATCAGGCGAAGAACAGCTTTTTTGCTGAGACAGAGTGCGATGCAGTGACTTCTGAACTCACTCTTTCTGACTTCTTTATACTCTTCATTTTCAGGCATATTTATATCACTCTCCTGCTATAATTTTTACAGAACTCTTCAACATTTCATCGAGAAATCCCGGGATATAAAGGCCCAGTACAAGAATGGCAACTGCCATTACGACAATGATTCCAAGGCCCATTTTATTTCCCTTTTCTGTGGCTTTCTCATTATCCTGTTCATGGTCTATATTGGGTTTTCCAAATACCATACTTCCGAAATGGCGTAGTAAACCGGCAAAGATTATAGTAGCAAAGATGATAAAGAGAGAGAATGTCACCCAGTTTCCTCCATCAACAGCAGCTTTGAGAATAGTATATTCACTTAAGAAAATATTAAACGGAGGACTTCCGGCTATTGCCAACGCCCCAATTAACATCACTGTGCCGGCGATGGGTAGCGCTACCATCGCACCCTTCACTTTGTCTATCGCGGTGGTGTGGTATTTCAATTTTATCTCGCCTGTTGTAAAGAATAGCAAAGGTTTTACAATTGCGTGATTAAGCATATGCAGTAATGAACCGTAAATCCCCCAGAACCCGCCTATTCCGATACCGATTGCTATAATACCGATGTGCTCTATGCTGCTGTATGCGAGCAACCGTTTAAAGTTGTTTTGTACGAGTATAAATGCGCTTGCAACTCCCATTGACACTAATCCAAATACCATAAGAAGATTACCGCAATAAGAGAGCCCCAGGCACTCATTTCCTATGATTACGAATCGTATGATCCCCAGAAATGCGCATTTAATCAGCACTCCGGAAAGAAGTGCGCTGACGGGAGTTGGCGCCTGGCTGTGGGCGTCCGGCAGCCAGTTATGTATGGGTGCGAATCCTGCCTTGGCGCCATATCCCACCAGAATAAATAAAAACGCCAGTTCTACCGTCTTAGGGTTCATGTCATGTGCTATTTCCCTGAGCTCCGTCCAGTTGAGCGTGCCCCCACCAACCAGAACGGTTGAGGATGCGTAGTATATGATAAATACACCAAGCAGCCCGAAAACAAGGCTTACTGTACAGAGAATAATATATTTCCAGGCCGCCTCTACTGACTCCCTGTCTTTGTAGAAACCCACAAGCAGAGAGGATACAATAGTTGTACTCTCTATCGCTACCCAGAAAATAGCGATATTATTAGAAACTGCCGCGAGCAGCATGGTAAAAATGAACAGGTGCAGCAACGCGTAGAAATCCTTAAGTTCCTTTATACTTATTAATCCCTCTTGAAATTCGCGTCCCATGTATCTTACTGAATATATCGCTACTGCAACTGAAACAAGTATCACGATGGACAGTATGTACGCGGAAAGCGCGTCAATAAAAAACATTCCACGAAAGAAAAATATGGGTGATGACTGTGAAACTGATATGAGAAATATCGATACTACGGCTGTAGCTGCAATGCCGAACAGGTTGAAGTATTCAGCCTCTCTTCTGTTGTGTGAGGAATAGCAGAGTACTGCCGTAATAATTGGTATGAGAAGTAATAGTAATATACCTGACATTCTTTATCTATCCCTTTAATGTGGTTAATTGATCGTGTAGTGTCGTTGACGCATCAAGATCGACTGAATAAAATTTGTGCCTGATCTGTACGATAAAGACACCAAGTATTATAACGCACATAAGCACGTCAAACAGGATTCCGAGTTCGATAATCACCGGCATTCCGGAGGTAAGCGAAAAGCCCGTGAGAAACAATCCATTTTCCATAAACAAAAGCCCCACAACCATAGTTATCGCTTTTCTCCTGGTTATCATAATTAATAATCCGATTAAAATAACGGCAATAGAGACCTTCAAGGCGTGATTTGAAAAACCGGTTACAGAGATGCCTTTGCTCAACGAGGCGTATACAATCGTAATTAAAATGCCAGATAGCGTAAGAGAGAGCAAGTTGCCTATGTATGGTTGTACCTGATGGATCATCTTCTGCTGGTAAACGATTTTCCTTAAGAACAAGGGTATCATAATCCCCTTTGTCGCCAACGTAAGAGAGGCGGCTACATAGAGATGCGGATTGCCTGTCGTTACTGCCGGAACAAGGATCAACAGGGAAAGCAGCCATGAATTATATGTATATGCCTTTACGCAGGACTCAAGACGTTCAAGGGTATTCAGCGCAATAGCCGTTAGAAGTATCCCGACAGAAATAAAATCATTTACCAGAGATAAATCAAAAGACTTTTCCAATATATCTACCTGCCTATCATTATAAGGGTTAAGAGTGACAAGACTGCAAGGGCGAAGGAACCTCCAAGGAGTGAAGGAAGTTCAAAAAACCTCAACTTTGCCCTTGTTGATTCCACTATAGACATC
Organism: Candidatus Scalindua sp.; assembly: GCA_021777035.1. GTDB lineage: Bacteria > Planctomycetota > Brocadiia > Brocadiales > Scalinduaceae > Scalindua. Next base: position 37,039 of record JAIQZR010000158.1, on the reverse strand, counting down.
ACGCCTGCCAGAAAAAGTATCTTGAGGAAGTATGCGCCAAATGCTACGGCAATTTCTGGTATTCCGCCATCATACGCAATCCCCAAAGGGAAAAACATGTCAACCACGATAGTGAACAGAAGCATCTGTTTCATATAGTGCGCCCATTCCATCAGGGCGAGGTATCTGCCGGAATACTCAAGGAGCATTCCTTCATGGATCATGGTAAGTTCAAGATGTGTGTCCTGATTATCCACAGGAATCCTTCCGGTATCTGCTACGATTGCAATCATAAACGCGAAGAAGGCTAACATATGTGATGGTGTCAGAATGGTATTATGTTGTTCCGCGATGACTGCCAGATTTGTTGAGCCGGCAGCTATTGCCGTGGTAAATATGCAAAGCATAATCATCGGTTCAACCAGTATTGAGACCATCATTTCCCTGCTGCTTCCTTCACCCCCAAATGCGGTTCCTGAGTCAAGTGCTGCCAGTGCCATAAAAAATTTACCCATGGCAAAGATGTAAATAAGCACTATGATGTCTCCGGTTATACTGTAAGTTGATTTTGTGGTTATAACCGGTACCATTATGGCAACCATTATAGTAGAGACAAAAACGATATAGGGCGAGACCCTGAATATCCATGACGTAACATGGGATACAACCATCTCTTTTTTGAAAAGCCTCATAAGATCATAATACGGTTGGAATATTCCGGAGCCGACTCTACCCTGAAAGTTCGCCTTAAGTTTCTTTATAATCCCCTGAATTAACGGAGAAAAAATTACTATGATGATAAATTGCATGTTTTCCATCTTAGCTCCAGAAAATGAGCAGCAGTATAAGTGTCGCAAGTATGTAGCCAAGGTAAAGGTGGAGGTCTCCGGACTGGAGATGCTTCACTTTACCTGCGAGACTGTGAATAAAATCTACTACCGGTTTGTAAATGTATCTTTCGAAAAATGGTGTAATCTCGTCACGGTATTCAATTGCTTTTGCAAAATAAGGTTTCAGTGTATAGGAGACCTTTGTTTGTCTCTTAGTAAGATACATCTTCTTAAATGCCACTCTGATTGGATTTGTAAATGCTGTTGCCGTGTACTGCATTCTTGACGTTAACGACGGTATTCCACTGTCCCAGGAGTTGCCGTATGTTATCTTTCTCTTTCCTCCGAAGATACGGACCAGGAAAACTGTTGCGATAAACAGGGAAATCATCACGATAAACAGTGACAGGGGCGAGATACCTGAGGAAATCTCTCGTATGAATAAGACGTCCATTCCTGATGATGAAAAACCCACCCCCGTAAGGCTGAAAACAGAAGAAGAGAAAAGCTTTATTGTGTATCCCGGGAATATGCCTGTCAGCAGGCAAAGAAGGGAGAGGAATCCCATTCCGGCTAACATTGATGTTGATGACTCTTTTGCACTCTCAGCATGTTGGCTCCTTGGCATTCCGAGAAATGAGATACCAAAAACCTTTACAAAACAGGCAACTGCCATCGCCCCGGTAAATGCCAGCGCCGCTCCGCTTAATGGAGCGATTAGTTTTGCCACAGCAGACGCTGATTTAAAATCAAAGAGCAGCGCTTGAAACGTAAGCCATTCACTTACAAAACCGTTGAAAAGCGGGAGGGCACAAATGGAAATAGAACCAATCAGGAAGAAAAAAGCCGTGTACGGCATCAGCTTAATCAATCCTCCCATCTTTTCCATGTTCTTTGTGTGTGTTGCATGTACTACTGAACCGGCACCCAGAAAGAGTAACCCCTTAAACAGCGTATGATTCAATGTATGATAAAGACCTGCGGTCATGGCAATGGCAGAGAGCGTGTGTAACCCGCTACTTGTCAGTACCATAGAAGCCCCGATACCGAGCAGGATAATTCCAATATTTTCAACACTGGAATAGGCAAGGAGGCGTTTCATGTCATTTTCTGTTAAGGCATATAAGATGCCGAGTACAGAGGAGACAGCTCCTATCACGATTATGGCAATACCCCACCACTCAGGGCCCACTCCCAACATATTGATCACAATTCTCAGGATACCATAAATTCCGATCTTGATCATAACGCCAGACATCAGGGCAGATACATTTGATGGGGCGGCTGGATGCGCCTGAGGAAGCCATGTGTGGAGAGGTATAATACCGGCCTTGGTACCGAACCCAATGACAGCAAAGATAAACACGATTGACTTTATACCGGCAGGGATATCTTTCGCGGCTTCCTTTATGCCTGCAAAGTCCATATGTCCGGTATATTTATATAGTATCAGAAATGCCGCCATGATAAATGCCGTTCCGGCATGGGTCATTATGGCATAGAGAAGACCCGCACTTGCCGATTCCTCTTCTCTGTCAAAGGTTACCAGGAAGTAGGAGACAATGGACATTGTCTCCCAGGAAATTAAAAAAGTAATGACATTTCCTGACAGAACAACTGCGTACATACTTAGAATGAAGATGTTAAAAAGAACAGCCATAACGCCTTTATTGGCAATATCCTTTGTATATCCCATAGAATAGATCGATACCGAAAAGGTAAGAATGGATATCAGTAAAATAAAGAATCCTGAAATAGCATCCCCGCAAAATACAAATTCAAGAAGCGGTGTAATTGAGAAAGTCGAAATGTCTATGGGTTGTTTAAACAGCAAATACATTCCAAACGCGGCAAAGGCACAAGTCCCCATGCATGGAAACATGTATGCAAACCTTTTTACCTTCTGAGGGCATGCCAATGGGATTACTGCCCCGGCAATAAAGATAATAAGCCCGGAATAGTAGATGCATATACTTGTCATTTTTATATAGCTACAATAATCAATTAAAGGTTGTTAAGTAATAAGATTGTTCTACATTTGTTTGTAAACAGAATTTTGGCTACTAGTGGTATCGGTTATCCATAGTCCGGCAGGATTGCCTCCACATTCTCTACATAAGCCCGTACCGCGTATTTTACTGCATATTCCGGTAGTAATTTTTGACGGAGATGGTCTATAACCTTGTCAGCTACGCCTGGCTGAAGTAGTGCTTCCACACGTAATCTCCTCTTTATAACGGCGCCCAGTCCACCACAGCCCGTAGAGGTAAAATCGATTGTTCCAAGCTGTATCAGCTCCGATTCAAGCAGGCTCTGGAGATTTGAATCCGCAAAAATAGTAATGCGTTTTATAGCCTTTAATCCTTTCGTGCGCGCGGCTAACGGGTGTGAAGACAGCTTATGATGTTCTACTGTTCCAGTAATCTGTAGACAAAGATTGTGTTGTTCAAATTCGGTCTTCATTTCATGAAGTTTTTCCATCACGCTGTGATCTACCATAATTGTTTCTGACAAATCTACTATTATATTTTTACCTTGCTCCAGTCCAAGCTGCTCTACCTTTCTTTTGAATGGAATCCAATTACTGAATACTATCGACTGTCTGGCTATTATGGTACATGTATCATCATCTGTATCTTCTATCCTGATAGAAGGCTTAAATAGCGAACTTATCGATACTCCATTAATAATATGGACTATGAACTTAACCCCAATCCCTACAGCTATGCCGATAATCAGGTCCGTTGCCAAGACTGCTATTATAGTAACCACAAATATGAGTAATTGCTCTCTCCCGATTTTGAAAACATGAGCAAACTCGTGTGGTGCGGTCAATTTAAAGCCTGTGTAAACGAGCATTGCCGCCAGGGCAGCGAGAGGGATATGATGTAGTAAAAATGGAACCGATCCCACGAAAATGAGTAGAAACAGCCCATGAAATAAATTAGCAAAACGGGTTCGTGCACCATTGTCTAAATTTGCCTTGCTGCGCACAATCTCCGAAATCATGGGAAGGCCGCCAACAAAAGCGCTAACGGTATTACCGATACCGACAGCAAGCATGTCGCGATTAAGATTCGTTTTCCTTTTCCATGGATCAATTGTATCTATAGCCTTTGCGCTGAGAAGAGACTCCAGGCTTCCGATTAATGCAAACATGATTACCCATTTCCACCCGGACATTGTCTTTAATGCGGAAAAGTCAGGATGTGTCATTGCCTTAAACATATTGCCGGGAACATTAACCAGAAACTCCTCCCCGACCATGTAATCACGTCCTTCAAAATGATAAGAGTGCTCCTGAGATATACCGAAATACAATCCTAACGATACAGCAAATATCAACACAAACATGGGACTAGGCATCATCTTGACATACCTGTTCTTGATCATCGGCATCCCGAACATGATTGCCAGGCTGCCGGTGCCAATTGCCGCAATACACGGGTTCATATGTATTATCTTCTGCGGGATTGAGAGGATCAACTCAAACGGCTCACCCTCAGCCTGGCCACCCAAAGCGATGGGAAATTGTTTTATTATTATGATTATGCCTATTGCGGCAAGCATTCCATGTATTACAGATTTGGGAAAGAACTCACTTAGTACTCCTACACGCAGTAGACCAAATAGTATCTGGATACCTCCTGCGGCAGCTCCGACTCCAAGGACAAGCCGGTAGGCATGTAAATCAGCCTCTGGATTTTGCCATCCTGTGAACCCGAATTCAGAAATCGCACCTATAATGATAACAATAAGACCGGCAGGCGCTCCCTTAATTGTCAGTTCTGAGTTACTGATAAATGGCGTAAGCAGAGCGCCGGTAATTACGGTTAGTATTCCTGCAGACGCTGGAAAACCGCACGCCAGCGCGATCCCCAGGCACAAGGGTAGTGCAATCAGGAAAACCAGAAACCCGGAAATAATGTCTTTTCTGAAATTTTGCCTTTGTCCTGCAAAGCCTGTTTTCGGAACCTGCAATTCAGTATTTGATCCTGATATAATTTTACTTTCTCCTTTCACCGATTTAAAATAATAAGGTCGAAGGATAGCCTTTAGTAGCCCTTATGACTTAACTTGTTTAGGTTGTATTTGTCATTTGTTCTTTTTGGTATTAATTGCTAAAGTACTATCAAAAGGCAAATCGCCATTAGTGATGTCCTTAAGTATTTTTAGACATATCTCTGTATCCTTGATACTCAATGGCATTTTTTGCTAGAGGTTATTCCAGTATGGCTATATTTTTGTGGGCAGTCTCTTCTTCCTCCGCTGTACCTAATTGAGATGCAAGTTCAGCTTGAGCTGGATAACACGGAGAACCATGTAAATGTATGTCAACACCTTCGTGTTCAATCAGTGCAGAGACACGCAGGCCCATGGTTATTTTGAGTAGCCAGAATAATAATGCTCCCGTACTTAGCCCCCAGGCTATAGCAACCAAAGTACCGATGAGTTGGGCCTTAAGCTGTTCAATAGAACCCGTGATACAGCCTCTTATACCACCATACGTACCGTCTGCAAATATCCCAACCGCAATCATTCCCCATATACCATTAGCACCATGTACGGCAACTGCGCCGAGGGGATCGTCAATTTTCAGTTTTTTTTCTACAAATATTACGGTACCCCACATAATCATTCCTGACAACACTCCAATTGCTATAGCTGCCCATGGAGGGATATATGCGCACGCTCCGGTTACGCCCACCAAGCCGGCAAGAGCGCCGTTACAGGAAAGGCCGATGTCAGCGAAACCAAAGATTATGTACGATGCGAATATTATTATGCTTGCACCTGCAGCACATCCTAGAAAAGTATTGGTAGCTATGACTGAAATCCTGAGATCTGTTGCGCCAAGCGTACTGCCCGCATTAAAGGCGAACCAACCAAATGCCAGAAATAGTGTACCGAGAACTACTAAATTAATGTTATGACCAGGGATAGCATTTGATGAGCCGTCAGGATTGAATTTGTTCATTCTAGGGCCGAGAAGCCAGGCACCTGTCAAGGCAAGCATTCCTCCTACTGTATGAATAACCGCTGCTCCCGCGAAATCTACACAGCCAGCACCATAGGGTAAAGTGCTTAACCAGCCACCACCCCATATCCAATGTCCGTATATAGGATAGATTACACCGCATACACAAGAGCTGTAGATTAAATAGGGAACAAACTTCATACGTTCAGCTACAGCACCGGCAATAATGGTAACTGCTTTGGTGGCAAACACCATCTGGAAGAGCCAGAGCATGATAGTTTCTACATCATAGCTTCCGGAAGAGAGAAAGAATCCACTAAATCCTATAAATGCATTGCCTTTTTCCAGGCCCGGTGCCGCGTTGGAACCACCAAACATAAGGGCAAAGCCAACGACCCAGAATACGATAGCACCTAGAGTACCATCTATAAAACAGTGTGCTATGTATCCCAGCATATTTTTAGCCTGTAAAAACCCACCAAGCATCGCAAACCCTGCCTGCATTGAAAATATCAGAAATGCAGCAACAAGGGTCCATGTAAAATTAATTGAATAACCAAGTCTCTCAATGCTGCCATCGGCACCGTAGTTTACGGTACCACTTGGGTCACTGGCAAAAACTAATCTGGTACTGAAATAAGCCAGACATGATACACACATAATTAAATATACAACATTCAACGACCGTTGCTTATTGCCACGCATACTCTGTTTCCCTTTCCTTTTTTTTAAATTCCATCTCCCATTTGTTAATTACCATGTAATACATTCGCATAGAAATATTAGTGTTTCGATATTTTTGTAGAGCTATTCATTCAATAATGTCCATTACCCTAAAAAGTGCAATTATTATGTCAAAGAGTGTAATAAATCCCACCAGAGTATCATCCTTTATTACCGGCATTTGAGAAACACCGCTACGTTTCATTAGTGTTCTGACTTCGATTAGCGTCATGTTGTATTCTGCCGTGACAATATCGGTATTCATTATGTCTGACACCGTTACTGTAGATCCCAGGTTCATTTGAAGTCCGTATTCCAGAAAACCATTATTTTTCGCATTGTCTGATCGTGTCGATTTCTTCAACTCTTGAAGAGCATAATCATGTGTATGGAAAATCTTCATGAGATCCTCGTAGCTGACAATTCCAAGGATTCTGTTGTTGTCTGTGACTGGAAGGGTATGGAAATTGTATTTGATAAATTTGGCAGTAAGCTGGTCTAGATTTTCATTTTCACTTATCGTTATAACATTTCTTTTCATTATATCTTTTACTCGCATTATCGTCTTTCTGCATATGTTAGAATAATTGGATGGCGCAAGCATTTAGGCTTTTCTTTTAGGCGATTGAACCAAGTATCTTAATTATGACTATCATTATTGTTTTTTTTTGTGAGAAATAATTAAAAAAAGTATTAATGAATGTACAAGCATTAGCACTACTAATACAATCAGGCACAAAGCGGACATCTCTACTACATGTTCGCGATCATTAGAAGGCGCGTTACCATTGACTTCATTTTGCGGAATCAGATCATTGTCAGTTTTCATTGTTCTCTAAAACCCGCCTGAAATAAATGATTCAAGATTTTGGATTTTAAACTCCTTTTCCGCTATGGTTTGTTTTAATATATCTCCAATGCTAATAATGCCAACCAGCTTTCCTGAGTCCAATACTGGCAAATGACGAGTACGTTTCTCTGTCATTAGCGCCATGCATTCATCAATAGTTTGTTCAGGCCGTACATAACACATTAAGGTTGTCATTAATTGATTTACTTTCATATCCATTGATATTTTCTGGTCGAGTACAGCCTTTCGTACTAAATCACGTTCTGAGAACATTCCAACAGCATTTCCTCGTTTTACTACAATCAGTGCCCCAATATTTTTATCTGCCATAACCTTTAGTGCATAATATAAAGTGCGCTCAGGTGTTACGGTAAAAATCCCACCATCCTTATCATTCAAAATCTGTTTTACAGTAATCATAATATTTATTTCCTCGTTTTTTTATTATTTGAAATGCTCCTTAAATTTATAAGTATTACAAGCTATAATCGATTATTAGTTAATGCAAATAGTGATAACTTATCTTTGAGAATGGGCTGCGGCAGGGTTCTGATATTTGCATGACCGTACAGGGCGAAAGTAGATATCACACGAAGCGTATTGCAGGTATACATGCCCATATGTAAACCTTACTTTCCATGCAAGATACATTCCGTGACTGTCGCAGGTCCAGATATTTGCCTGTTTGTTACTGAAATAAGGATCAATGAACAGTGCTATATTGTTTTCTCTCACCTTCAACAAAGATGCAGCTTCTTCTACAGTGGGCAATCTCCAGTCTGAATATCCGGCATACCCATTCCCGTTCAGTTCACTTATCCACTCATCTCCGTTATACCATTCCATTGGCTCAATAGAACCTGATTGATGCCACATCAGCCCTGTTGAGTGGCTTATAATTACTTTGTTGTTGTTAATAGTTTTCGATTTAAGAGCATTATAAAAATTTCCATTCTCATTCCGGCCACAGTCATAAAAATTGTACTTCTTAATCATTGTTTTTATATAATCTTCACTACAGTTTTTTGGAAATTTACGTAAATTTACCAATCTCTTCCGGTTATGGTGAGGGCCGTTTATTGGATGGCATTCTGAATCCACTTGCCTCTTCTTGTTATTAAGTTTTACATGTTCTCTTTTTCCCATCAGTACTTTCTATACATTGACTTCTATTCCTGCGCTTCTCCTATTTCGTATATCTTCTTTGTTTTGATTTTTGCTTTTTTTATCAAATTCCCAACTTATTCAGAACTTCCAGAAGCATAGGCTTGGATGATGATTTAAGTATGCTTCCTGACGAAAGAACAAATGAGTGTTTTATTTCCACATAATCTCCAAATTCCTCCAAAATATTTCTGAAATACGTGTCATATTCCTTAATATCCTTGAACGCATAAATTATTATGTGTGTTATGTCTGTTTCTGGTATTGCATAAGTTCCGATTGCATTTAATGGTCTTAAAACCACATCTAATTCATTGTGCTCAAACCTCTTAAATACACTTGGTAATATTTTTATCAAGGCAATTGTAAGTATGGTTATACCCAATTTTTCATAATCAAGACTAAGCTCCTGGTCTCTTATAAATCCTTTCTCTATGAGTTGCTTTCTAATCTTGCCGATACCCTGTGAAGTCATCTCAAGTTTATTTGATATGTCCATATTTGACGTTTGTGGGTTTTCGACCAGTAACTTTAGCGTTTCTACTTCATTTTTTGTTAGTTTCATTGTGAAACCTGCGTCTCGATGGTAATTTATGATTCTTTGCTAATGAAGATAATAATCATGCTCAGTTTATGATAGTAATAATTGTTGTAATTGTCAATATGCATTATACAACGTTTTAAGGGATATAATAATACCTGTTACCTGGTTTATGTATTTCAAAAATATTTTGATATTCCAGATACAAGCTAATCTACTTTTTTTCTAATGATTTTATAATCACCTTCCGTTATTATCAGCGAATAGAACATTCAATTTGCATTTTGAGCAAAGCTTGGAATAGAGAATAAATATGTACGAAGTATGGCTACCGATAATAGTTTTTGTCGCTGTTTATATTGTTATCTCCCTTGAAATAATCAATAAGGCTGTTGCTGTACTGCTTGGAGTGATGGTACTGCTGATATTTCGAGTGGTCGACGAAGATACGGCCATTGGGTTCATCGATTTTGAAACTATTATGCTGTTGTTGGGGATGATGGCTATCGTTGCCATTCTCAAAAGAACCATGCTCTTTTCATTTGTGTCGGTAAAAATTGCGGAGCTTACCCAGGGCAGTCCGCTGAAGATATTAATCCTGTTTTCCGTTGTTACCGCTTTTTTGTCAGCATTCCTTGATAACGTTACTACGGTGCTCATTGTTATTCCCATAGTTATTCAATTAACGGCCGGTATGGGGCTGGATCCAAAAATATACGTGATTAGCCAGGCGGTTATTTCAAATATTGGGGGTACAGCAACGCTGATCGGAGATCCACCCAACATAATTATCGGTTCTAAAGTTGGGTTGACCTTTAATCAATTTATACTCAACCTTGCTATTCCGGTTCTTATCGCCATGTCTGCGGCAATGCTATTTATCTGGATAACCCACAGAGAACAATTCAAACCTATTAACACAAACCTTACCAAATTGTTCTCGGTTCAGTTACTTCTGGAGAAGATTCGAAATGAATTTCTAAACGTAAAGATTGACAAGATGTTTATTTGTAAGAGCCTTGTCTGTCTCGCAATAGTCATTTGTCTGTTTGTCACTCAGACCATAACTCGAATATCGCCTGGTGTGGCGTCTATTTTCGTAGCCATGCTACTCTTTGTAATATCAAAGATCGATGTAGAGCAAATGTTGGAAGAGATAGAATGGGTTACCTTGCTCTTTTTTTCAGGTCTCTTTGCTCTGATTGGTGTGCTGGAAGAAAAGGGAGTGATTGAGTGGTTGGCACATAATGTGTTCCTTCGGGTAGGAAACAATCCCTATCTCATGGTGTTAATGGTGTTATGGGTGTCGGGTATAGCCTCCGGTTTTTTAGATAATGTTCCTTTTACCATTGCCATGATACCTATTGTCAAGCTTATGCAGGAATCAAATCCCATTCCCAATAATATTCTCTGGTGGGCGTTGGTTCTTGGGGCCTGTTTTGGAGGAAACCTGACGATGCTCGGCGCTTCGGCTAATATCGTTACCGTAGGAATTGCAAAAAAATATAAGCATAATATCAGCTTTCTTGAATTTATGAGATCAAGCGCTCTGATTGCATTGATAACATTGGTAATTTCTTCGATCTATCTTTCCGTTTATTTGTGGATGTCGCTATGAATATAATAGATCGTGAAAAATTATTCAGCCTTTTCAGGGGCCATGGAGAAACGCTCGGAACAAACCGTACTACGATGACAGTATTGCAGTCATTTATAAATGCTGTCAAATTGTTACGATGTAAACGGGAACATCTTCTGGCCCAGTATGCCGAACTGATCGAAATCATAAAAAACACTGAACCGAGAATAGTACCCCTTATCCACCTTATCGAACAATTTGAAACAGAAATAATGGCCTATGCGGATGCAAGTTATGATGAGATAAAAAACCAAACGGTCAGGATCCTTAAGCAAAAAATGGAACTGTTTGAGACCATGACGGAAAAAGTTGTCCTGGCGGGACGGCAATATGTTATGGACAATGACGTCATCATTACCCATTCAGCCAGTACCGTTGTGGAACGTATTTTGATCGAAGCCAAAAAAGAACTGAACCGTAAATTCTCAGTAATAGTTCTCAAACAGGATTTTTTGAAAACAAAACAGATGATTACCTGGTTGACTGAAGCCGATATCGATCATATCATTGTGCCGGAATATTCCTTGAGCCTTCAACTTGAAAACGCCACTAAAATGTTTATCGGGGCAGTTTCATTTACACATGACAAACAAGCGGTGGCTGTAGTGGGAACGGCAAATGTTGTCTCCTTCTGCCGTTATAACCATATACCGGTATACCTCTTTGTGAAATCTCTTAAATTTTCCCACCAACCCTGTACATGCCAGCATATCTATTTAAAAGTGGTAGATATGGTACAGGACGGTTGTGTCTATCCTCTAACCACACACTCCCATGACCTCATAGACCTCAAACTTGTGGATCATTTAATTACTGAAAATGGTGAGATTGAAATTGGGACTTTATAGAGCTAAACTATAATATGTTACAAACAAAAAGCATGTAATAATTACATGCTATGCTATGTAAACATTACATTGTCCATTCCATTTAATGACTATTACATAATAAGCTTCAAATATTTGTAATTGCGTTAAGACGCTATTGAACAAATACTTAAATGATCTTGTCATATATGATACTTTCACGTTTTATTCGCGTGGCATCTCTATTGCGATAGTTGCATGTTATACGAAAACCTGAAGTAGGTTGTCAGCAAATCAGAGCTTTCACTTTTTAACAATGATATTCTTACGGGGAAAGAGAAACTGGTGTTATTCTTCAAACTAAAATGAAACAATTGAGAAGTAGTAAGTAGGGTTTTAAATGTCACTGAAAAATATAAAATGAAAAAAGTTCTTATTTGTGATCCGGACGATTTGTTCAGGTGTAATTTAAAATATGTGCTTGAATCAAAAGGCTTTGTTGTGCAAGAAGCTTCCCGGCCAAGTGAGGCGGTAAAATATGTACTGAAAGACGGATTTGGTGTTGTTATCTTTAATCTGCAACCAGACGATTTAAACGGTGTGCAGATTTTCTCTGCTATAAAGGCGATAGATTATAAACTCCCGGTTATTATCGTTATAGACGGTGATGTTTCCTTATCTTCTGTCTCTTCTATAATCCATGAGTCATTTAGACTATTTCAAAAGCCGGTTGGCTATAACGAAATAGAAGAAGCAGTTCGTGAAGCGATCCAGGCGAAAGTAGATAGTAAATGATGTGTTTCGGTATGAGCAACGGGAGGGTATTAATTTAATATGGAGAAAAGGGAAAAAATAATTTTGGTAACAGGCTCAACAGGCTTTCTTGGTGGTGCTATTGCGCAGAGACTTCTGGTCTCAGGCTGTAAGTTGAGGTTGTTAATAAGAAAAAGAGACAATGATTCGTCTCAAATTTCATTTGATTCGGAAGGCTTATTTAAGGAACTGATACAGGGGCATCATTTAGATGAATACACACAGGAACAGTGCCGACTGGCTGGTGGTCAGATAAATGATAATAAATCACTTCCTGAACTATTTTTTAGTAATGTAGAAATATTCGATGGTGATATAACTTCCAGTAGTTTGGGATTAGAGAAACAAGAATATAAAAGGTTGTGTAATGAAGTAGATGAAGTGTTTCACTGTGCTGCGATAACCCATTTTGAAATGCAGGATGCTGATGAGCATGTGGCCGTTAACGTCAAGGGGACAGAAAATGTATTACAGTTTACTAATACAGGGGGGAAAAAGAGGTTTCATTATATAAGCACAGCATATGTTGCTGGCAAACAAAATGGCTTAATTTGCGAAAATGAGATGGTAGATGAGCCTCTATTTAATAATGAGTATGAGAGGAGTAAGTTCGTTGCTGAGCAACTTGTGATTAAATATACAAAAAGTAATGATATTCCATATACAATATATCGTCCGGGAATAATAGTAGGAGATTCCCAAACCGGGGCCACATGTAAATTTGACAACATATACCTTTTTGTGAAGGTGTTGTTAAATATTAATAATTCTTTTATTAAGCAGAAAAGTGAAAATTTAAATGATATTACTATTAGAGTGCCTGGAGACCATAATGCTCTTATTAATCTCGTTCCCATCGATTATGTTGCTGATGCCATTGTTGCAATTTTAAAAAAGGGAGAGAGTATAGGTAAAATTTATCATATTACAAATCCAAATCCACCGAAACTCTGCGAATTAAGAGATTTGGTAATGGCCATTTTGGGAATTAATGGTATGCATATAAAGATTGATAAATCACTTGAAACGCAAAATTTGAGCACTGTAGAAAAATTATTTCTTCGCCAGACAAGGTCTTATTACTCGTATCTGTTTAGTAAGTTACGATTTGATGATAGCCATACTCAGGAGATTTTGAAAGGCAGTGGTATTATTTGTCCTGCCATGACTAAGGAATTAGTTGCGATATTAATAGATTTTGCTGTTTCTCATAATTGGGGAGAGGGAAAACGAACATTATTAGAGAAAGTCTAAGCGAGCATATTTATGAACGATCATAAAATTTACCAAACGGTTGACATAAAACCAGGAGATTTTGACAAGCGGCCTGAAATTACAAATGGGATGACTCCTGTAGAATATTTTGAGCAGTTGATTTTTGCACGTGTAAACCTATGCACACTTCCCAAGATTGAGAGTTTGAATACTGCCATCAGGTTTGACATAGATGGTGACAACGGCGGTAGTTGGACTATTGCAGTGGAATGCGGACTGTTGACACGTGTTGTAAGAAATTGCTCTGAGATCCGCTCCTATCCTAATGAATCAACAATACGCGCAGTGTCAACATTCCGAATGGATAGTGAAACTTTTATCTCTATTTTAAAAAGAGAGTTTACACCGCAAAAGGCTTTTTTTAAGAGAAAGGTCAAGATAGCAGGTGACATAATGATTGCGCTTAAAATGAACGTCCTTGTTAATTATTTATAGTATGGTACGAATTGCAAATATAATACTGAGATACCGTATAGTGTTTCTTGTCCTGATAGGGCTTTTAACCGTTTTGTTTGGGCATTATGCAATAAAGGCTAAAACCGATAATTCCATTGAAGTATGGTTGAAACATAATGATCCTAAACTTGATTACTATTATAATTTTATAGACAGGTTTGGAGATGATGAGTTTCTTTTAATTGCAATGGATGGTGATGATCTTTTTACCGGAAAAAGGCTTAAGCTAATTAATGATATAGCAACGAGGCTGGAATCGGTTAAGGGCGTAAGGAGCGTGACCTCTTTGGCCAGTGTTTACAAGGACAAGTTGTCCGCACCATATTTTAAAGATATATTAAAGAGAAACAAGACAAGGTCTGCCCTTGAAGTATTTAAGGAAAAGACCCTGAGTGATCCTATGTACGTTAATAATGTGATCTCTAGTAATGGTGAAACAACTGCTATAATAGCTACTGTAAAAAAAGTGTCACCAGAGTTGAGAAAAGAGCTAGTGAAAGAAACCAGGGAGATACTTAGAACTGTTGACATTGAATATAATAATGCACCGTCTCAGCTTTCATTAAAAGATGGAGTAAGTGAGGTAAATGAGCCACAGAAAAATTTTTTTCTTGCAGGCCCATCAATCGTAAATACAGAACTGGATCGAATGTCGCAAAAAGATATGAAAACTTTCACACCGGTGATGTTTGCAGTGGCACTCGTTATTCTGATAGTACTTTTTAGGAATATTTCCGGTGTACTGATTCCCGCAATAACAATCGGCATTAATATTATGTGGACTGTCGGTCTGTTTGTTATATTTGGTCATAAGATGAACATGGTATCGGGGATGCTTATACCCCTTGTCTTCATAATTTCTCTGGCTACTTCAGTACACATTCTAAACAGGTTTTATCTGGAAGTAAATCTCTCGGGAGATAGACGAAAGAGTATATTAGAAACAGTCAAACACATATGTGTTCCATGTTTTCTGACATGTCTGACAACTTCAATTGGCTTTCTTTCTCTGATGGCCAGTGATGTAACTCCGGTAAAAATTACCGGCATATTTATGTCCGCCGGAATAATGATGTCATTCTTTATATGTATAGCCTTTGTTCCTGGCATGCTTTCTCTTTTTCCGTTATGGATGAGTAAGCCATTCTTAGATCTTAGAAAAAGTAGAAAATTAAGCAACAAGGAATACTGGGGGGGCTATGGGTTTATCGGAAAGTTTGTTAAGAATAATACTATATCTCTCTTTGTTTTGAGTTTACTGTTTGTTGGAGTCGCGATTTATGGAATCACAAAGATTGAGGCGGAGTCCAGCATATTCGAGTCGTTTCCTGAAAGCAGTGAAATAGCGAAAGCAACGGAACATATTGAGGAGGAATTAATGGGACTTATGCCCATGGACATAGTTATTGATGCTGGAAATGTGGGTGGTGCTTTTCAGCCTGATGTCCTGGTGGGAATGGAGAAATTGCAGGACTATTTAAAAAAAATACCAGAGGTGACCAAGAGCGTTTCTGTTGCAGACTATGTAAAGTATCTTAACAAGTTACTCTATAAAGACAATTCAGATAGTCAAGTAATAACAAAGGATAAGGCAATTGATTACGTAAAGCTTGCATCACTGCACGGAGACAAAATCGTAAAAAGTCTTTACTCAGAAGACTATAACGAAGGACGTGTTACCGTAAGGATGAAAAACGTCGGTTCTTCTAGATATCAGGCGATAGTAAATAATATAGAAGGATTCGTTAAGACAAATTTTCCATTAAGTGTTGGTTGTACTATTACGGGTATCGTGTCGCTTCTCATGGATATGCAGGGATACTTGATTGAGAGCCAGATAAAGACATTCAGCCTCGCTTTTATCTTGATCTTCATATGTATTGCGTTGCTATTGAAATCTGCAAGGATTGGTATGATGAGCATGATACCCAACTTGATTCCAATTGTTATTACCTTGGGAGTTATGGGATACGTGGGTATAAATCTGGATGTTGCGACAATTATGATTGCGAGTGTTGCGATAGGAATATCGGTTGATGATACAATCCATTTTCTATACCGTTTTAAAGAAGAATTCAGAAAAGATGGTGATCATTACCTTGCAATACAACGTACACTCTCAGGAGTGGGTAGGGCATTGATTTTTACTACCATTGTTGCAACTTGTGGTTTTCTGGTTTTTTGTCTATCTAGTTTTAAGGCTATTCAATATTTTGGACTGCTCACTGGTATAACAATGGTAAGTGCGATTATCGCTGATCTGCTTATTTTGCCTTCATGTATATTATTATTTAAACCAAAATTTCAGTCATAAATTCTGTTTTTATGTAGGGTGGATTAAAGTCCTCGGCGTTTTTTGTCCGGGGAAGCGAAGCGAATCCACCGTTATTACTACATTTAGTCAAGATAGTCTTTCTATGTCTTATACAAAATATGTTGACCTTAAATAAAACGAACCCATTTCAATTTCAATACTCAAAGTGGTTTGGATTATCGCATGATGAGTGGTTGCCGTCAGTTGTGTCCAGACATTTTGATCCGGACTATGGAAGTCAGTACTGGCTTGAGAAAGAGAAAGAGTTGGGAATTGATGCAAAAAAAGAGTTAAAAATTCTCGATGATTTAAAGATACTTGGGCCAATGCGTGAAGATGATTTGCGGAAATATCCCATTGAACATTTCATCCCAAAGGTATTCTTGGATCATAAAAACGATTTTATATTAGGTGAAACTGCAGGCACTACCGGTAGACCCAAAGTAACAGCATATCACACTCTGGAGTTTCATGCGATTTTCGTTGACTGGTTTGCTTTTATTGCCGGAAAGCGTGATTTCCCTACTGGTGGAAATTGGTTGTGGATTGGGCCAAGTGGTCCACACATAATTGGCAAAGCGGTTGGGCCGGTTGCAAACAAGATGGGAAGTATGGATCCGTTTTCTATAGATTTTGATCCAAGATGGGCAAAAAAAATGCGACCTGAGTCAATAGGGAGTAAACGTTATCTTGAACACGTACTTGGCCAGGCAATGGATATTATAGAGACGCAGGAAATAGACGTCTTATACACAACACCTCCTGTTCTTGCCGCATTAGCTTTGCGCATGAGCGATCAAAAACGTATGGCTATAAAGGGTGTACATTACGGTGGTATTTCAATAGGAAAAGAGGCATTGAAACGGTTTAAAGAGGAAGATTTTCCGAATGCAGTTCACATTTCAGGATATGGGAATACGCTTTTTGGTCTCTGTCTCGAAATAGAAGCGTCATCTACGTATGACCTTGATTATTATCCACTTGGTCCCAGAATGATAGTGCAGGTGGTTGAAGCGGTTGATGGTAATGTACCCGATAGTGGACGGTTGTCAAAGGTTGTTAACTACGAGGAAGAGGGGCAGGTCGTGTTTCACAGATTGGATGAAAGTTTTTTTATACCAAACATGTTTGAACGTGACAGGGCGATCCGTATACCTCCAACTTCTACTGCTAGAGAGTATGGAATCACTCAGGACGGAGTCAGGAACCCCGGGCTTCTGGAAAATAATAGTAAAATGGTAAAAACAGGATTGTATTAAAGCATAAATAAGTGCCTAAAGTGTACTAAAGTGAAAGAACAGACACGATTTGAACGGTATAAGCCGTTTAAACAGTTTAAACTTTTTACTAAACTTCAGGCACTTTTAACTGCTTCTGAAAGGTATTAATTATGAAATTATCACAGACAAAAGTTGAATTACTTGCCCCGGCTGGTAAATGGGACGTATTAGTGGCAGTAATAGATGCGGGAGCTGATGCTGTTTACATCGCTGGCAAGCGGTTTAATATGCGTATGCATCGTTCTGATTTTAATTTTACGGACGAGCAATTAGCACTGGCAGTTGATTATGCGCATGATCGAAATGTAAATATTTATGTGACAGTAAACAATATTATCAGTGATGCCGAAATGAGCGGACTCTATGATTATCTGAAATATCTTCAGGACGTTAAAGTAGATGCAATAATAGTCCATGATCTGGGTGTTATCAATCTTGTTAACGAAATGAAACTGGATATACCGATGCATGCCAGTACAATGATGAATGTGCATAGCGTGGAAATGGCTACCGAATTGAAGGAACTGGGTGTGTCGAGAATCATTACGTCTCGTGATATTGCCCTTTATCAGGTAAAGGAAATAGGGGAGAAGGCTGATATTGAAACAGAGTATTTTGTTCATGGTGATATGTGTGTTAGCCAGAGTGGGCAGTGTCATTCCAGTGGAGTGATATTTGGCAAAAGCGCGAATCGTGGTGAATGTATGAAGCCATGTAGGTGGAAGTACAGTATTGTAGAAAATAAATCCGGTGAAGAGATTGGAGATTTGCCAAATGGTTATCTGCTTGCTATGAAGGATATGTGCATGTTTCAACATATACCGGAATTGATTCAGGCTGGAGTGAGTTCTTTTAAGATAGAGGGCAGGATGCGGCACCAAGATTTTCTGCGATCTATTATTACGTTATATCGTAAAGCTATTGATGATTATTTGAATTCACCATTTACGTATTGGCATAAGATAGAAGATTTTGAGGAAATGTATAAGGATAGAGTAAGAGATTTTACCACCTCAATGGCATTTTCTCATGCGACATCAAATGTATTTGATTATACCGGTAATAAAGAGCCTCTCTTCTTAAGCCGTGGGGCAGTGGAGAAGAATCTGACACCAGATGATCTGAGTGAAAACCCTTTTGAGGTAGATAATGGTAGCCCAAAAAACAGAAAGCTTCTTGCTGTAAAGGTTTCCACTATAAATGCGGTAAAGAAAGCAGTGAATGCCGGTGCCGATTATGTATATTTGGGGGCAGAGGTGTCACCTGTTAGAGGAGAAGGATGGACGAAAGAGCATTTACATGATGCGGTTAAGATGGCACATGATATGGGTAGGAAACTTGTATACGGAACTCCACGCATATGCACTTCTCGGGAATTATCGGAAATTGAATGGCTTTTTGATATAGGAACGAGGACTGGGGTAGATGGTGTGCTTGTTCATAATCTTGGTGCTTTGAATTGTGCAAAACAATTTGATCTGGACATATTCGCTGATTTTTCATTTAATATTTTGAATATAAATTCTATTAAAATGTTGGAAAAGTTAGGAGTGAGAAGGGTTACTTCTTCCATTGAGTCATCATTCAATGATCTTGAAAAACTTGCAAGACGTTCGACAATTCCAGTAGAGTGTATAGTACACGGCTCTCTTCCCAGTATGTTGTTGGAACATTGTCTACCGGCAATGTTGGTTACCAAGACAAATGCAAAAAGTGGCTGCAGATTACCATGCCGCTATATCAACTATGCACTTAAGGATGAAAAGGGCGAAATTAGAACGATAGAAGTAGACCAGTATTGCAGGAACCATATTATGTTTGCTTCGGATTTGTGTGTACTGCCTTATCTGAATTCGTTTTTAATGACAGATGTTAAAGTGTTTAGAATAGAGGCACAGTACTATGAAGATAACTTGGTGGAAACGGTAGTAAATCAATATCGTAGACGTATGGATCTGTTGATGGAGAATCCGAGTGCATTTTGTCCATTGCCTGAAACGGAATGGAATGACCTGGTAGAAAAATCTCCTAAAGGACTTAGCTTGTGTGGTTATTCTCAAGATGTTACACGTTCAAGAAGTACTCTGGAAGTAATGAAAAAAGCTACACAGACTAGTTAGTTTTTCTCAGACCCTAAAGTGAAAGAACAGACGCGATTTGAACGGTATAAGCCGTTTAAACTCTTTCCTAAACTTCAGACCCTTTTAACTTCTTCTGAAAGATATAAATTATGAAAATACAAAAAAAAACAGGTACACTATTAATTATTTTTCTATTTGTTACTTTTCAAGCGATTATATCTGATGCGGGGAATGACGTGTTTGAACAGGCCAAAAAGCATCTTGATAAAGGGATAAATACATATAATGCACAATTACTGCAAGATGCAAAAAAGACATTCATACAACTGAGTAATGACAATCCTTCTAACTATGAGTATGCTCACTATACAGCATTGGCATATCTCGGACTTTGTGATATAAAAAACTTTGAAATTGAACAGAACTCGGTAAAGAGAGTAAAGAAGGCATTGAAAGCAGAAAGAGTCGCTATTGCAGGGGAAGGAGAAGTATTTGCGAACAAATCAATTGAACTGAATGATAATTTTTCTGAATCGTACAGGGTCAGAGGCGCTCTTATTTCTAACAAAATATCCGGTATGTTCTCTGGGATGAAGAATGGTAGTTTAGCAGAGGAGGATATAGACATTGCACTGCAGATTGATGAAAACAATCCTATGGCACTAATTGAGAATGCAAGAATGTATATTAACAAACCTGGCATTCTGGGCGGTGATGTTAATAAGGGAATAGAAATCATCAGGGCTGTTATAAAAAATAATCCGGAATTGGAAAAGGGGTACGCAAATCTAGGTCTTGCATATATGGAGAAAGGCGAAGTGGAAAGTGCGATAAATATTTTTAAACGTTTATTGGAGATTAATAAAGACAATCCGGAAGCCAGATTTTTCCTTGATCAGCTTACATCTGAAAAAAAATAATCACGCAGAGCCGCCAAGATCGCAAAGAAAAAAACGTGATGACTGAGAACGGAATTTGGAAAGAGGTAGTTGAAGCCTCAATTGCAATTCACAAAAGCACACAAGAAACAAGTATTAACTTATCTCAGGCTTGCAGGGTGTAAGCTAGGCTACTTATTGAACTTTGGCGAAAACTTGATGACGGATGGTATTACACGGATCGTAAATGGCTTGGGCGAATATAACTCTTTGCGTTCACTGCGTCTTTGCGTGAGGAAATCTTTGGGAAATAGTAATGCAAAATAAAGAATCATATATTGGTCCACAGGAAATAATTAGAAAAAAAAAGGAATTCATGATTCCTTGTGTTTACCATTTTTATCAAGACCCCGTGCAGATGGTAAGAGGAGAGGGGCAATATCTTTTTGACCATTCCGGGAAAAAATATCTGGACTTTTACGCTGGTGTATCAGTACTAAATGCAGGGCACTGTCACCCTGAGATTATAGATAAGATATGTGAACAAGTGAAGACTCTGCAACACACTACAACGATATATTTAACGCAACCAATAGTAGATCTTGCTGAAAGGCTTGCTGAGGTAACACCTCAAAATCTAAGAAAAAGCTTTTTTTGCGCAAGCGGGTCTGAAGCTAATGAAGGTGCACTGTTACTTTCTCAAATATATACTGGCAGACACGAATTTCTTTCTCTGTATAACGGTTTGCATGGAAGAACAAAGTTGACGATGAGCGTGACAGGATTGAAGTTTTGGCGAACAGATACTAATCCTGTTGGTGGTATCAGCTTTGTGCCGAATGCTTACTGTTATCGATGTGTTTTTAAACTTGAATATCCTGATTGTAATATCGAATGTGCAAGGCAGATAGAAAATGTAATAGAAACATCTACCTCTGGTGAGGTCGCTGCATTTATTGCTGAGCCTATACAGGGTAATGGTGGTATCATAACACCGCCTGCTGAGTATTTTAAAGTGCTGAAAGAGATATTAGATAAATATGGAATATTGTTTATTGCCGATGAGATACAGACTGGTTTTGGGAGGACTGGCAAGATGTTTGCAATTGAGCACTCAGGTGTTAGTCCGGATATTATGACGTTTGCCAAAGCAATTTCTAATGGGACACCCGTTGGAGGGTTTATAACATCCGACAAAATTGCCTCTTCTTATAAAAGGCCGGGGGCGTCTACATTCGGAGGAAACCCTGTTACAAGTGTATCTGCATTGGCGACCCTGGACGTAATAAGTAAATATAATCTGGTTGATAACGCAAGGGTAATGGGAGAATATCTCAAAGAGAAGTTAAAAGTACTTCAGGGGAAATATGCGTTAATAGGTGATGTTAGAGGAAGAGGATTGATGCTTGGTGCAGAACTCGTTGGTCAGGATAAAGCACCTGCCGCACAGGAGACTGACAAAATCCTGGAATACATGAAGGACAAAGGGGTTCTTATAGGAAAGACAGGTGCCAGTCGTAATGTCTTGGCCTTTCAGCCTCCTCTGATAATCGATAAGGATAATATAGATGAATTAATTGATGTTCTTGACGGTGCTCTGGCTCACGTTGAAGCGCAATAGTTAATCCATAATAATTCTGGTAATGTAATGCCTCAAACAAAGAATGTGAGTATAGATTGATTGAGCAAATCAATATCAATTTTTTTACTGCTATTAATAAATATGCAGGAGTCAGTGCATTAATAGATAATATCGTAATCGTTATTGCTGAGTATATGCCATATGTGTTTATCTCCATTTTACTTTATCTATGGTTCAGCTCAAGGATTGGTGGAAAATATTCTGCTTTAGTTGCCGGTTATTCTGCTATCGCAGGGGTTCTGATAAATCGCTTCATCACACTTTTTTATTTTCATCCTCGTCCATTTATGAAAAACATTGGTGTCTGCTTAGTTGATCATGCATCTGAATCATCATTTCCTTCTGATCACACAACCTTTATGCTTTCAATTGCAGCCATGTTATTCTCTATTAGATCAACAAGGATAATAGGTTGCTTATTACTCTTTTTTGGTTTACTTAGTGGTGTTTCAAGGGTCTTTTGTGGTGTTCATTTTCCGGAAGATATACTTGGTTCGTTGTTAGTTTCAGTGGTTGCGGCATATACGATTTGGGCTTTAAGAAAGAGGCTGAGAGTGATAAATGAATTTATAGTCAACGTGTATTTTAGCATTCTCATCAGGAGAAGATTGTATACCGTAATAAAATCAGTATCCAATACTGAAGGAGATAGCCTCTTAGGCCTTAATTATGAACAAAACTTGCAAAAATAATAAAAGTTCGTATCGAATTGCCAACTGGATTGAAGAGCGATTTCAGTTAAAGGAGATAATTGAAAAGAACTTAACTAAGAAAAAAATACCAAAGGGGATTAGCTGGTTTCGTTGTATGGGTGGGTTTGCGCTAATCGCTTTTGCCTTACAAGTTGGTACTGGTATCTTCTTAGTATTTTATTACGTCCCCTCTGCCAGTAGTGCGTTCAATAGTGTCCAGTACATAAGACATGCTGTTCCATATGGATGGTTAATACAGAAAATACATGCTGTCACTCCATATTTTATGGTGGTCTCACTATTGGTGCATATGATAAGGATTTTGTTTAAGGGTCTCTATAAAAATCCAAGAGAACTTCACTGGGTGTCAGGTGCACTGTTACTGGTGCTTACGTTAATTATCTGTTACACAGGCACGTGTCTTCCTGCTAACAGCCTGTCTTATTGGGATGTAAGCGCTGTCGGTAGTGAAGTTGGAATGCCAACAATGGTGTCTGATAATATTGTCGGGAGTTATCAAAATGAAGATGCGATTTCCAGGCACTGGCTTGTGTCTTTATATGCGCTACATGTCATATGCATTCCATTAATGATGTCTATTATCATGGGATTTCACTTTCTGATGATACGTAGAACCGGAGTCTCAGAGCCATTGTAGATCAACCTTATTAAACCAGAATAAAAAAAGTTAGACACAAATTACACGAATTATCACAGATTTAGTTTTAGAGTAACGGTAAAAGATGGACGAATGATGAAAAGCCCCTTCGTGGCCTGGATGATGGACGATTGTTTCGTCATTCGTGTTTTTCTTCCTTCGTCTCTCGCTACAATTTAAATGACAATGGCTGACTATAGTAAGGGTAGAAGTGAAGAAGAACTTGAATCGTTCTTTCCAAATGAGATACTCAGGCATACACTTTTAGTATTTTTCTTTATAAGTGCTGTCATGCTGGGTGTATTGTTCTTTCCGGAATCTTTCCAGAAGTCGACAGATGAATTTGCATCGTTTCAAACAAGACCTCCGTGGTTTTTGCTTCCATTCTTTCACTTTTCAGCCTTAATTAATAACAGAGCCTGGCATGTTATAATTCTTGCAATATACGCAGCCGCATTTATCAGCGTTCCGTTTCTTGATAGAAGTCAGGAAAGAGGTTTGTGGAAGAAACCTGTTTTTTTCTCCATAGTCATTGTTAATCTGCTGCTGATATTCACCTTGGGCATAATCAAGTTTCTACAATAAAATGATACATAAACATCACGACGCAAAAACTTTTCTGAGTATATCAGGCATTCTGGCTATAGTTGCCATTGTAACTATAGCATCAGGTTGTGGTCTGTTTCAAAAGATGTTGACTACCATGGATATGCATCCTGAGCTGGTTAAGAGAGGTGATGAGTTCCCCGGTTCGCACAAATGCGGAGATTGTCATATTGATATTTACAAGGAGTGGACGGGGTCTACACACTCAGAGAGTTACATAAGCGAAGAGTTCAGGGTTGCTACCAATAATTATGAATTTGAATTTTGTATCAGATGCCATGCGCCTGAAACAATATTTGCGTTATTAGAAAATGATAATGGTGATAATACAAAAGTTTCAGTAACTCAGTCAAAGAATGATGAAATAGCGGCAAGGGATTATAATCTGAAAGACGGTGTTGACTGCCAGAGCTGCCACCTTACCGTAGATTGCAAATTTTCAGGTCCGCATACAGGCATCTCTCCACACCCTTTAGAGAAGGACGAAGAGTTTTATAAAAGTAGCAAACTTTGTGGCACATGCCATGTTGATACTTTTGAGGAGTATTTAACATATGTAGGTAATGGCAATGATGAAACATGCCAGGATTGTCATATGCCTGCCGTCAGACGTAAGTTGATACAGGATGAACCGTGGCAGAAATTACATAAAAAGAAGGAAGGAAAGAAACATACTTTTTCCAGTTTAAGTGCCATAGAGAAAAACAGAGATTTCATAGAATTGAAATTTACTGAAATGAACACCTACAATAATCAAATTGCCGGTAATGTCGAAATTATTAATTCTAAGGTTAATCACTCTATTCCAACCGGGAAATACGGATATAGAGAAGTTCTCTTATTGATCAACCTTATGGATAATTTGGGAAAAATAATCAAATCCAAACAAGAGAGTATGTTTTTGGAACTGAATACCCAGATAAAACCTGGAGAAAAAAAGATATATAGTTTCGCGTTTGATCCGGATGATAAAAGTGATGAAATTGTGGAATTAGAGGCCCTCCTTTTCAGAACGAATTTTGATAGAACAGAAAAAACACATTTTGCCAAAGTGAAGATCGAATTAGTTCAATCAAAGATTGATTAAGGAATTAAGGGTTGCGAGTTACAGGTTACGAATTGAAGAATTGGGAATGTGACGGAATGTCATGCCAGTCGTTTGAGGACGACCCTGTGGTTAGCTCACAGATCCGAATCTGTCGGGAGGTAGATCTGCCTGTCGGCACGACCTTCAGGCTTCCAGAGAAAGCGGATTTGTGTTTGTAAGCGTAACTTCAACTAATAAGAGAAATAATTTCTTGATTTTGAGTCTTAGTGTCTTAGTGTCTTAGTGGCAAAAACATATTATGCTGGAAAACTTGAGAAAAAGAGAAAAGAAGGCAGTCAAAATATTGTCCTTATTGACAATTGTGTCTGCAATATGCTGTGTCACGTTGATTATCATCGCCGTACATAAACCGAATTCTTCTGAATTCTGCGCAAGATGTCACAGTATGGAAACAGCATATAATTCCTGGAACGAAACTGTATCCTGTAATACCGGATGTCTGAGTTGTCACACACATGATAATAGCGGCAGGACATTGTCGGTTGAAATTGATGATAGTAACTGTACGAGCATAGAATGTCATCCTGTTGAAAAGCTTACATCGAAAGTATCAAATTACAAAGATGTATTCTCTTTCAATCATAAAACACACTTGAAAGAGTACCCTGACAACCTCAAATTAAAATGTACCGGATGTCATTCGTATCTGGGCGGGGATGCACAGAAAAATGGAAAAACCAGGCATTTTGGTATAGATGAAAATGCGTGTTATGTCTGTCACTTTTTAGAGAGTAAACCCCCTCTGCTTACCACCAAAGAGAAGATTAAAGTAGATGAGTGCTCACTGTGCCATAAAAATGTAGAGGTTGATGTTGTAATATATGAGAAGAAGGTTGATCATCGTGCTTTTGAAAAGGAACGGAAAGTGAAATGTACAAACTGTCATTTCGATACGGTTCATAGAGGTGGGGAGATAGAAGAGAAGAGTTGCTATCGTTGCCATATAAAGATTCCGAATGATTATCAGGGAGCAGAAAGAATGCACAATGATCATGTGAGAAAGCATAATGTCCCATGCTCCCCGTGTCATAATGAAATTCTGCATAAATGGAGCAATGAATATATTACCAACATTCTGCCTGAGAGGAGTGCCGTTTCGGGAGATGAGAACTCATCGATGATATCAGTTGACACAAGTGAAACAGAACAGGGAGTTATTCCTGTTAAAGAGAAAGTTCAGGGATCTATTTTCGGAAAAATACCTTATTCACTTCAAAGAGAATTATATGCAGGTAAAGGCGGTCGCGGGATTGAGGGCAGCCCTGATCCGATGTATCTTGCTACCGTTAACTGCACCGCATGCCATAAAAGCAGAGACATGAGTGTTCATCCCCTCTCTTGCAATGTCTGCCATAAAAAGGGATTTAATAAGACAATGGCAGAGCAGAAGGAGTACGTTACAGGGCTTTTGACGTCATTAGCAGAATTGCTTGAAGAGAATTCAAAGAAAGGTATATCCGGAACGTTGATTGATGAGGCACGTTATAATTATAATTTAATTAAAAACGACGGAAGTTTCGGCGTTCATAATATTAAATATGCGAAGGATCTGATTAATCACAGTATACAGAGTTTGGAATAACTCAATTGATTCCACGGAAAAGAAAATCATATGTACAAATATGTGTTAATTGCTGGCTTTTTTTGGTTGATGTTTCTCTTGTCTCTCTTTTCTGAAGCAAGTAGCGTTTACACTAATGAGACATTAAGTAAGGATGAGCATATTCAGGTGCCAAAGAGATCTATAAAGAAGTTGGATTCATGCACGGTAAGATGTCATGTTAATTATATGGCATATGAAAATAAATATGATGTAACTCAAAGAGCAGAGATTTTCAGGCACAAGACACACTCCTTTGATCAAGGCATGACCTGTACATCCTGTCATGATAATAGTGAGGTTAATACGAAGGATCATGGTAAATTAACAATAACAAAGGAAAACTGCCTTAAATGTCATCATGTTGAATTAGAAGGAGATGAGTGTAAAAGATGTCATAATGATATTGACGAGAATCTCATGAAGTATAAAGAGGAAAAATTTGTACATGGATTTACCGTGGAAAGCGATGTTGACTGCGGATTGTGTCACGTTAAGGATTCTAATGCATCGTTGGTAAACGAAGAGATCAACTGTGTTAAATGCCACCATACAACTCCGGATCCGGATTGTGTAAAGTGTCATGAAAATGATTTGAACAAGTATCATAATCCTCGTTCTAAAATGAAGAGCCGGCTTTCATGGACAATTCCTTTCAGACACGTACAACATCCTGAGCAGAGCGTGTCATGCAAAAAGTGTCATATAATCAATCATGATAACGACGCCGGTATTTTAGGATATAATCTTAATTGCAGTAAATGTCACCACCTGACTGATGGGAAAATGGACTGTGTTGAATGCCATAAAGAGCCTTCTGATTTTCTAAAGGGAAAGCCGGGTATAGACACGGTTGCTCCTCTGCCTGATATGATGTCCAGGGCTGTTAAATGTGAAGATTGCCACAGGTATAACGATGAGAAGTTAAAATTCATGGGAGTAGAAGAATACTGTATTAAATGTCACAATGTAGATTATGGAAGACTATACAATGCATGGACAAAAACTATTAAAGGTAGATTGAAAGAGTTCAACCGTCGTATACAGAATTTAGTAGAAGACGGTAATGCCTCTCTACTAAGTGATCCGGAAGTTGATGGAGAAAAGGATAAAGACGCTGGTGTGCAGTCGGACAGGAACAACTTTATAGATGAAATTGGCCCTATTATTGACCTGATTACAAAATACGGAATACACAATTTTCAGCTTACAAAAAATCTCCTCGACAGTTTTGAGGAGAAGATACGATAACTCATGCTTGTCAAGCTTCAATGATTTCTATACAATTTGTCTATTCGTTGAAGTAATAGACAAGGCATAGGCAATCTTGAATCTTGTTGCATCGCAACGTAAATTTATGCATAGGAAATTCAAAGTCGGCGGGCAAGCGGCCTGGCCTGGAGAAAAACCGTGCTGAGCTGGGCAAATGAGATCAAAAAACGATGATAAACTATCTCAAATTAGCATTACTTCAAATGATTATCCTTTTAGCTGTACTCATCTATTTTGAAGTAAAGGATCGAATAGAGCATTCAGAACGGCTTGGACACTCTAGTCTGTATGAACAAAAGGAACCAGCAGTACCGCCTATCTCCAGAAATCCTGATGATCACACAACGAGATATGTGGGAGATATAAACCTGTTAACGTTTACAGCAAATTTTGACTGTAAGCCGGAAGAAGTATCAACGGCTTATGGCAAAAAGTTTGCAATATTTGCAGACGATCATGATGTGTGTTCCTGGGAGTATGCGGGTAAGATGAACTTTTCGCGTCCGCGTAAACCTGTTTATCAGGATCTTTCAGACAATGCCGGATGGCCTTATGTGCACGTGAAGAGCGGTACGGTGGCTATTGATCCTGTTTCCGGACGATTTAAGTTTGCCGAAGGCGATACAGAGTCTAAAATTGAACGGGTCAACTTTTGTCCTACTCCTCATGGCTTTGTCCATGGGCTGTTCGTAAAAGGAAACTACTTGATGATAGGCAACGGTGAAACATATAGCGGATTTAAGGTTATAGACATTTCAGATACTTCGAATCCGCAGACCGTTAGTACAGAAGATCCGGGATGCTTTGGGAAGGATCCATTTGTGTCTGGAGACCGAGCCTATGCCCTGGCAAGTTACAATGGTATCACCGCAATCGACATCTCCAACCTTCCTGAAACTAAGGTACTCGGACGGTATCGTGTACCACCACCATCAAACCACGGCAGCCGTGTTGTTGGATTTGACAACTATATTTACTGCTATGTAACTCCTGAAGGAAACTGGAAAGACTGGCCCTTCCCGCCAAATAAATCACCTGAAAGTAGAGAAGTGGTAATTGATAGAAAATGGAAATATGCGATTGAAGGCGGTGCCGTTATCGCTTTTGACGTATCGAAAAATCCCCAGGATGAAGTTGGCAGACTGCAACTGCCAGGAGAAGCTACCAGCCTTATTGTTGCACCAAACAAAGACTATCTGTATGTGTGCCTTGACCGCAAGACATTGGCAGTAGTCGAGATTCTGGAACCCGCAACTCTCAAACTTGTAGGAACCGGCGGTGAAGGTGTGATCAGGAACGGTGCGATTGTCGGGATTACCATGCCGCCAAAAGCTACTGGGCGCCCACCATATCACTTCTGGATATCCTCACTGGCAGTTCACATCGCCGAATACGACTCTATTCCAGACAAGCCTGGTATAGTTACGCATATTTATGATGTGTCAGATCCGATAAGACCGAAATTCGTTCGAGACTACATCTTCCAACGGGAGGGACTGCGGTTGGTAGATTTTACTGATCCTGCAAATCCTAAGGAGAAAATGTTGGAGGATGGGATTCCGTTATTTGATTTTATTGAAGACGGTGTGGCCTATTCAATAGGAGGAGATAGATATAACATACTAGAAACATGGAGTGTAAAAGACCCTGCACGTCCTGTTAAACTGGGGTCTCTGGATGTGGGAAAACAGATCGCTGACGCCAGTCTGGTGGGCAAAAAAATCTACTTTATGGAAAGGCAGAAGTCGCTTGCTGTGATTGATGTTTCTAACCCTGCCGCCCCAAAGGTTATTGCAAGAGCCAGTGACGAGGTAATACGGTCTGGTGGAGTGGCAATTTCCGGTAGATATGCTTACGTTGTTGATGCAGGACTAACTAATACAACGGAATTTGTACAGGATTTGATCAAGATATTTGACATTGGTGATCTTGCTAATATCAAGCTGTCCGGAACATTCGGGCTCAACCGCGCAAAACCGCGTGGTGGCATGCTGGCTCACGAAAAACGTCTCTACATACCTGATTCTGACTACGGGGTATGGATTATTGACATAACCAAGCCTCTCAAACCTAATGTGGCAAGTTTATATTACGCTATGGGTGAAAGCCAGCATCTCCTGGTAAGTGACAATGAGCAGTGGGGAGCGCTATCACTGCAATGGGGAGGCATGGAAGCGTTAATCGACTTTTCCAACCCAACCAGGCCTGAGATGAGAGGAGTTTACCGGCCGGGAAAACTCGATAATTTTGCACAACTGGTTACAGGCCATTACCTTTATTTCAATGGAAGAATCGTGGATGTATCTGACATGGAGCATCCCAAAGAAGTAGGCAAGCTCGAAGATTCGGCGACAATTCCTACCAGACAGTTATGGAACGGACTCGGATATATCATAGGCCACCACAAGGACTGGGAATCCGGAACGCGTGGTGTTCTCGTATACGACTGTTCGTCCGATCCCTTTCATCCAAAGCTGCTTGGTTCAATGCCGTTTCCGAAGGGTGTGTATGGGGGCACTCATTCCGTTACGGACGGTAAGCTACTGATCACTATAGGAGACGGTTCAGCCGTCGCTGTGGACGTATCTGATCCATTGGCAATGAAGTTCCTGGGCTTGTACAATCATCCTGATCTTAAAGGAGGAAGATACAATGTATCGCAAGGTGCGGGACGCCGGTATGCATTGGGACACGGTTACCTTTATCAGCTCAAAGGAGATGAGGACACAGATGATCCTCGGCTCGTTGTTATAGACGTCAGGAATCCAGAACAGATGAAGGTTGTGTATATCACGCCTGAAACCAGGCCCACTTTCCAGGATGACTGGTTTGACAACCGGCTGCTCCACCAAGGCGACATGATTACGGATGTGGTGCTGGAGGGCAGGTACATGTACGTGTGTGACTACTGGGGAGGAGTCCGTGTCTACGACCTGATAATTCCCAGCAGTCCCGAGCTGGTAGACTGGGAGTTTGAGCCGTATTTAGAGCTTGTGCCAGAGACGTGGAGCCGCGAGGAATATAAAAATGCGGTTGCTTCCGGCAAATTACACAAGTATTTAGGTATCACACCTGAGAAGTGGACGAAGCGCTACGAAATTGGCCGTAAGCTCTCATGGGAACCGATGTTTTACTACCCCGGCTATGAACTATTCGGATGGAATATCGGCGAATTAATGGGTGATCATCTTGTTCAGCCGAAGTTGGGAGGTCTGGCGGTGTACAAACTAAAACGCAGTTCTGAGATACCATTCGGCAAGGTTTCGGTGCGTTACTATTGATAATGTAGTGATTAGAAGGCTTGATTATCTCCCATTGTCCAGATAGTCTTCGAGATGGAGTGGAGTGGAGTGGAAAGGAAACGGATCCTCGCATTTAAGCATAGTCAATCTGCTGCGTTTTTCAAGTGCGATTGAATTACTATTATGTCAGGCATATATTAAGCGCCCCTTCGCTTCCGGGATTGGACGATTTAACTCTTTTGCAGTGTCTATCAACTAGCATGTATATTTCTATATTATGTAAAACTATACAATCCGGGATATTAAACTTCAAATGATAAATTAATCTGAAATAAGCGGAAACTATAAACATATAGGGACACCCATGACAAGTATGGTCAATAGACAAATCATTCGATCGAGCACATATCGACGATGATCCACGTCGTCATATGGTTTAAAAAACTATTTAAATGATCTTGACAATTTAAAGAAAATTGTTAGTATACCCTGCCTTATAGGTTAAATATGGAAGTTATTATTTTACGCACAATGAGGTGCTATGGAATCCAGCTTAAAATATCTAAGAGTTTACGAAGAAGTATTACAAAGTGGGCC
The DNA here is from genome assembly GCA_021777035.1 of Candidatus Scalindua sp. Taxonomy (GTDB): domain Bacteria; phylum Planctomycetota; class Brocadiia; order Brocadiales; family Scalinduaceae; genus Scalindua. The sequence goes on along the minus strand of JAIQZR010000158.1, from coordinate 5,015 downwards.
TTGTCGGTGAAAGATAGTTAGATAGTAATTGTCTTTGCACAGGCAAGGTTTTTTTTTTGATACACTTGTTTTTATGCTTAAAATTTTCAAAATTCAGCAGTAGAAGACACGGGTAATATGGAATTTGTAAGTATATTAGAGAGCTAGCCTGTCAGTTTTTGGTGTGTTTTACGTTATTGTTTTAAAAGGAAGTTAATTTTTGTGCATAAGGAGGTGCTATGGAATCCAGCTTAAAATATCTAAGAGTTTACGAAGAAGTATTAATAAGATGGCCTTGCCGGTGAAAGATGATTAGATAATGATTGTCTTTCACCGGCAAGGTTTTTTTTGTGGGTACTTAACTGTTTTATGCTAAAGATCTTTAAATTTCAACTATAGAAGGGCCGGGTAAAATGGAATTTACAAGTATATTAGATTTGAAAGGAGAGTTGAAATGTCAGAATGGATACAAAAAGTCTGGTTAGGAGTAAAACAGTTTAAAAAAGTATCGTTATTATTATGTTTCCAGTTTCTGCTTTTTCTCAATTGCGCTGTTGCGAGTACCGCAGATTATCAATACGATGATCTGAATAGGCTGATACAGGTTAATTACTCCGATGGTACCGCAGTTACATACACATATGATGAAGTCGGCAATAGGACAAGCAAGGTTATTCTGAAAAGTACATCCACTGACGTGAAGGCAAATGGATTTGATGGTTATACAGGAGAACCCATAATAGTAAATGCAGGTTCGGATCTTTCAATTACCGTGGAGATTTCCTCAAGGGGTCTCACAGGGCAAGATGCAGACTGGTGGATACTCTTAGGTCTACCAAACAACTACTGGTTTCATTATGAAGGCTCCGGTAATTCATGGCAGCCTGGTTTTGCGACTACATATCAAAAACCGTTAGAAGATCTGTCAACAGAGGTGTTGAATATGAGTACTTTACAAATAGGCATTTACACTTTCCTCGTTGGATTTGATACCGTAATGAATGGGACATTTGACGCAGGTCAATCGTATATGGATTCAGTAGTGGTAATAGTAAAAAATCCTTGATGGCCATAATGTATATTTACTTTAATATTTTTATAACCATTTTTTTACCGTAAAGGATAATAAGATGAGAATGCTAAACCGCAATTTGTTCTGCTATGCTCTCTGCTTTACTCTTATGTCATTACTCTTCATACACTCAAGTGTGTATTCTCAGACGGAAAGTAAAGGCTGGACTCTGGGTCGTTCTGCTGAACCCATATCCCCAGTGGAAGCTCAAGTTTACTATAATAGTTTTGCAGAATCTATAACTTCAGCAACTTCGGCATCTGCCGCAGTTGCAACACCTGAAATTACCGAACTTGCCCGTTCTTTACAAAATGATCCAAAGTTGATTTACGATTATGTCCATAACCATATAGACTATGTTCCTTATTTCGGATCGCAAAAGGGGGCGACCAAGACATATCTTGACGGCATGGGTAATGATTTTGACCAGGCATCCCTGATGATAGCCCTGTTACGCGCCAGTGGCTATACTGCACAATACCAGTATGGTACTATGGTTATACCTAATAATGAATTAGCAAATTGGTTAGGTGTGGATACTGATCCTGAGCTTATTGCTGAGGTTATATTATGGTCAGGTATACCATTGATATTACCAGCTATAAACCGCGTCTGGGTGAAAGCTACTATATACGATACCCATTACCTCTTCGACCCGGCATTTAAGACCTATGATGATACTCTGTATGACACCCAGAGCGATATTGGTCAGTCTCTTGGTTATGACAGGAATACGTTTATAAATGCGGTGACTAGCGGAGCGACTGTGGCAAGTAATTATGTCCAAAATCTAAATGAGGCAAATCTGGCAAACAAGCTGAAGGAATATTCTACTAATCTGGTGGATTATATAAAAAATCAAAATCCCAACAGTGACATGAAAGAGATTGTTGGTGGGCGCAGCATTGTACAGACCAATCTGAGCCAATATCAGACCACACTGCCATTCTCGCCGTCACTATCGCAAACATGGGATGACATTCCATCAACATTGACTACAACTATGCGAATAGAGTATCAAGGCATTGATTATACCTTTGAGGTACCGGAGATCACCGGGAAGCGTCTTACTCTTACTTATAACAATGATATCCCCGAACTGCGTTTAAACGGAACATTGGTTGCGGCTGGAAGTAACATACCTCCGGGTACCAAGGGTTTTCTTAACGTCTATATTGATCATCCCTATGCTCTTATTGTGAATAATACTCAACCTTACGCGGATCAATTCTCTAAATTTAGTGTAGAAAGTGGTTCTACTTTCGCTATTATTTCACAGTTTGGTGGTATATCGGATACAGTTATAAAAAAGCGCCAGACTGTGTTGGATAATTTTTTGGAACAGGGAATGCCAGACACCTCAGAGGAGGTTCTCGGTGAAAGTCTGAATATTGTAGGATTAACATATCTAAATCAGATTTTCCTTGGTGATCGCCTTCTCTCTAAACTGGCGAAGACCATGTCATATACCCATCATAGTGTATTACTGGCAGCCCAAGGGGCGGGTTATTACATCGACCATCGATTACATTTATTGGGCATACACTCCAGACGTAATACAACAGAACCTAGTTGGCGACACCATTTCTGGACTCTTATGACTCTGGCCAGTGGCTTTGAACACGGTACATTAGAACAATTAAATGGTTCTGATTCCGCCGCTCTCTCCACAATAAAACTTTTCCAAATTGCCAATGCAAGTGGGTACAAAATATTTTCTTCTAGTTTCTCCACTTGGGGATCAGTTTCATCCCAATTAAAAAACTATACTCAAGGCGATCTTCAAAATATATACAATAAAGCATTTCCGGTGGACGTTGACCAAATAGTTTACATACCTGAATATGGAGATATTGGGTTAGGTGGTGAAAATTCATGGAAAGGTAGTGCTTTTATATTTAGCCATCAATTCGAAGTCTGGACATTAATTGGAGGAGGATATGGTGGTGCATTTTCAGATCTACCGGTAAATATTCCTCCTGGAACTGTTGGTAAGATCAGTGGAATAACAGGCACTCCTGCAAGTCAGATGGCTGAGGTTTCAACCCCTAAGTCGGAAGAGCCGGTGGACATGTTCAGTGGTGAATATCTTTATGACAGGACTGATATTGCCCTGGGTAGCCCAGCACCCCTTGGCCTTGCATTTACCCGTTCATATAATAGCGGCTGTAACCTTACCGATAGGACACTTGGTAATGGTTGGACGCACAATTACGATATATATCTGGACAGAATAAGTCACGGAGGACCCGGGCTGGGTAAGCGTGGACCGATAGATGCTGCGGCTCTGATCGCCGAGCTATACGTTGCATTTGACCTTATGGAAAATGAAAATAATATTAAGGGGTGGGTTATCACGGCACTTGCCCACAAATGGGCTGTTGATCAATTGATCGATAATGCTAAATTTATACACCTTGGCGGCAAAGTACTGGAATATATAAAACTACCTGACGGCTCCTACTCCCCGCCTCCAGGTATTACAGCTCAATTGTTAGATAATGGAGATGATACCTTCAGTCTGCAGGAACGCTTTGGTACGCAACTGGATTTCGATACAAATGATCGGATTGCCGACTGGACTGATATAGACGCAAATACCATGTCATTTACGTACAGCGGCTCCAACCTGTCAACCGTGCAGGACAGCTTTGGCCGCATGCTTACTCTCTGGTACAACGGTAACCATATCACTTCTGTTGCAGACTCTACAGGCAGATCAATATCATACGGTTATGACGGCAATGGCAATTTGACCGGGTTTACAGATCCCGGATCCAAAACCTGGGGCTACGGTTATGATTCCAGCGGCCGAATGACCTCTCTACTGGATCCACTTGGCGTAACAACTGCCGTAAACACTTATGATACTCTTGGCAGGGTGGATACTCAGACTGTCCCAAGGCAAACAGGAGGTAATAAAACCTATAATTTCTATTTTTCCGGTTTCAGGAATGCAGAAGAAGACCCTGATGGCAACCAGATCATCTACTGCTTTGATGACAAAGGCAGATATATCAGCAGAGAAAACGCGCTTGGGTACAAGTACAAAATGGTATTTGATGGGCAGAACCATGTCGTCAAGATTACTGACCCAAGGATCAACGATATTGTTTTTCAATACGACGGTGACCATAACCTGACGAATATTTTCACTGCCCTGAATGAAGAGTATATTATTGGCTATGACCCTCAGCTAAGGCCGGATACTATCGCAGACCCCCTTGGTCATATAACTCAACTCGGCTATGATACCGGACACCACCTTACATCAATCACAGACGGAGACGGTAGAACAGCCGGAGCGAGCTATTACCATAATGGCTTGTTAGAAACCATAACCGATGGCCGGGATACAGTGACAACGTATACACATGACAGCTATGGCAGTCTTGATACAGAGAAAACAGCCGGTCATCCCGTAATAGACTTTAACTATGATACTATTGGGCGCATGACATCCCTGACAGACCAGGAAAATGCAGCCACCGGTTTCGTATATGATAATCGCGGCCTGATAACCAGCCGTACAGACCCACTTACAAAAAATACAACAGCAGTCTATGACGATGCGGGAAGATTGTCCTTCATCACCGACCGTAATAACGACACAATAAACTATCAATACACACCCACCGGTAAGTTGGAGAAGATTAACTATCCGGATTTCAATACAAACATAGTCAATTTTGTCTACAATCAGCATGACAAGCTGACTTCCATGACGGACACTATAGGCGCCACAAATTATACCTACGATGAAATTCATAGATTAACCTCTGTAACAGACCCGAACGGTTTTAAGGTCTCCTACGACTATGATGAAGCAGATAACCTGACAGAGATCACCTATCCCAACAACAAGAAGGTGATCTACACATATGATGGCTTAAACAGGATGAAGACCGTGACTAACTGGCTTGGTCAGACGGCCACATATATCTATGATGCTGCAGGCAGACTG
>JAIQZR010000157.1 GCA_021777035.1 Candidatus Scalindua sp. | reverse complement strand
TTTAAAGTTTTGGGAGGAATAATCTGTGGCATATTTGAATGGTAAGAAAGGAATTAGTGGAAAAAGCAATATGTTCTGGAAGAGCTTTCTTTTCAGTGCAATTGTTGCTGTTTTTGTTTCCATGCTTTGCCTTGGTAATTTCGCATCGGCAGGAGACAGACTTGAAGGAAAAGACCTTTATAACAAATACTGCGCACCGTGTCACGGTGAAGAAGGAGACGGATATGGTCCATTATATGGGGCTCTTTATCCAAAACCCAGAGATTTCACAAAGGGTCAATATAAGATTCGTACCAACGCTACAGGTTCTTTACCTACGGATGCAGATCTAATTCATGTAATTTCTGTTGGGATTCATGGAACATCTATGATGCCGTGGGATATTCTTGATGTAGATCAAATCAAATCGCTGCTTCCGATATTAAAGAGTTTTTCTGAAGCCTGGCAGTACAGGAAACCGGAAGCATCAGTAGTTGTAGGGTCTGAGATGACGGCTACACAGAAGACCATTGCAAGGGGTAAGGAACTCTATTTTCAGAAAGAGTGCTTTAAGTGTCATGGCGAGACGGGAAATGGCGATGGTCCAAGCAGTTACGATCTTGAGGATGAATGGAAGGTTCCGATTTTGCCTTATGATTTTACCCGTGGGGATAAGTTTAAAGGCGGAGCAACAAACAGGGATATCTATATGAGATTTACAACAGGTATGAACGGCACGCCGATGCCATCCTTTGCCAATGAACTGTCAGATGAAGATCGCTGGTGTATGGTGCATTTTGTAAAGTCTCTTGGAGAGAAGAAAACAACAAAAGAACATGCTGAATAAGATTTTTATATAAATTAAAGGAGAATGAGTATTATGAATTACGCAAAAAAACTGATGCTTTTCCTAACTATGGCGTTGCTGGTAGTAGCCATACAGTTCTCAGTGTCTGTTCAGGCTCATGAGGAAAAGGCCGCAGAGAAAGAACCATATGTAGCAAAAACTATGGATATTTATGAAGGATTTCCTGACTGGTACAGTCCGGTATTTAAGGATAATGTTGGTCTGAGGGAGGGTGCTGGCCTATTCAAAGACTATTACAAGCCTTTGGCGATGCAGATGTATATGTCTCCAATGAGACATTATGAACCAATGGATATTCTGGATCATTCTCTGTTTATTGAAAAAGGGCGCAGGGATCTATGTATCAGGTGTCATGATGGTATCAATACCGGTGCAGTAGATGATTGGAAAGGATCTGCTCATTTCAATCCAAGGAAAACCGATTTGATTGCACGTAAGACCAAGATCATAGAGGAATCAATAGGAAGAGAAATTATCAATGTTGACTGTTTCGACTGTCACGCTGATACGGTGAAAAACGAGATAAGAATGCCAAACGCTGAAGTATGCAGCGAATGCCATGAAAGACAGGTACGTCAGTTCAACAGCGAGAAGAACCATGGTCGTCCGAACCACATACAGGCGATGGAGGCTAACGTTCTTGTTCCCTGGTATGCTGAGGCTGATAGAAGGGGATGGTTAGCTGGTAATGGTGGTTGTGATATGTGTCACGGTATCTCTACCAAATGTGATCCATGCCACACAAGACACTCATTCTCCGCTGCTGAGGCTAGACAGCCAAAAGCTTGTATGACTTGTCACATGGGCCCTGATCATCCGGATTCTGAGTCGTATGGTGAGTCAAAGCATGGAATCATTCTGGAGATGGAAGGAGAGGAATATAATTTTGACAAGCCTCTTGCTCACGTACAGGTTGGCGATGACTATCGTACACCAACATGTCAGTTCTGCCATATGTATCAGGGTGGCGGAAGGTTTACCCATAATTTTGTTTCAAAGGGTATCTGGCGTATGGGTACAGTGCCTCCGTCAAATATCGAGTATGAGTCATCACTCAAGGATTATCCTTACGGGATAAACATCATCGCTCCAAAGATTGATCTATACTCAGATGAAAACCTTGATAAGAGGGATAAATGGATAGAAGTCTGTTCAAATTGTCATAGTCCTCGATTTGCGACTACCTGGTTAGAGCAGCTCGATGATTACATGTTCCAGGCTTTCAAGATTACGGATAGTGCACAGCTTATAATTGATAAGCTTATTGCTGACGATATTCTCTACCCGTCTGTGGCAGAACGCGATATCTATCCGCTTGGTGACAAGCTTGCAGAGTTATTACCGGCATCTTTAGTTGGTGACGGTGTATATAATGCATTCAAGACATTAGGAGGAAAGGTGCCGGTTGTCGGACCAATCCTTGGTGTATATGCAATGTTTTACCAGGGCGATAATAACCCGTCTTTAATAGAGACGGAATATGCAAAGATGTGGTTCTGGTATAAACTTCAAGGCTACAAAGGTTATGCCCATGCCCAGCAGGATGTAATGTGGTGGTGGGGGCAGGCACCAATGCTCATGCAGCTTGGAAAGATACAATCAGAGAATATGAGGTTGCGTAGAGAGCATGCTATTGAGCAGGGATTAGGTGGTGGTGGTGGCGCACAACAAGTCTCACACAGCAAGAGTGAAGACCACAAAAGTGCGCCAAAGAAGAGTGGTATACCAAAGGGTAATGTATGGGAAGTATCAGATTTGGATTATTAAATTAGTGCATTGATGCGGATGCAATTTGTTCGTAGTGATGAAATAGAAAAAGAGGCGCTCATTTTTTGAGCGCCTTTTTTTTTGAGGAAAACTTAAGATAGAGATATTTTCAGCATCATCCGAGAGAATTGTTCAAACGAACAATTTAATTAGATTGCTCGCTATTTCTTTTATATAATACAAATTATTTTTCGTTAGCAAAATTTAGTGAAATGTACATGAAAATAACAAACTTATTAATTCTATTAGTAATGTTATTTGCCAGTTCATCTCTTTGTGCGCAGGAAGAACAACCTGTAGATGCAAACCGGCATAAAGCACGGGAATTAGAAAATTCAGGTGAATATTTTAAAGCGGCAGAGATGTATGAAGAATCTGTGCAAGCAGAAAAAGATTCTCCAGATCCGATTAAATCAAACATAGTGACAGACCTGAATCAAGCCGCTTACTATTATTCTCTGGCCGGTCAATATAAAACTGCCACCAACAAAATCGAAGAAGCGTTGAAAATAGCCGGAAAACTTGATCGGGAAGATCTTGTTGCCGACTGCCTCAACCGCTTTGGGTATTTTTACAATTATTTGAAAAGGCATGATGTTGCTATTAAGTACTATCTGGAGGCTTTGGATATATACAGAAAACTAGGTCAGGAGGGCAAAATTGCCACAGGCCTCAACCACATCGGAAATACTTATAACTACTTGGGGCAACATGATACGGCAGTAGAGTATCTTGAGGAAGCTTTAGAAATAGACAATAAACTCGGACGTGAAGACAATGTTGCCACTCACCTCGATAATATTGGCAGAGTCTATGAAACCATTGGAAAATATGACAATGCCATTGAGTACTATGAAAAAGCCTTATCCATAGACAAACAACTGGGGCTGGAAGAGAAAATTTCAAACGGACTTAACAACATTGGTAATATTTACAAATTATGGAAGCAATATATTACCGCCATCAAGTATTATGAAGAATCTTTAGATATATATAGAAAATTGTGGAAGGAAGATAGTATTCTCTTTCTGCGCAGGATTAATAAGATTAGCGATATTTGCAAATCTACGGGTCAATATGAGAAGGCTATCAGGTATTATATTGAGGCCATGGATATATACAAAAATATGGGCCAGGGTACTAACGTTGCTGCCTGCCTCAACAAGATTGGTACTGTTTACCAATTCCAAGGCCAGCATGAAAAGGCTGTAAAGTATTTTGAAGATGCCCTTGGTATAGCCAGGAAGCCGTGGCAGGACGATAACACTTCCATAAGTCTAAATAATATTGGTAATGTTTTTAATACTCTGGGGCAAAATGACAAGGCTATCGAGTATTATGAAAAGGCTTTAGATGTAGACAGGAAATTGAGTGAAGAAGTGGGGGAGATCCTTATTTCGAAAAATCTTAATCTGTTTTACCGCTTCTACTGGAACAAACATGACAAGATTATTTATCCATATGAACAAGTCCTGGCCAATAATAATAAAATCGAGAAGGATACTGATATCTACAGAAACCTCAACAGAATTGGTATAATTTCCATCTCACAAGGAAAATATAAAGCGGCAATTAAACACTTTAAGGATTCTGTTTCCATAGTAGAAGAATTACGTAAAAACGAGACAGGAGATATACGTAAGCGCTTTTTGAGTGATGTATTCTACGTCTATCAATTGCTGACCTTTGCCTATATCAAAGATAATGACGCACATTCCGCCTTTCAGACGATTGAACTCATCAGGGCAAAGATTCTGATTGAAAGATTTACCGTAAATGAAAAATACATAAAAAAACGGGAAAAGTGGATTTGGCAGCAGGATGTAGAGGAAATCCAGAAAACGCTGGATGATGACACGGTAATAATTGTCTATGCAAACGTTAGCCTGGAAAATATAGTAGAGATTGCTATTACGAAAAAAGAGATTACTGGTAAGGAGATTTCGCGCAGGGCCTTTATTCAATCGTCCATTGACAAATACGACTCACAGATAAATACGTTATTAATAAATCAACGCAGTCTAAGTGAAAATAAAACTGATTTTAATAATATTGTCAACTATTATGGTTCTTTATTAAGGGAACCTTCATTGCCGGATCTAAGAGGCGGGGGGGCGGATATTTACGGACATAGAGAAAGCCCTCATAAAGCAAATGCCAAAGAGATTGGAAGAGCATTATATGAACTACTCATCAAGCCGATGGAAGAACAGATTAAGGACAAGAAAAACCTGGTGATCGTTCCGGATGGAATTCTTACCTTTGTGCCTTTCGGAACTCTTGTAGATGGAAATGAACAATACCTGGTAGAAAAGTATAGCATAAGCTACATCCAATCTTTGGATATACGTAAACTCATCAGGAAACGAGAATACGATGAAGATCGTAAACCGTTACTGGCATTTGGAGGGGCCGTTTATGAAGACTCTGATTTTAAGGCAGAAATGATCGAGAACAAGGCCCAGTTGGCTGTCTTAATAAAAAACATTTATTCTGATCTTGAAAATATCCAGACAGATCTTTTATTGAAAACTTTTTATCCGGGTATTGATAATATTCGGTCTGTTGGAAATGCCTACAGTGTTCTGGGCCTCTCTTCCTGGTCTGGCTTGCCGGAAACATTGAATGAGGTTAATCAAATAAAAAAAATAATCCATAAGTCAGATATCTTTACCGGTAAAAATGTAACGGAAAAAGATATAAAGGAGCTGTCAGATGACTGGAAATTCTATAATTACAAAGTGCTTCATTTTGCAACTCACGGTCTTGTTGTTCCGGAGGTGCCGGAGCTTTCAGCTCTGGCTTTTTCACAATTCAAAGAAATTGGAAAAGAAGATGGTTATTTGCGTACCGAAGAAATTGCAAAAATGGAAATCAGGGCCGATCTGGTGAACTTGTCAGCTTTTGACACGGGCTTGGGAGAAATTTACGAAGATGACGGTTTTACAAGGATAATCCACTCCTTCGTTTTGTCCGGTGCGAAGGCTGTTTCTGTGTCACTCTGGAGAGTGGCAGGTGGATCTACCTCACAGTTTATGACATCGATGTATGGCCTGGTTCAGGACAAAGGCATGAGCTATATAGATGCTGTCACAGAGGTGAAACGTCAATTTATCAATGGTAACTTTGGAGAGAAATACAAAGCACCATATTACTGGGCACCGTTTGTGTATTATGGAAATTAGGTGATCAAAGGTTTCAACTTTTTACATAATGCTCTGATCTTGGGCATGCGCCACAATCCGGGCAACCATTTCTAAAACAATCAGGTGTAAATTCCTGATCAAAAGATTTTTTTCTCTCGCTTATCAGGAACTCTTTTATTAGCCCACAGCTCAGGTGATCCCATGGAAGAACTTCGCTTTCTCCTCTCTCTCTAGATAAGTAAAAACTTTCATTCAAACCGGTTTTTTCAAATGCAGTTCTCCATTTACCATAATCGAAGTGGTCATCCCAAGAGTCAAACCTACAACCATCATGCCAGGCTTGAAGGATTACCTTTCCCAGTCTTCTGTCACCACGTGCAAATATTCCTTCCAGTATGCTCCTTTCAGGCTTGTTGAATTTAACACGAATCCTTCTGTGCCTGATCTTGTCCATTATGATATGCCTAATTTCTTTTATTCTTTCCAGTGAAATCATTGGTTCCCATTGAAATGGGGTATGGGCCTTAGGAACAAACGGCGAAATAGCGATATTCACATTTCCGTATGAGCCTTTAACCTCTTTCTTGAGACTGGATATTTTATAAGCCAGGTTTGCTATCTCTTCAATATCCTCATCAGTTTCTGTGGGGAGACCAACCATAAAGTATAATTTTACCAGATTCCATCCCTCTTTATACGCCTCTTTAACCCCCGCGAAGAGATCCTCGTTTGATATGTCCTTGTTGATTACCTTTCTGAGCCTCATAGTTGCTGCTTCAGGCGCTAGTGTTAAACCGGATTTACGTACCGTATTGAGTAAAGAAGGCAACCCTGTCAACTGATCAGAAACTCTCAGGGAAGGAAATGCAATATTTACTTTCTTCTGATCAAAGGCCTCACCCATCTGGTTCATCAAATCTTTAAGGTGTGGGTAGTCGCTTATTGATAATGCCCCGAGTGATATTTCGTCGTGTCCCGTGTTACGATAACAATCTTCAGATATATTCATGATTTTATCCACAGAGCGTATTCTATTAGGCCGTTTTGTCATTCCTGCCTGGCAGAACCTGCATCCCTGTGTACAGCCTCGCATAACTTCTATAGAGATACGTTCAAAGACGGTTTGTACATATGGTATGATGGGCTTGTCAGGGAAATATGTTTTTCCTAGATTGCTGACTGACGCTCCACGCACAACTGGAGGAATGCCGGGCAGGTTTGGTTCTATTCTGTTTATAACTCCATCTGATTTGTAGGTGATATTATAAAGAGAAGGGGCATAAAGATTTTCCATCTCTTTTACCAGCGAGACAATTTTCTCTTCCCGTGATAATTTTTCCGTATTTTTAAGGATCTTAAAATGTTCGATAAATTGAGGTAGTTTTTCCTCTCCATCACCTATAAAAAAGATATCAATAAAATCAGATATTGGTTCCGGAGTAAGCGCCAGAGGTCCACCGGCAATAATTAAAGGGTCTGTTTCTGCCCTTTCTTTACTCTTCATCGGTATCTTTGCAAGATCCAGCATGTTCAGTACATTTGTAAATGACATTTCATATTGGAGTGAGAAACCAATAATATCAAATTCCTGCAAGGGCCTGAAAGACTCCAGGGAATATAGTGGTATATTATGTTCTCGCAGAGCAGCTTCCATGTCATACCATGGTGAAAACACTCTTTCACAAGCCGTATCTGTCCGTTCGTTTAAAAGACCGTATAAAATCTGCATGCCCATATGTGACATTCCTATTGCGTACGTATCAGGAAAGGCCAAGGCAATAGTAACATCTATATCCTTATCCTCCTTTTTGATGGAATTCCACTCCTCTCCAATATACTGTCCGGGTGTTTCCACAAAAGGCAGGATCTTGCTCTCTACATAACTACGAATATTATTCATAAAATCCATCCTTTGCTAAGGCTACTCTGTTCCTCATTCTTACATTAAATATAAATGATAATGCTATAAAGGATGATACCAATGAAGATCCTCCATAGCTGATAAATGGTAGTGGCAGACCGGTAATAGGAGCAAGTCCTATTGTCATGGCAACATTTATAAGTATTTGAGCGGTAAACATTGCAGTAAAGCCTGTCACAATAAGTCTGCCATAAGGATCACGCGTATTTATCGCAATGCCTATACTACATGCAATAAATACTACATAAAGGAACAGGAGTATACAGCTTCTATAAAATCCCCATTCTTCAGCTATGACAGAAAAGATAAAATCAGTATGCCCTTGCGGAAGAAAATTAAGCTGACTCTGTACGCCTTTACCCCATCCACTCCCAAAACTGCCTCCGGAACCAACAGCGATCAATGATTGCATTCTGTGATAACCTGTTCCCCAGTCGCTTACTGTATCTGGCCAGAGAAAACTAACTACTCTCGCCTTCTGATAGCTCTTCAGTACAAAATACCAGAAAAGAGGAATCGTGGATAAGGTAAAAGCTATGATAGAAAGCATATACCTGAACCTGACACCGGCAATAAACATTATTGAAAAAAACACAGGAAACAGGATCAAGCTTGTACCAAGATCCGGCTGTTTCATAATTAATGTCATTGGCAGGAGCGTTAAAATTAACGGAAAGATAATACCGTTAAACCCGTCAAGGCTCTTTTTATTTACAAAATACCTTGAGAGAGCT
>JAIQZR010000156.1 GCA_021777035.1 Candidatus Scalindua sp. | reverse complement strand
GCAAGAGTAACGGCTAGCGGGAATAAATCGCGACGATGAAAAGTCGTCCATAACAAAAGACGCCAGAATGGGACACGTTCCTTGCCAAAAATGCCGAGGCGGTAAATGGAATTAAACAATCCCACGATATGTTCGAATTTAATTGTGCCCTTAATTGTTGGAGACTTATACTCTTTGAAGAGTGTCATAATTCGCTTATAATAATTTTCGGGGGAATATATATGTTTCAATATTGTCTTGTATCCTTCTCGACATGTGTCAGCATCCATGTTGTTGGGAATTATATTCGTAGAACCGTCCGCATTGTCTCCAGTCATCCGTCCAAGCAGTCGTCCCTCTTTTTTTAGACGTTCATACAGTCTTGTTCCGGTTGGAGCCTGGAGCAGGCCTACCATAGCCGTTACAATTCCGGTTTTCTGGATAAAATCAATCTGTCTTTGAAATATGGATGGCGTATCGTTATCAAAACCGACAATGAAGCCAGCCTGTACCTGTAATCCGGCTCGCTGAATAATTCTTACGTCTTCGGCTAAATCTCTGTCTTTGTTCTGTGATTTACCGCACTCTGCCAAGCTGTCTGTGTCAGGAGTCTCGATACCTACAAATACGGTGTTGAATCCAGCTTTGGACATCATTTGCAATAATACTTCATCTTTAGCAAGATTGATGGATACTTCAGTATTAAACGTTATTCCAGTGTGATTTTCCTGCCACTTGATTATTGCAGGCAGCAAATCTTTCTTGAGGCTTCTTCTGTTTCCTATGAGGTTGTCATCAACGAAAAATACATTTCCACGCCATCCCAGATTATAGAAAGTATCGAGTTCCGCAATGATCTGTTCCGTGTTTTTGGTTCGTGTACGTCTACCAAATAAGGCTGTTACGTCACAAAACTCGCATTGGTATGGACAGCCTCTCGTATATTGTATGCCCATAGAGGCGTATTTATTCAAGTCGGCTAGTTTCCATAAAGGGGCTGGGGTTTCCCGAACATCCGCAAAATCAGAAGATCTATATACCGGCTTGGCACAACCGTTTTTCAGGTCTTCCAGGAAAGATGGTAAGGTTATCTCTGCCTCATTGAGTACAAAATGGTCGACATTCTTAAATTGATCATGTTCGCTTGTAAACAGTGGACCTCCGGCAACAATTTTTACGCCTGCTTTTTTGCACCGTTCGAGGAGTTGAAAAGCAGATTTTCGCTGAACGACCATGCTGCTGAAGAATACATAATCTGCCCATTCCAGATCTTTGTCCGTGAGATTTGTTACATTGACATCCACTAAGCGTTTTGCCCACTCCTCCGGGAGCATTGTGGCTACAGTTAGCAATCCAAGTGGTGGGAATGATGCCTTTTTTCGTATGAACTTAAGTGCGTGTTTGAAACTCCAGAACGTATCTGGAAATTCAGGATATATCAGTAATGCATTCATAATGTTAGTATTTCGCTAATATTTTTATACTATTAAGAACAGCAAGAAAAAATGGAGCTCTTCTTTAAATATCAGGATACCAAATTCTATACCATTAAAACGTAATGTCAAAGGTAAATATTTTGTGACGATTGATATTTCTTCTTAGGTGGTTACCCGGGGAGGACTCGAACCTCCAATGAGAGAATCAAAATCTCTAGTGTTGCCATTACACTACCGGGTAATACGATGTATAGACAATTTGCAACGGTTAATAACCAGGAAAACTTCCTGACTACTAGTCCTGCAGAACAGCTCCTTTGTCTGCTGATGTTACGTTTTTAGCGTATCTGACAAGACATCCACTGGTAACTGCCAACGGAGGCGGTGTCCATTTTTCCCTGCGGCTATCAAGTTCTGAATCAGATACAACAGCATATAATTTGCGATTTGGAATGTCAATGACTATCTCGTCATCATCTTCTATCAAGGCTAGCGGCCCGCCTACCATTGCTTCGGGTGAGACATGTCCGATGCAGGGGCCTCTTGTGCCGCCTGAAAAACGTCCGTCTGTTATTAAGGCAACAGAATTATCCAGGCCCATTCCAACAAGCGCCGCAGTGGGCGACAACATTTCTCTCATCCCGGGACCACCACGAGGGCCTTCATATCTGATAATCATTACCGATCCCTTAGAAATTTTCTTATCCATGATTGCCTTCATCGCTTCTTCTTCACTCCCAAAGACCTTGGCCGTACCTTTGAAAACCATCATATCTTCAGATAGTGCGCTTTGCTTAATTATGGCGCCATCCGGTGCTATATTTCCACGAAGTACTGCTATACCACCTTCCTTACTATAGGCGTTCTCTTTTGTTCGTATAATATCATCATCATAGACGATTGCCTGTTTTGCAATTTCTTTTGTGCTGAAACCACTGACTGTTTCGCAATCATTAATGTCGTCCTCAAGCCTCTTCATTGTTGCCGGAATACCACCCGCATAGAAAAGGTCTTCCATAAAGTGCTCACCACCTGGACGTAGATTTGTTATCTGGGGTACTTTTCTGCTGATTTCATCGAAGCGGTCCAGTTCTATGTCAATGCCGACTTCGTGGGATATTGCGGGAATATGGAGACAAGTATTTGTTGAGCCTCCAAGTGTCATATCTATTAATATCGCATTGTCAAATGCCTCACGAGTCATAATTTTTCTAGTGCTTACCCCTTTTCTTACTAATTCAACTACTCTTTCTCCACTTTTATAGGCTATTCTTTCTTTTTCAGCTGAAATGGCCAGAGATGCGGCACATCCAGGTAACGACATTCCCAGCGCTTCAGTTACACAGGCCATTGTGTTTGCCGTATATAATCCCTGACACGATCCGGGTCCGGGACACGCTTCTTTCTCAAGAGATTCAAGCTCCTCCTCACTGATTTCACCTTTTTGTTTTCTACCGACGGCCTCAAAAGTATCACGAACCAGAGAGAGTTTTTTCATGTTGCGGCGTCCTGAAATCATTGGTCCGCCTGTCACTGCAATAGTGGGGACATCTATTCTGGCCGCGCCCATAAGCATTCCGGGAGTAATCTTGTCGCAATTAGTTAACAATATCAGTCCGTCCAGGCAGTGTGCATTTGTGACAGTTTCTATTAAATCGGCAATTAATTCTCTCGACGAGAGAGAGTAACTCATCCCTTTATGCCCCATGGCAATTCCGTCACAGATACCGGGTACACCAAAAATGAAGCTGACGCCTCCTGCCGCATGTATGCCTTTCTCTATATCCCTTTCAAGCTTTCTCATGTGGGTGTGTCCCGGAATTAAGTCCGTAAAACTACTGGCAATGCCTATAAACGGTTTACTCATGCTTTCCTTAGTCAGCCCGGTCGCGTAGAGTAATGCCCTTGCCGGTGACCTCTCAATTCCACACGTAATAGTATCGCTACGCAAGTTTATGTCCTTTCTATTTATCAATAAATACTCAAGTTTATTTTCATTAAAATTGTGATAAAATTATATCTGGTGGTTTAATGTTGTCAACGCTAAATTAATATACTCTATGCATTTAGAAGTAACTGACAAGGCCAATGAGACAGTTTTTCTGTAATAATATTTGGCTTGATTTCGCTATTAAGGCATGTAGAATATCAGCTTATAATTATGAAAACTAACGAAATTAGAAGGAAATATTTAAGTTTTTTCGAGAAAAAAGGGCATTCTCTTTTGCCAAGTGATTCACTTGTCCCGGAAGATGATCCAACACTGCTGTTCACCGGTGCAGGGATGAACCAGTTCAAAGATATGTTTTTGGGTAAGGGAACGCTGGATGTAAATAAAGCTACTACATGTCAAAAATGTATCCGAACAGGTGATATAGATAATGTGGGTAAAACCCCTACACATCATACTTTTTTTGAGATGCTAGGTAACTTTTCCTTTGGAGATTATTTTAAGTTAGAGGCAATAGAGATGGCATGGGAATTTATGCTTAATGAGATGAAGCTACCGGAAGAAAGATTGTCAGTTAGCATTTTCCAGGATGACGAAGAGTCTTATGGGATATGGCTCAATAAGATTGGAATTCCAGAAGATAAGATATACCGGTTTGGAGAAAAGGAAAATTACTGGCCGGCAAGCGCTCCCTCAGAGGGCCCTAACGGCCCTTGTGGTCCGTGCTCAGAAATCTTTTACGATCGTGGAGAGAACATTGGATGCAGAAGGAAAGAGTGTGCCCCGGATTGTGATTGTGAGCGTTTTGTCGAGGTGTGGAATCTTGTTTTTACACAGTTTGACAGAAGAGACGGAGGGGTGCTTAACCCCCTGCCAAATAAGAATGTCGATACGGGAATGGGTCTCGAAAGAATGGCCAGTGTTGTTCAGGGTGTCAGTACAAATTTTGAAATAGATATATTTGAACCGATAATTCAAAATATTTCTGAACTTGTTGAAGTAGAATACGATAGCCAGACAGAAAACGGCAAGATGATGAATAGAATAGCCGACCATATAAGGGCAATAATATTTTGTATCTCAGATGGTGTTCTGCCTGGTAACGAAGGCAGGGGTTATGTAGAGAGAAGACTTTTAAGAAGAGCGGTTCGTGATGGGTTAAAATTGGGGAAAGAGGAGTGCTTTCTCTACAAACTTGTTCCCGTAATTGCTGAGGTGATGCATGATGCTTACCCTGAAATAAAGCAACGTCGGGAAAACATTGCAAGAATTATCAAGAATGAAGAGGAACGGTTTCATGAAACCTTGTTTATGGGTAGTAAGAGACTGGACGAACTTATGGAAGGCCTTCGCAGTAGCGGACAGAAGATGTTGTCTGGTCAGGATGCTTTTCAACTATATGACACCTTTGGTTTTCCATTCGAAATAACAGAGTCAACCGTAGCAGAAAACAACCTGACCGTTGATAAAGAGGGTTTTGAGAGAGAAATGGAAAAACAGCGTGAGCAGGCAAGGTCTTCTACGCAAATGACCGGTAATATATTTGATGAGGGTCCGATAGGCATAATTAAAGAAACAGTAAAAGAGACGATTTTCCAGGGTTACGAAAAGTGTGAAACAGAGAGTAAGGTCATCGGTTTGATTGTAGATGAACAATTGGTTGATTCTGCTGAAGCAGGGCAGGAAATTCACATAGTGCTGGATCAAACTCCTTTTTATGCGGAGGCTGGTGGCCAGGTTGGTGATACTGGTATAATTCAAACAAATGACTCAAAGGTCGAGATTAGCAATACAAAGAAAGTCAATGACATAATAGTGCATATTGGCAAGGTGGTAGATGGTAAGATCAAGGCCAATGAAAACGTTACTTGTGTTATTGATGTAGAACGAAGAGACGCCATAAAACGCAATCATTCAGCAACGCATCTACTTCATTCTGTTTTACGACAAGTAGTAGGGCAACATGCCGAACAATCTGGATCTTCTGTAACCCCGGAAAGGCTACGTTTTGACTTTCACCATTTTGAGGGTGTTAAAGAAGCCGAAATCACAAGGATAGAAGAACTGATGAATGGGAGGGTTATGGAAAATGCTTCTGTAATTACAGATCAAATGGCATTAGACCAGGCCAGGAAAGCAGGCGCTACGGCATTGTTTGGAGAAAAATATGGTGAGAATGTCAGGGTTGTAAATATTGGAGATTACAGTCAGGAACTCTGCGGGGGCACTCATGTCGATAATACCGGCGAAATAGGATTATTTAAGATTATTAGTGAATCATCAATAGCAGCAGGAATACGCAGGATAGAGGCTGTTACTGGAAATGAAGCCATTGCATGGGCAAGGCGAAAGGAAGAGACGTTGGAAAGATTGTGCGGTGTGCTTGAAACACAGGAGAGCACGGTCGTTCAACGTGCTGAAGAGTTGATGCAGCAAATAAAGAGTTTTAAAAAAGAGGTACAGAAGGCAAGCAGAGATAGCGTACAGAAATATTCTTCTGACTTTACTTCCAAAGCCAAAGAAGTATTAGGGGTAAAAGTTGTAACAGAGGTGGTAAAAGGAGTGGGAGTTGATGATTTGAGAAAGACGGTCGACTTGATAAAAAAGAGTCTGGGGTCTGTTGCTATAATATTAGGAACTGTAGAGAATGGTAGAGTCACATTGATAGCCTCATTGAGTAGTGATTTGGTGAAGAAAGGGCTTCATGCCGGTAAAATTGCCGGGGAGGTTGCAAAAATTGTGGGAGGGGGAGGTGGTGGACGCGCAGATATGGCTCAGGCTGGTGGCCAGCTCCCGGATAAGATATATGACGCCATGGACTTAGGGTTCAAGATACTACAAAATAAAATAGAGGATCATGTGTGATCTACTGAGAAATCTTGTCAATGATGTTTTTGCTTGACAAACACAAGGTACAGATATAGAATGATGAAATTATTGATCCAGCTGATGCTCTTGTAAGTTTATGAGATTAAAGGAGATAGGCTGAATAAGGGAAGAACAAGAAAGTAACGGGAGGCTTGGTAGTAAAGATAATGCCTTATACTTTTCCCCTTTCTTTCTCATTCTTCCCTTATTTATTTTAGATTTTATAGTTGAGAGTTACCATAATGGCAGTTCCTAAAAGAAGACAATCTAGTTCAAGGTCAGGTAAGAGACGTTCACATGACGCTCTGACACCGCCTAATGTTCCACGCTCTGAATTTGCGGGGAGTACGTCAGGTAGTAGATCAAAAAAGTTTATTTGTCCTCATTGTAAACAAATAAAAAAGCCACACACAGTTTGTCATAATTGTGGCTATTATCGTGGCCAACAAGTAATAGCTGTAGAGAGAGCATAGTTATGCGAATTGCTGTTGATGCAATGGGTGGAGATGCAGCTCCTGTTGAGATTGTAAAGGGAGCAGTGGCAGCTGCACGATTCTATACCGATCACGAGATAATATTGGTAGGTGATCAGGGTCGAATTCAAAGTGAATTGTCCGCGTGTGGTGGTGCCACACTTGACAATATATCCGTTGTGCATGCCTCACAAGTAGTAGATATGAATGAGTCTGCAACTGTGGCTGTGCGGAAAAAAGCTGATTCATCAATTACCAAGGGTGTCAAGCTGGTTGCGGAGAAAGCGGCAGATGCTGTAGTAAGTGCGGGAAACACAGGTGCAACTGTAGCCGCATCATCCTTATTTCTTCGTACGTTAGAACATGTAAAACGTCCGGGGATTGCTGTGTCTATACCGACTTTTCATGGTGCATGCATGGTAATCGATGCTGGAGCAAACATTCAATGCAAGCCTGCTCATCTAATGCAATATGGAGTCATGGCATCGGTTTTTTGTAAGTACGTATTAAATATTGAAAAACCGAGAGTAGGGCTTTTAAATATTGGAGAGGAGGATGCAAAGGGTAATGAGTTGGTAAAAGAGACTTTTGCTCTTCTTTCAAGTACTAATCTGAATTTTGTTGGAAATGCTGAAGGACGTGACGTCTTTGATGGTAAGTTTGATATAGTTGTTTGTGAAGGTTTTGTTGGTAATGTTTTGCTGAAATTTGCCGAAGGGCTTTCGATAAGCATGTTATCTGCTTTTGCCTCGGAGGCGAATAAGAGTGTCTTGACCAGACTGGGATCCTGGCTTTGTAAGCCTGTTCGAGAGCATCTGTACAGTAAAATGGATTATACTGAATACGGTGGTGTACCGCTACTTGGGATCGATGGTATCAGTATTATTTCTCATGGCAGGTCAGATTCCAAGACAATTCAAAACGCAATAAGAGAAGCTATACAATTTGGTAAGTACGAAGTAAATAAACATATTAACTCTGAGCTCGAGAAGGCGAATTCGTCACTCGTGACAGCTACATAATAAGCCAAATTTCCTAATTTAATTAGGATAATTAATGGAAAAAGGATATAAGGCATCGATTACAGGGGTAGGGTCTTTTTTACCCGAAAAAGTACTCACCAATGATGATCTGTCTAAGATGCTGGATACAACAGATGAATGGATCACCAAGCGCACGGGAATAAGTGAAAGACGTATTGTAGAAAATGGAGTTGCTGCTTCGGATCTGGCGGTTGAAGCGTCTTTGCGTGCGCTGGATGACGCAAATGTCTTACCCACTGAAGTAGATCTAATAATAACTTCCACTGTCACGCCCGATTGTTTATTCCCCTCTACTTCTTGTTATATACAGGAGAAGATAGGCGCGCAGAATGCAGGATCTTTTGATTTATTAGCAGCTTGCTCAGGATTTGTTTATGCGTTGTCTGTAGCCAAAAGTTTTGTTGCGTCCGGAGCCATGAAAACAGTATTGGTTGTGGGGGCAGAATGTATGTCAAAGATCACTGACTATACAGACAGGTCGACATGTATTCTCTTTGGTGATGGAGCTGGTGCGGTAGTCGTTCAACAAGGTAATGGCGGACGGGAAATAGTTACTACCCATTTGGGTTCGGATGGTAGTCAGGCAGAGTTATTGACGCTACCGGCAGGTGGTTCTAAATTACCTGCATCACATGAGACTGTCGAATCGCATTCGCATTATATTAAGTTAAGAGGTAAAGAGGTATTTAAGCAAGCCATTATTAACATGGTCGATGTAATCACTAAGGCCGCTGCTGCAAATGACATGCAGGTAGAAGATTTTGATATGGTTATTCCGCATCAAAGTAACATTAGAATAATTGAAGCGGCGATGGAAAAGCTGGGGCTACCAAGGGAAAAAGCGTACATTAACATTAACCGATATGGTAACACATCTTCTGCCTCTATTCCTATAGCAATTGATGAGATAGTGAAGGGGGACTTGTTAAAACCAGGCGATACGGCAATTTTAGTTGCATTCGGAGGAGGTTTAACATGGGGTTCGTCTGTTATTAAGTGGTAAAATGAAGAACATAAATGTAGTCTTTGGATAATCTGAAGTGCTTTATAGAATAGGTTCGAGGAAGTTGTTTGTATAATTGCCTATGAGAAATTGATCCTACAGAAATATGAGAAGTATTAGTAATAGTAAAATATTGAAAAATCTGGGAATTTTGTCCTAAGGAGGAAATGTCTTGTCTACAGAAGAATCAGTTGAAGAAAAGGTAAAAGAAATAATTGTTAAGCAGATGGGTGCTAATAAGGATCAGGTTACTCCAGACACCTCATTCATAAACGATTTGGGTGCGGATTCGCTTGATACCGTAGAATTAGTGATGGAGTTGGAAGATGCATTTGATGTGAGTATTCCGGATGAAGATGCTGAGAAGATGCAAACTGTCGGTGATGCAATAAACTATATTAAGGAGCATAAGTAAAAACGATGGGACTTAGAGTTGCGATTACAGGTCTTGGGGCAATAACACCGGTGGGTTATCAGAAAGATCTACTTTGGGATTCATTATGTAGTGGAAAAAGTGGAATTTCTAATATAACTGCTTTTGACACTGCAGGTCAGGAAGTGTTTATCGCAGGGGAAGCATCGGACTTTGATCCAAGTAAGTGGTTTGATAAAAAGGAAGAAAGAAGATTAGATAGATTTACTCAATTTGCTGTAGCATCAGCTACTCTTGCCATTGAAGATTCCGGAATAGACCTTGATAGTATGGATCGGAAAAAGGTAGGTGCAATTATCGGTACAGGTATTGGAGGTATTATTGAGATTGAAGCTCAGCATAAGGTTTTGCTCGAAAGAGGCCCATCAAGAGTTTCTCCGTTTATGATTACCAAATTAATGGCTAATGCTGCACCGGGTTACATAGCTATTAAGTTTGGACTTCAAGCCGCGAATTTTTCTGTTATCACTGCCTGTGCGTCTGGTGCGCATGCTATTGTTGAAGCTTTCAGGATTGTTCAGAGAGGAGAAGCTTCTGTAATGTTTGCAGGAGGAACTGAAGCGACGATTACTCCGCTTTGTGTAAGCGCTTTTAACAATATGAAGGCATTGTCGAAAAGAAATGATGATCCTCAGAAAGCCAGCAGGCCTTTTGACAGAGATAGGAATGGATTTGTCATTTCGGAAGGTTCTGGTATGGTAATTTTAGAAGAAATGGAAAGTGCAAAGAGGAGAGGCGCAACCATTTATGCTGAGATGCTCGGCTTTGCAATGAGCGATGACGCACATCACATAACCGCTCCACACCCTGAGGGTGACGGTGCATGTATCGCAATGAGAAATGCATTAGATGATGCCAAATTGAACGCTGAACAAATATCGTACATTAACGCGCATGCGACGTCTACTCACCTTGGTGATATGGTTGAAATTAATGCTATTAAGAAGGTCTTTGGGGATCATGTAAAAAAACTGTCTGTTAGCTCGACAAAATCTATGTTGGGACATCAATTAGGAGCTTCAGGTGGAGTAGAGGCATTGATATGCTCATTGGTACTAGATAAGAACGTAATACCTCCTACGATAAATTATGAAAATCCGGATCCGGACTGTAGTGGAATAGACTTTGTACCAAACGAAGCGAGGGAGATGCACGTAGAGAATGTGATGTCCAATTCTTTTGGTTTTGGCGGACACAATGTCAGCATTATCCTGGGTAAGGCCCGCTAATACTTATTGTCTGAATCTACTACATTGAGAAGTTATTGTACAAAGCCGTCTTTGTCATCTTTAAACTATGATGTGTTTTTTCCATTGCTTGTTATTTGTTTCAGGGTTGTCTATCCGATAGTGTACACCTCTCGATTCACATCTCTTGGAAGCTGAGTTTGCAATTAAAATTGACACTGTGAGCATATTTTGTACTTCCCAACCATGTGGTGATGAAAATTCGTTACTTATTATATACTTTGACCAGTGTTTAATGCTATTAACTGTGTCTTTAAGGTACTTGCCATCTCTCTCAATACCAACATTTCTCCACATAATACTTTTTAGGGAATTTTTTACATCTTTCAGGTTCAGCTCATTATATAAGTGCTTTTTGGGCGGCCCTTTAAAGAAACGTGGAGATAAAAGTTCATCTTTCCTTTTTGCCGCTTCC
Source organism: Candidatus Scalindua sp. (assembly GCA_021777035.1). GTDB lineage: Bacteria > Planctomycetota > Brocadiia > Brocadiales > Scalinduaceae > Scalindua. Next base: position 21,897 of record JAIQZR010000156.1, on the reverse strand, counting down.
TTACTCGCTATGTGACCGACTCTGTAGCCAAAGACCAGCCCTTCTAGTAATGAGTTGCTACCTAATCGGTTTGCACCATGTAATCCTGTGCAGGATACTTCTCCGCATGCAAAGAGGTTGTCCATGCTCGTCCTTCCTTTTTCATCTACCTTAATGCCACCAATCATATAATGGGCACTTGGGTGTACCGGGATCAATTCTTTGGTTATATCAATTCCAAAAGACTTGCATAACTTTTTTATTTTTGGAAACCTTGTGCTGAGTTTTTCTTTTGGAATGTGCCTTACATCTAGATATACATGCGTGTGATCAGTTGCGCGAATTTCCTGTACAATGCTCCTGCTGACGATATCTCTAGGTGCAAGTTCGGCGCTGGGATGATACTTTAGCATGAACTTTTCACCAAATTTGTTCCTCAATATTCCCCCCTCGCCACGGACTGTTTCAGAAATTAAGACCCTTTCAGCGCCAGCTACGTATAATGTTGTCGGGTGAAATTGTACGAATTCTAGATCCTGCAGTTTTATACCGGCCCGGTAAGCCATCGCAATTCCGTCTCCGGTTGATATTTCAGGGTTTGTTGTTTCTCGATAAACCTGGCCACAACCTCCTGATGCCAGGATTGTTTGCTTGGCCCATATCAGAGTGTTTCCTCCTTTCTTACGCCATGCAATAATTCCATTACAACTGTTTTTACTTACCAACAGATCAAGAGCAAATGTATGCTCAAAAACCCTGATTCTAGGATTTTTTTTAACGACATTGATCAGTGTTTCTTCAATTTCCTTACCCGTGGAATCTCCCCTGGCCCGTAGTATTCTCGGATAACGGTGTGCACCCTCTTTTGTGAAGGCCAGTTTTCCGTCCTCCTTATCAAATTTGGCACCCCACGCTATTAATTCTTTTACACGCTTTGGGCCTTCTCTGACTACTCCGCTAACCACACTTTCATCACAAATACCATGCCCTGTCTCCAAGGTGTCATTTATGTGTTGTTTATAGCTATCAACTGGATTTAGTTTTGCGGCAATCCCTCCTTGAGCATGCTCAGTGCAATTCTCATTTATCTTTGACTTAGTGACTACTAAGACTGATCCTCCCTTTGAAGCATGTAAGGCAGAGCTTAAGCCCGCGACACCGCTTCCTACTATAAGAGTGTCTGTGAAAATATGTTGAAGTGTTTTGCTGTTGAAGGAAACTAAGTATCTTTTGAAAATATTTTTTGTTGTCATCGCCTATAAATATTGTTAGATTACCCTGCCTCTATGTATATGGATTGTATATTCGCACGGGTACATTGTCAAAAAGATAAATTTCTGATCTGAGTAGATATTTTCTGCTTTTCATTATTTCTATATAGATACAAATTTGAGCGGGGTAAATTTTTGTAATATTAAGAGAGGGGGGTTGTCATATGGGAGCAACAGTAGTTGGTTTCAAAGCAACACACCAGACAGCAGTAAGTTTATTGGGACAGATTGATTCTTCGGAAGGGCAACAAAGAGTTGATGCGCTAAATAGTTTAAAAGAGGCTTTGTTGGCACATGTTGGGGAAGAAAACAATGTTATACGGGAGGCGATGAATAAAGTAGGTGTTGAAGGACCTTTCAGGTCGTCAGCGCAAAGATTTATGGATGAACTCGGTAGTATCGCACAAACAGCGTTATTACCATTTTTTGATAAGTACTCATCGTCTGATACAGTTGACAGCGATGACTTTGCAAACGATTACAGCGGTATAAAAAACGCGCTTGCAGACAGAATCGCATTTGAAGAAGGAAAGTTTTACCCTGAGCTTGAAAAGCTAGGTTATTGATATCTGGAAGAGAAGCAGTTTCTTGTTTCATTATTTTACGTTTACCCCGCTTAAAACGTTAAGATGAGACTAAAGGGTAGGCCTTTTGAACACTATGAATTGCTTGTACCAGTCCATTGGATGTGACATTTTCAGGGATTATTAAAAGAATGAGAAGAGCGAACATCTGTTTGAATGTGAGTTAGCACTATTGCTAGTGTAACTGGGCAAGTACATACTTTTGCTTTTTTTATACAGTATCTGCACTAAACCCCTTTCATTCGTGGCTGTGATTGCTTTTTCTTAAGTGGTAGTAGGCTGATTGTGTAGTAATTCTTGTGTCTTCTAATGCACCTCCGATGGTGAAGTGGTAGAGGCTTTGGTATGTATTGTCATTAAATCCTAAGAGCTTATGAACAACATCGTCAAAAAAACATCCGATTCCAGTGCCTCTAACCGAATGGGCTTCCGCCTCCAGATAAAGCACCTGTCCAATTATTCCGGTTTCCCAGAAGAGCCTGCGATATAAGAAAGGTTCGTTTTCTAAGTTGCTCTTAAACTTTGCAATCATTCCAATGGAAAAAGCTCCATCACTGGCGATATCTTGCTGGCAGCTTGCGAATGCAGTCTCTCTCCTAAAATCTCCATTTTGTAAAAGATAAAGATTAAGCGTGTGTGGCGCATCATTCACTTTTTTCCATAAGAAATATGGATGACAATTTCGCTTAATGTCTATAAGATCTTCTTCGTTACGAACCAGGAAATAGAGTCCGGAATCCAGACCAACTACCCTGTGAACAAAAATGAAGAGGTGGACATAAATATCACCAAGTCCCAGATCAAATGGGGCGCTGTGGCTCCGTGGAATGGTCTTGTCTAATATAGCGAAAAAAACTCTTTTTGTGATAGCGGTTTTTTCATCATAGGCTTGGGCGCTCCTTCTCTGGCGTATAATTTTTTCGCCAGTCATTGAAGCTATTTCTTTCTCAAAATATTCATGCTCTTTGTAATCATATGTTTTTCCTTCTGTTACGGGTTTGTTCGTCTCTTCGGATACTTCATCAATAACATACCAGTCCTCGTGGTCCTTGCTTAACTGGTTTGGTCTACCTTTGAAATTAAGAGACTCAAATGATTCAAGAATGTCAGGTGTAATGCCTCTTATGTCAAAACTTTCAGTGCTTTCATGCACAAATAATAGAAGTTCCGGTTCTTCCTTCTCAAATTCTTTCCACCGGGTTTTTTGAAATCCCAGAATGATTTCTATCTCTCTCGTTGACAAAGAATTGAGATAGGTTGCTTTCCACCCTAATAGGTTTGCGGAGAAAGCCAGACAGGCCATTGCATGCCCTATGTCATGATTACAGTAACGAAATGCACGTTCACCATATTTCCAGGATTCTCTCCAATAAATACTGGTAAGTCCAACCAGAAATCCTTTTTGACGAAAGTGTTTTTCTAGTTTTAACCAGAGCTGTTCATCAAATTCTGCTCTTGGTTCAAGTACATGTGGTAGAGAGTTGTAATGGAAAACCCCTCCTGGACGGTTGTTTCCCTGGCACGGCGGTAGAACAAGATGTGTCTCAGTGGGATGGAGATTCCCACTTGAAGGGTTCATTCGTAGCGCCCACGATGTTCCTGAATGTGATTTCCAGGCGGAAAGCCCCATGGACAACTCCAGGAGACGGGCGATATTTGTTAAGGAGAAGGGTTGCAGCTCATTTTTCTTCCTGTTAAATAAATCATAATAATTTGCATCCAGAACAGTAGTTGAGAAAGGAAGCTGAACAGGGTCTGTCCCCTCATAGCTTCTAAACGGATTAGGTTCAGTGGCCCAATCGAGATAGCCTGTAGAATTTGCTGGACGATTCGGGAAGTGTTTTGTCCTCTCGTGATATTCAATTATTTTCTTAATGCTCACAATCAGGAGTTATCCAATTCAGGTTACAATTTTACGATGGGCTATTTTGTGTAATATCCAGTAAATATTTGTTCCAACCGCCATAATTAGAAGAAACCACATCATCTGATTAAAGATTACGGATGCGAGCATGATAATATAAAAAAAATCCTTATTGTTCAGCTTGTCAAGTATCTCTTTTGGTCCGGTACATTTTTCACTTTCACTACTAAAATAAGTTGTTAAGAGGAGTGAAATTACGATACCTATCATAGACAGCGAACCTACTATGATAGTAAGATCGGAACCATTTACTTTATAAATAGCAATAGTTATCACAATAACGATTATTGCATTAACTATAGAGTCGACTATTATATCGAAAATCCTGCCAAATTCAGATGACATCTGTTTGGCCCTGGCAACCTCTCCATCGCATTGGTCAAAAATAGTAGAAAGGAAATATACTACACCTGCCATAAGGGTGTAAGCATGTTCTCCACAAGAAAACAGAACGCCTGAGATGATGCCAAGTATCAGGCTTATGATGGTTACCTGGTTTGGAGAGATGGGTGTTTTTATGAGGCCTCCTGTAATAAACCCTGATATTTTGCGGATTATGTATCTATCAATTATTGGACTGTCTGAATGAGACATTACAGATTGGTCACTCTTTTTTTCAGTTGCTAACGACATTTTCTATCTTTGGGAGAATTTCTCTTCCGGCCCTTTCTATATCTTCTTCAAAGTCAATTTCAATCCATGGAAGTTCTTCTACACTCTCAAAACCGACCGTACATTGTGAAAGTAACTCGTGTAGGGTGTCTTCATATTCAACATTTACCTTTCCGGTCTGTTCGAACTCTTCAAGAATAGTTTTAAGACTATGGCAGTCTTTTGCCGCAAGTTTAAAAAAGCCAACCCCTTCACCCTTAAAATCACAATCATAAGAGTGGACTTTCGATATCCCTACTACTTTTTCATCTTTTACAAAGAGCATCATCTCTTCGCCAGTGTCATCACAGTTTGCATCCAGCAGGAAGCAGTTTTTATTACTGGATTCTGCCAGCTTTTTAAGTAGATTGTCATGATACAACACATCGGCATCCATAATCAGTACATCATCATCCAACTCCTCTCTGGCATACCACAGAGAGAGGACACTGCCTTTTGTGTATTGCTCGTTTTCAATATATGTGATATTTAATTCGTTGCTGTTTTTTTCTACAACCTCTTTTATCTTCTCCTTGAAATGACCTACAACAAAAACTACATCCTCTACTCCTAATTGGGATATTATTTCAATGTGCCTCTCTAGAAGGGTTTTATTGCCAATTTTAATCAGGCATTTGGGTATTACGTTTGTCACTGCTGACATCCTCTTCCCAACACCCGCGGCTAACATAATAACTTTCACTTGTTGCGTTCTCCTCCTGTAAATAGCCAGGGCACGAAGCATCGTGCCCCTACATAACTTGTTATATTCGTAAATCTAAAATTGTAATTCGTAATTCCATCATATATGCTACCTGCCGTCTATAACTTCCTCTAGATTTGCAATAAACGCTTCCAGGTCATTCATGGTTAACTCTCCCATGTTTGCAATCCTGAATATTGTCTTATTTAATAATCCCTGACCGGCATAGATGATGAAGCCCCTCTCCTTTAAACTGTCATGTAGATGTACATAAGTCATGTTATTGGGTAGAGACAATGCCGTAATTGTATTAGAAAGGAACTCTTCCGGTAAAAGTAGCTCCAGACCAAGTCGCTTGAACTCTTTCCTTAAATATGATGACGCTTTTTTGTATCTGTTTATCCGACCCAGGACACTCTCTTCCAACAACTCGTCCAGCGCCTCTTCAAAGGCATAGAACGTGTGTACTGATGGCGTAAATGGACATTCTCCTTTTTGCTCCTGTTCATCCAGTTGGGAGATGACGTTAAGGTAAAGGGAACGAGGAGGTATACTTCTGAGCCTTTGTACCTCCTCCTTTTTTAGAAGGACAAATGATAATCCCGGCAGGCCCTGAATGCATTTATTTGCGGTTCCGATACATATATCCACATTGTCATTTGCCAAGTCGATCTCTTCTCCACCCAGGCCACTGACAGAATCCAGGAAGAGAGTCTTGTTGTGCTTTTTAGTAATAGCACCTACTTCATGGATTGGGTTTATTAAACCGGTAGTTGTTTCATGGTGGACCATTGATACTACTTCAATTTCAGTGTCTTGTAAGATAGCATCCTCTATCTGATTAATGTCCGGCCGTTCAAGCCAGTCGTACTTGAGTTCAACCTTATCGATTTTATATGCGGACGCTATACGTGAAATCCTCTCACCATAAACGCCATTATTTATGATTAATATCTTTCTCCCCTCGCTTACTGAAGAGCAGATACCCGCTTCTAATGAAGCAGTTCCGGAACCGGTAATGATAGCTGTCACGTAGCCTCCGTTTGGTGCAAATACCTGCAGTATTTTATTGCGCGTGTTACTTAGAATTGTTGAAAATTCACTTTCACGGTGGCATATGTCACCTTTCAAAAGCGAATTTCTGACCCTCTCTGAAGTACATACCGGTCCGGGGTTCAGTAAAATCATTTTTTTCGTCCGTTTTAGATTTTTCATTATAATTTAATGTGTAGGGAATTCATAGCTGACATAAATCTCTCTTTAATCTGTTCCGGTGTATGGGTCACCCTACCAATATCTCTCTCTACTCCGTTATCAGATATTTTTACCAGAAGGAATGATGGGCCTTTATTTTTCAGTATATGAGCCATCTCTCTTTCCAGGTTTTCATTAGTTACTACTTTTTTTACATAAACATATCTGGCTGATTCTGCAATCTTTTCCAGTTCTATAACGTTAGAAATAGTTGGTTGATTTCCTGTAGAAGCATAAACTTCATTGTCCAGTACAATATGCAAAAGATTTTTTGGTTGAAGAGAACCTATCATTGGTAATGAACCAAGATTCATCAGCAGGTTACCGTCACCGTCCAGAATAACTGTTTTTCTTGAAGGCATACTTAACGCAACTCCCATACCTATTGACGAGGCCATTCCCATAGATCCGATCATGTAAAAGTTTTCAGTCCTGTCTCTTACCGTAAAGGTCTCTCTGCTTATCAAACCATTCGCACATACAACCAGTTGATCGTCCAGTAATTCCATTATTGTGGTTATGGCTTCTCTGTAATTCAATCAATTATTCCTTTTTTTAAGAAAAGGACTATAGGCTCTTTGTTTTCTGTAATCAGTTTATATGACATATCTATGAGCACTTTGATATTGTCATGGTTGAAACTATGGTGCGAAATACCGATCGTATCAAGTAGTTTATTGCACGTTCTACCCATCACCAGATGTTCTGGTGCGTCCTTGCCTTCGAAGCCACGCCACGTGACTAGTAGTAAGCAAGGAAGCTTGTAAATGAGGTTTAGGGAAGTAAGGGTATTTAAACATTGACCCAGCCCTGAGTTCTGCATTAAAACTACCGGTGTTTTTCCTGTCATATACGCACCACTTGCAACTCCGACCGCAGCGTCTTCCCTTACAGCCGGAACATAGGTAACGTCAGGCATATTTGTAAGAGTTGTAATCAGGTTCCCAATAATAGAACAGGGAACGCCAGTGAAAAAATTGTAACCGGCGTCTATTAATTTCCGTGCAAAGTCTTCAGATCTATGCATTTATGTAATAAAGTAATGTTGTATGTTGAAAATTCAATGCTAGAGCATAAACTATACGTACATGTGTGTCAATATACAGAAATTTAACTTTTTGAAAAAATCAAACTGAGACATAGAACACAGAGAGGAAAAAGCACTCTTCATGCAATGCAGAGTGCGCAAAGATTAAGGTGATTTAATAATAACATGAAGATACTAAAATAAGAGAGATATGCTAAGAGTGGCAAGGGGACAACCGATTGTCTATTGTTATGTTTTTTCAAATCATCCTTCTCTCTTCGTGATCTTTGGACCTCTGTGTGAGAATTATTCAAATAGTACCAAAAAACAGGTTTACAATGTTTTTGCAATAGGCTATAAAAATTAAGAAATATGGAGTGCATCATCCGTAATCATGCATGTTTAAGCGGTGACACGGTTAAAGGCCAGTTTTGCAAACGGTCTACACATTATGTACTAAAAAAATGAAAAAGAATACCGGAACCCCAAAACCACTCTTTTTGACTGATGAAAATATATGTTTGGCCACTGACCTCTATCAGTTGACTATGGCTGCCGGTTATTTTGAACGTGAAATGGATCATAGATCAACTTTTGAACTGTTTGTCAGGGACTTACCTGAAAGACGTTCATACCTCATAGCGGCCGGACTTGAACAGGCCATCTATTATCTTAAAAATCTGAAATTTACGGCTGAGTATTTAAAATATCTTAAGCGCCTTCCTGTTTTTAAAAATATAAGCAGAGAATTTTTTGATTATCTTCAAGCTTTTAGTTTCAATGGAGATCTCTACGCTGTCCCAGAGGGTACTGTTATCTTCGCGAATGAACCCATTGTAAGGGTAACGGCCTCAATGATTGAGGCTCAGATAATTGAGACCTATCTTCTCTCAATTATAAATTATCAGACACTTGTTGCCTCAAAGGCGTCAAGAATAGTACATTTCGCTGACGGCAGGGGGGTAATAGATTTTGGGACAAGGCGCGCACACGGCCCCCAGGCTGGGGTACTGGCCGCAAGGGCATGTTTTATTGGCGGCTGTGTAGGTACCTCTAATCTCCTTGCGGCTTATGAGTTGGGGATACCTCCCATTGGTACAGTTGCCCATTCATGGGTCATGACATACGATGATGAATATGAATCATTTCAAGATTTTAACAAGGTTTTTCCAGACAACACCACTCTTTTGATAGACACATACAATACCATTAAGGGTGCGCAGTTGGCTACTAAGATAGGGAAGAAACTGAAGGGTGTCAGGCTGGACAGTGGTAATATTACGCTATTAAGTAAAAGGGTAAGGAAGATACTGGACGATGCCGGTTTGTCACACGTAAAGATTACGGCAAGCAATGACCTGAATGAGTACAAGATATCTAAAATGCTTGCCAAAGGTGCGTGTATTGACTCATTTGGCGTAGGGACAGAGATGGTCACTTCGAAAGACACACCCGCGCTCGGCGGGGTCTATAAACTGGTTGAGCAGGAGAAAGAGGGTCTATTCGTCCCTAAAATGAAGACAAGTAAAGATAAGGCAACTTGCCCGTCAAAGAAACAGGTTTACCGGTTTCTCAATAAGAGAGGGATGTTTAAAAAGGACATAATCGGCCTGGTAGATGAAGATCTTGATGCCAAGAGACTTTTACGACCGGTTATGAAGAGAGGGAATATCATATGTAAGATACCAACCGTCCAACAAATACAGAAAACCGCAGAGGGAAATATTTTTCAACTACCGGACAAGTTCAAGGACTTGGATTGTAAGAATGAATACCCGGTGACTATCAGCAAAAGGTTGAGGCAGGTCAGGGACAAAACAAGAGCCGCTTAGGAAAGCAGGAATTGCAGGAAGAAAAGCAAAGAAATTATATTCAACAGTTTTTTCCTGCTTTCCTGAGCGGATAAAAGGACATGGTGGTCAAGGAGGTTTAGAATTAGCAGGGAGAGATAAAAAAGTAAACAATAGTTTTTTTCCTGAATTTCCTGCTTTCCTAAGCGGTAATAATCTCTTTAGTATAACAACAATCGTAGCTTCTTAATGAAGTTAGAAAGGCGGGAAAAATGAAGCTGGAACATGAAGACCTGACGGATAGGATTATTGCGGCGGCAATTGAAGTGCATAAGACCCTTGGTCCCGGTTTTCTTGAGTCAGTCTATGAAAATGCGCTTTCAATAGAATTTGAATCTTGTCATATTCCCTATGAAAAACAGTGGGAAATACCACTTTTTTACAAGAATGAGGAAATAGGTAAACATAGATTGGATATATTTGCTTTTAATAAATTGGTTGTTGAATTAAAGGCGACAAAAGAAGTGACGAATGAACATTTTGCAATAGTTCGATCGTATTTGAAAGCGACAAATCAAAAACATGGATTAATCCTGAATTTTTCAAAACCGACGTTAGAAATCAAAAGAGTAATCTTGTAAAGAAAGAGCCGCTTAGGAAAGCAGGAATTGCAGGAAGAAAAGCAAAGAAATTATATTCAATAGTTTTTTCCTGCTTTCCTGAGCGGATAAAAGGACATGGTGGTCAAGGAGGTTTAGAATTAGCAGGGAGAGATAAAAAAGTAAACAATAGTTTTTTTCCTGAATTTCCTGCTTTCCTAAGCGGTTAAAAATTTTAAAAGCGATACCTTTAAGGAAGGCAGGGATTGCAGGGAGGTAAAACAAGAAATGAAAAAAAGAGAGTTTGTATCGATTGCCATGGTTTTGCTCTTACATTTAATACTGTTAGGCGGATGTTTCGTAACAAAAGTGGTGACTGTACCCATGCGTGTAACCGGCGCCGTTGTCTCTTCAGTACCGGTAGCAGGAAACACAGTCCACAATGTAGTTGATGAGGTCGCTGATACAGTTGATAAGGCCCCGTTTTAATGGTATAAACATCGTTTCATTGAGAAGTGGATCGGTAAATATGCCAAATCATACACGCGGTATTATTAGAATAGACGATTCAACACCGATTTTCACAGGTCGAACTACAGTCACAATAACAACCTATCGTATTGTTTAAAAACTTGTTGAGTTACTGACAGAATGAAGGTTAGGCTAACTTTTTATTAATTATTAGGGTACAAGTTTGACGATTAAATATTCTTGTCAGCTTAGGTGAATATTTGGATTATGTAGTTTTTGTCTTAAAAACAAGTATAAATTCTAAACAGCAGTTTCCATGCTGTAATCAGGGAATAGTATAACGGCTGGGTGTACCTTTAGTGCATTTGCCAATACCAGTGCCCTGTCTCGACCAATGTTACGGATATTTGTTTCTAAGGCTGAAATGTTAGATTGGCTTATTCCGGTAATTTCTGACAACTCTTTCTGACTCAATCCCTGTAATTCCCTCAAAGTCTTTAACATTTCTCCTGGTGTAATACTGACATTTACCTTGGCTTTTACGAATGAGTCTATATTTGTTTTCATAATGTTAGTTCCTAATATTTGTGTGGGTTAATTTCAAAAACGTAAACTTTGAAGAAGTTTTTCAGGACTTTATAGATAACTTGCCATTGGGACCCCAGTCTTGAAGAACGATAGCCTTTTCATTTTCTTAAATTCGCATAACATCAGAATATATCAGGTATAATCCGGTAGAATGGGTGGAAGACAAATATTATTTGGCAAGCATTAACTACAATGCCAGCTATTCTTCGTTGTGGGTATGGTTACAATGTGTAAGTTTCAAAATCTTTTTTGCTGTATTTCCTGCTTTCCTAAGCGGTAAAGAACATGGTATAAATGTAATTTTGATGGTAGATCATGAATCACACAGTACATACAATTCCGTTTATTAATCTGATGTTGGCTTTCATTCCGGCTATAGAGGTTGTCGGGGTTCTCTGGAAATGGGGGCTTGGTTATGGGAACTCGCTTTACGCCATCTTCAGGATGTTCATTCAGCTTCTGCTGATAGGATATTTTCTGATATTTATTTTCAAATCAGATAGCTATCTGATCGTTGTCGCGGTTCTGGCGATTATGCTTTTTGCGTCTAGTTGGATCGCTCTGCGTACGGTGAAAATCCCCCGCAGGGTACTGTATCTGAAATCGTTCTGCTCTATTTCAGTTGGTGGAGGTGTAATCTTACTGCTAATAACGCAGGGGGTCCTTGAACTGCATCCGTGGTATCTGCCGAGTTATGTTGTTCCGCTTGCCGGGATGATTTTCGCTAATGCTATGAATAGTGTCAGCATTGCGCTGGAGAGGTTGGATGCTGAAGTCGAGAGGAGTGTACCGTATGACAAGGCACGTGTTATAGCGCTTCGTGCGTCTCTTATACCTATTACAAACTCTCTGTTTGCGGTAGGCCTGGTTTCATTGCCAGGCATGATGACGGGGCAGATCTTATCCGGGGTTTCACCGTTTATCGCGGCGAGGTATCAGATCATGGTTATGTGCATGATATTTGGTTCCGCTGGAATTTCATCGGTCTGTTTTCTGACGCTGGTCAGGTCTAATTTTACCAGATAAAATATCGTATAGACACGATGAGACGTGTCAATACGACGGAACAATTCGGCAAGCCAACGTCAAATACAGTACCGACAATTGTTCGTGGGTTTAAATCAACGGTCACAAAGCAGATAAATAAGACCCGGAACACCCCTGGGCATCCGGTTTGGCAGCGTGGTTATTACGAACACGTTACACGGAATGATAAATCGTATGGCCAAATATCAGAATATATTAAGTATAACCGGGAGAGATGGCTGGAAGACAAATATTACAGGGATTAAATAGTTGTGAATTGCACACGCAGTATATAAGAGATAACGCATTCCACCGTAGGGGCACAATGCTCGTGCCTTCATCCGTCTCACCCACATCCAACCATGCTGTCAACGATTATAGTACGGAGTGTACTTGGCGTAACAAATGTTGTTTTACAAATTTATAAACATGTCGTATCGGATACATGGTATAATTCAAATCAACAATTGGTTTTATATGGGATTAACAATAGGATTGGAGAAATTATGTCAATTAAAGAAAATCTGGAAAAAGTGAAACGGAAAATTGCGGATGCTGCCGAAAAGATTGGTAAGAAGCCGGAAGATATTACATTAGTTATGGCAACAAAGACTGTTGATGTAGAACGGATACGAGAGGCTGTTCGAAATGGTGGTGGTATTATTGCGGAAAACAAGATCCAGGAGGCGCTGAGAAAATATGACGTGTTGAAAGATGAGGATGCGGCCTGGCATTTTATCGGACATTTGCAGACGAATAAAGTTAAGGATGTATTGAAATTTGCGGATATGATCCACTCTGTAGACCGCATGAGTCTGGTTGAGAAACTGGATAAACGTCTTGTGAGTGAAGGTCGTTCTATGGACGTATTGATACAGGTTAATACCTCTTATGAAGAGAGCAAATATGGGGTTGCTCCCGAGGAGGCAATTTCACTGATAAAGGAGGCATCACGATATGATACACTGAGGGTCCGTGGGTTGATGACCATTGGTCTCTTTACCGATAATGAGGTAAAGATACGGAAGTGTTTCAAGTTATTAAAAGGAATTCATGACTCTGTTATCGAAGAGGGTATTGATGGTGTGGAGATGGAGTACCTTTCCATGGGGATGTCAGGAGATTATCACATTGCTATCGAAGAGGGAGCTAATATGGTGCGTGTGGGAACGGCTATTTTTGGTGCAAGGGACACCCCGGATGCCTATTACTGGCCATCAGAGAAAGTAGATAAATAGTCAGTAGTTTCCGGTTAGGGACTATTCCTGCTACCGGTGAGGTGCAGACCGCACTCTTTGTGGTCGTCGTTGAGTTGATGGTTAAACCATCGCCAACGTCCTGCACGGCGTGTTTCGTTAGATCCGATGGGGGTTGTGCAGATAGTACATCCAAGTGAGGCGTAGTGCCATCCATCTCTTTCCATCTCAAGCAATTTATGTACAGGTACATTATTGACACTGACGTACTCCTTGACTCTTTCTTCAGTCCATGCAATTAAAGGAGTCACTTTGAGTAAGGGGCGTACCTTCCCGTCCTGTTGTTTATGTTGAATAATATCTATTCGCTTAGTTTGAGATCTGGCATCGGATTGATCGGCCCGCAACCCTGTAATCCAGACATCAAGGGTGTCAAGTATCCTGTTATTTGGGTCAACCTTGCGTATCTTACAGCAATATTCCTGTTTCGCCTTGCTATCAAAAAAGAGACTTTCTCCGTGGTCACGAACCATTCTGCTTACCGCATCAAAATCAGGTGCCGCTTTTTCAATCTTGATATTGTACCTTTTCTCCAGTTCACGGAAGAGATCGTATGTTTCCGGAAAAAGGCGTAGGGTATCCACGGTGTAAACACGGGGGACTGAAATACCGGCACGAACCACCATATCTATCAAAGCCACTCCTGTCCATTGTCCACTCGTACCTATTGCAGCCCGTTTCCCGAATATGCGAAACAGCTCGGCCATTAATTCACCCGGATCTGCAATCTCTTCCAGTCTATCAACAAGTTTTTGGTCAATCGTTATGTTATTCATTTAGCTACCTGCATATTATCAGGTTTATACGATAGTTGTCAAATTTTATTGATTTATGTGTTGAATTGTACTATTAAATGCTTATAAATCTTTGAATGCCTGTGAATACGGTGTACTTGAAAATAATTAATCAGTGCTTATCTCCATTTCTAAATATGTGGGGACCAATTTATGAAAATTTGTCTGGCCCAAATAAATCCAACTGTTGGCGCGTTTAAGCAGAATGCGCGAAAGATCTGCAAGTTCATAAATATTGCCAGGGAGAAGGGAGCGGATCTGGTTGTATTTCCTGAGATGAGCATTGTGGGCTATCCGCCAAAGGACATGTTGGAGCTTTCAGGGTTTATAGATAGTAATCTGAAAGCTCTACAAGTGGTAAAGGAGAGTGTTACCGGTATTTCAGCTATTGTAGGTTTTGTTGACAGAAATGCGGCACCGCGTGGAAAGACTTTATATAATGCGGCGGCGTATATAAAAAACGGGAAGATTGTCTCCATACATTATAAATCTTTGCTGCCTACCTATGACGTATTTGATGAAGAGAGGTATTTTGAACCGACGCATAACATTTCAGTAGCAAAAATATCCGGCAGGAGGTTTGGTATTTCTATTTGCGAGGATGCCTGGGGGGCAGATGTCGTTTGGCCGGGAACAATTCATCACAGTGATCCGGTCGGATGCATGATGAGGCAGGGTGCGGAGATTATTATAAATATTTCGGCATCGCCTTTTACTATTGGTAAGCAGGATGCCAGGATGAAGATGCTGTCAGGCCACGCAAAGAGGAACAGTGTACCAATTATTTTTGTGAATCAGATTGGAGGTAATGACGATCTGATATTTGATGGAAACAGTCTTGCGATCAATAAAGATGGGATTATAGTAAGCCGGGCTCCGGGGTTTGAAGAGAACTTACTCATGGTAGAGTTCAAGGGCACGGATGTGAGCGCAGTGGATAGTAAATCAAAGTCGGTTAAGAGAGAAACTCCAGGCGTGGTAGGTGAAGGTGATGTTGGGTCTGTCTATAAAGCCTTAATCCTGGGTACGCGGGATTATTTAAAAAAATGCGGATTCAAAAAAGCCGTAATTGGCCTGAGCGGTGGAATAGATTCTGCCGTTACTGCCGTAATTGCAGTTAAGGCCCTTGGCAGGGACAAGGTGATTGGTGTCACAATGCCTTCACACTTTTCATCCAAAGGTAGTATAGAAGACTCCATGGTGCTGGCTGAAAGACTTGGAATTGAATGTAGGGTGATACCAATAAAGTCAGTTTATAATGCGTATACAAAGACATTGAGTGGCGTATTTGCAGGGCTTCCATTTGATGTTACAGAAGAGAATCTACAGGCGAGGATAAGGGGTAAAATCCTGATGGCCATTTCAAATAAATTCGGATACCTTGTGCTCACAACCGGAAACAAATCGGAACTTGCCGTTGGTTATTGCACTCTATATGGCGATATGTGTGGTGGGCTGGCAGTTATATCAGATATTCCCAAGACCATGGTGTATGATCTTGCTGAATATATCAATTTGAGAAAAGAGATTATTCCTACTGAAACTATCGGAAAACCTCCGTCAGCCGAATTGCGTCCAAATCAAAAGGACCAGGATTCATTGCCTCCGTATGATGTTCTGGATGGAGTGCTAAGGGCCTATGTTGAGGAATCAAAGGATGTAGATGATATCGTGAGTATGGGCTATGATGAGTCGCTTGTTAAAGATATTATCAATAAGGTTGATAAAAATGAGTACAAGAGGAAACAGGCGGCCCCGGGACTAAAGGTTACTACAAAGGCGTTTGGAACTGGCAGGAGGATGCCTCTTGCGCAACGATATACAAGATAGTAGTATATTAAGTAAGTGAAGAGTGAAGAGTGAAGAGATTATTTTACTGGTAGGGGGGGGGATGAGTAAACCTGAATCGTATGCAAAGAATGCAACCGCTCCATGGGGCAGATGGGAGGTGTTGTTGGACGAATCTGCTTATAAAGTAAAGAGGATAACTGTGTTGCCGGAGAAAAGGCTGAGCTACCAAAAGCACTTAAGTAGAAGTGAGCATTGGATGGTGGTCGAGGGGAAAGGTATGGTAACTATTGATGGTAAAGATATTTATATGGAAAAAGGGAATACAGTAGATATACCTCGGGAGGCAGCACATCGTATGTCTAATAATAGTGATGAGATATTGACGTTTATAGAGATACAGCAGGGAGAATATTTTGGAGAAGATGATATCATACGCTTGGAAGATGATTATGGAAGAGTGTAAATCTGATCTGGCGGGGTCAAGAGCGAAGCAAAAACAACTACAATGAAACATGAAGCGCTGTTTTATCATGCAGAAGATAGTAAGAGAGTTGGCTGCTGTTTGTGTCCGCATAGATGTGTAATCGCAGATGGTAAATTGGGTTACTGTGGGGTCAGGAAAAATATAGACGGTAAACTCTTTTCGATGATTTATGGTAGCGTTTCATCGGCGTGTGCCGACGCAATAGAAAAAAAACCGTTATACCATTTCTTTCCCGGTAGCCACACATTCTCAATCGGTTCTCTTGGATGCAATATGCGATGTGTTCATTGCCAAAATTGGCAAATAGCCCATTCAGGTATTGATAGTAGTGATAGAAACACATCCTATATTTCTCCGAAGGAGTTGGTTGCTCTTTCAGTGAAAAACAGATGTAAAGGTATTTCGTGGACCTACAATGAACCGACAATCTGGCTTGAGTATGCAATTGATGGCGCAAAATTAGCAAAGGAAAAAGGACTGTATACAGTTTTTGTGACAAACGGTTATATAGAGCCGGATGCATTAGACGCAATCGGGCCGTTTTTAGATGCCTACAGAGTAGACATAAAGGGCTATGACAGTTTCGTGGCAAAAGGTTCCTCGGGGACAGATATTAAGGTAAGTGATGACTTGCAAGATCCCAGGCACTGTTTCTATAGAGACGTTACCGGTATAAAGAGTGTAAAGCCGATTTTAGATGCGGCAATCAGGGCGAAATCAAAATGGAACATGCATGTGGAAATAGTAACTAATGTAGTGCCTGGTTATAATGATGGTGCCGAAGAGTTACATGGCATTTCCAGATGGATTGTGCAAAATCTCGGAGATGAGACCCCGTGGCACGTGAGCAGATTTCATCCATATCTCGAGTTGTCACACGTGCCATCTACTCCGGTTGCAACTTTAGAATCGGCTAGAGAGATAGGTGTTGAAGAGGGGCTCAAATATGTTTACATAGGAAACGTTCCCGGGCACAAGTGGGACAATACTTATTGTCATAGTTGCGGAAAAATGCTGATTGAAAGGGCAGGTTTCAGTGTTCGAACATATGAAATTAGGGACGGGTTGTGCACAAACTGTAATGCTAAGATCCCGATTGTTGGCAGTCCCGGATAAAAAAGATCCATTTAATTTGAGCGATTTGTGAGTTTCTAGTGTTACGGGAAAGAGAACTTTGTTTCGATGAGAAATGCATGTGGTTATCGAAGATTGCATTAAGACGGTAGATACAGTAATATAAAAACGCAAAGCAACAGATTTAGATGGTCTGGCAAGTGGATACGTTATAGAATAACGGAAAATTATTTTGAGGATTTATGTATGTCTAAGAAACAATCAATAATAACGTTAATAACTGATTTTGGTTTACAAGATGGATATTCAGGCGTTATGAAGGGTGTAATGGCCAATATCAACCCATCGGCAAGCGTAATTGACATTAGCAATACAATAGCTGCCCAAGATATTTTTCAGGCGGCTTGTGTCCTTAGTGATTCATATAATTATTTTCCCAAGGGGACTATCCACGTGGTTGTAGTTGATCCGGGAGTAGGGAGTGAGAGGAAAATTCTTTGTTTAAAAACTGAGGATTATCTGTTCCTTGCGCCTGACAATGGAGTGCTCTCACTGGTTATTGCGAAGGAGGAGTCTCCGTCGATTAGAGATGTTACTAATAGGAAATTTTTCTTGCAGACAGTTAGTGATACATTTCACGGGCGAGATATCTTTGCGCCTGTAGCTTCACATCTCTCTAAAGGTGTCAGTTACAAGGAACTTGGTGAAAGAATTGACAAGATCAAAGAAATTAGTCTGCCAAAACCGATTCTTTCTCCGGACGGAGAGTTAACGGCAGAAATTATATATGTGGACAGCTTTGGCAATGTTATTACCAATATCAATAAAGAAATTTTTGACAGGATGGATATTGGAATGGAAAGAGTGTCAATTACTATGGACAGGAGAAGGATTAACGGTATCTGTAGTTCATATTCAGATGTAGGTGCCAACGAGGCGTTGGCAATATTTGGGAGTTCCGGTTATCTGGAAATATCAGTGAATCTGGGTAACGCTGGAGATGTCCTGAAATTGAAAAAGGGTGACAAGCTGGTTTTAGGGCATTAGGGTTTAGACGTTACGAAGAACTGATTTATGGAAAAAGGTATATTTGTAACTGGTAGTGGAACGGGAGTCGGCAAGACTGTCATTGCCGGCGCGATAGCTGCCACGATAAAAGCGCACGGATTGGACGTAGGTGTCATGAAGCCGGTTGCGTCAGGCGCGAAAGAGATAGATGGAAAACTTGTATCTGAAGACGCTGTGTATCTGAAAAAAATAATTGAAAGCGACGACGACGATGACCTTGTGGTTCCTGTCCGTCTTAAACCGCCGATTGCTCCAACGATGGCGGCATCGCAGACCGGTGTTCCGGTCGACATTGACAAAGTCTGGAGGGCGTACGAAGAGCTTACAAAAAAACATGATTTTCTTGTTGTTGAAGGAATTGGCGGCCTTATGGTGCCTATTAATGATACCCTTTTTGTTGCTGACCTCGCCAGTAAAATGGATCTGCCGCTCGTAATAGTGAGTAGCGATTATCTGGGCACAATAAATCATACCCTTTTAACGGTTGAATATGCCAGAAGCAGAAATATTGACATAAAAGGAATAGTAATAAACATGTTGAAGGGCGATAGCGGTTTTGTCAGGGAAATAGAAAAATTTTCTTCTGCTCCCGTTCTTTGTACCGTTCCATATGTCGAAAAAATAAGTGTTGAGAATTGCGTATACGGTGACATCGTTGAGTATTTTTGCAGAGAAATAAACATATCAAAGATAATGAGAAAAGAGACTTAGGCTGTTTTTGGTATACGTAAAGAGTGAAATAATGGGATAAAACATAATTGACATTTTTTTGAGTTCTTGATAACATACCCGACCCTTTTAATAAATTAATACGTTCAGGAAATAGTTAGGAGTCTTATACCAGATGAGTACGGATGCTATTTTAGCACCTTTAAAAGATCAAATGCGTGAGGTAGAGGATCGTCTTTACAGCGATTTATCCCCTGCAGACAAACGCCTTTCAGATCTAGTGTTCCATGTCAGTAAGATACAGGGCAAAAGGTTTCGACCTGCATTGCTTTTGTTATCAGGTCAATGCTCAGGCGGCTTAATGCCGCAACATATTGATTTAGCAGTAGTTGTGGAACTTATACATACGGCAACACTTGTACATGATGATATTATTGATGAAGCGGTGGTTAGAAGGCATGTCGAGACTATGAACATAAAATGGGGAAGTAAAATTTCCATTTTGTTTGGCGACTACCTTTTTTCGAGGGCCTATACAATACTTTCTGCCCTCGATTCCCAGATGGCAACACTCATAATGTCTCAGACCATAAATATCTTGTGTGAAGGTGAGATCGTCCAGCTCCTAAGATGTTATGATGCCGAGGTTACAGAATCTGAGTACCTGAGCATTATAGAGCGCAAAACGGCTTCTCTTTGTGCCGCCAGTTGTAAATTAGGGGCAATCGCTTCCGGGGCAAACAAAAAACAGACAGAGGTTCTTACCAACTATGGTTCAAAAATTGGGATGGCTTTTCAGATAATAGACGATTGTCTGGACGTTATGGGTACAGAAGAGAAAATGGGAAAACCGATAAATTTAGACACTCAGAGTGGAAAGCTGACATTACCATTTATTAGATTAGTGGATAAGTTGCCGACTGATCGAAAAGAGAGTGCGCTTGAACTTATTTTCCAGAACAATAGCAAAGACTCAAAAGCTGCGATAGCTGATTTGCTTGCAGAACATGACGCTGTTGATTACGCATACGAAACAGCAAGACGGCTGGTAATGGATGCACAGGATGAACTATCCATCATACAGGATTCAGTCCATAAAACAGCACTTATAGAACTAGGTAATTATGTGATTAAACGAGATAGATGATCCCATTATCTCATAATTGAAGTACGATATGGAGGCGATTTAAAATGATTAATATTCCAATTGGGTGGTTTGGTATTCCTGGCGGCTTTGAGTGGATTATCATACTGATTGTTGCGTTGTTAATTTTTGGTAAAAGGCTTCCGGGGACTATGAGGTCCATTGGAAAAGGATTTGTAGAATTTAAAAAAGGTTTGAAGGGCGTCAATGATGAAGTTGATGAGGTAAAGGAAGATATTAAGAATATTGACAAGGAAGATGTTAACGTAAAATAAATATTACTTGTTAATTGAATGTATGAGGAATTCCAATGTTTTGGTAGGAGCCAACTCCGGTTGGCGATCGCCGTCAGGAGACGGCTCCTAACGTGTCAAAAGTCACCGAGGGTCTTTATCCCCGCATAATAACCAACTCACTGTCCACCCCGGACACACCTGATATAGCGACTGCCAGCCTTACCGTACTTGCCGATGAGTCCATAGCTGAAATTGATATCCCATGCGCTGTTGGGGCAACTCACACAGGCAGTAGATGACCAATAAAGCCCAGAGTCTGTATTTGGAAAATATGTCCCGTCTATCGCGGGAGAGAATAGACTATAATCAATAATAGAGCTAAGCTCCTTATAATTTGGAAGCCGCCAGTCAGCATGACCGGCAAGCGAAATGCCTTCGCAATACGTAATGGCATCATCCCAACTGCGTTCAGTATCATCGTCCTCTTGCTGCCACATGAGGTCCGTTACATTGTCCGTGACAGTCCCGTCACCATTATCAGTAAAGTCTGCTGTATCTGTGCCGCCTCTCACACACCTGACATAGTAGCGGTCCCACTTATAGTAATTGACGACATACCCGTTGTAGAAATATACGAGCCATGCACCACCGGGGTCACCCACAAGGGTAGTAAATGACCAATAGTACGATGGATTTGTATTCGGAAAATATGTGCTATCCATTGCAGGATTGTAATTGCCCAGATTTACAATATTTTTGAGTTCTTTTACGCCCGGCAGTCTCCAGTCAGTATGCCCGGCAAGCGAAAGGCCTTCAGAGTAGCTTACTGCTTCGTCCCATGTCCTTTGAATATCATCATCCTCTTGCTGCCACATAAGGCCGGTATTGTTATCTGTAACTGTACCATCTCCATTGTCTGTGTACGATGGCGGATTGATTGTGTAGTCGGAATCTTCTCCAAACGTGGGCGTAAAATCCTGAGTTTGGCCGGTATCCGGAAACTTAAATAATATTGGGCCAACAGGTGATGACGTGTCAACTGTCAACCAATCAGAGCAGATTATCCCATCGACTGGTGTAGTGAGTGTCGTTAAAACTCCAATTCCACCAATGTCTGGAAAACCGGGAATAGAGAGTGGGACAGATATGGGTGAAGCAATTGCCGGGAGTGGGATTGAGAATAAAGGAACGGCAAAGTCTAAAACAGATAAATAAACATTCCAGGTTGCCTGAGTTGATACACCCAGGGTAAAATCCATATCAAGGGTACCGTCCGCGTAACTATGATTCTGGGTTAGTACGCACGTTGTCCCATTCGCATTTACCGGAATTATCAATACGAGGAAAACAGACACTAATTGGCAAGTGATGTATTTAACTAGTTTCTGTACGGAAATTCCTAAGTGTATTAATAGCCGTGATTTATGCGTGTAACGTTGCGATAAAACCCTTGCAAATTGGGAGTAATATGATACAATTCAATTCCTTAAGTTGTTGTATAACAATGAATTATA
>JAIQZR010000155.1 GCA_021777035.1 Candidatus Scalindua sp. | reverse complement strand
ATTAAAATCAACAACAGACAACCAAGGTATATTTCCATCCCAATATTCTGGTTGTGATGTTTTTGGAGTTCCACCTCCAATTAAATCTATCACATCTCTCAAGTTCCAATCTTTCCAACCTTCCAATACCGGTTTCTGCTGCAATACTACATACTTTTCACGAATTTTTTTCTTAAAATTTTCCGGTATCTTTTCCCAGGACATAATATCAACGGTAAAAGGCAAATCACATTCGGCAAAATCCTCCTTCTGTTCTTCCAGTTTCACGGGATTAATCTCAAAAACCGCTAAATCCAGATCTGAGTATTGGTTTGCAGTCCAATTGACCCGTGAACCATAAGCCCAAACCGTTTTATAGACAATGTACCGTTTTGTAGGGGCGAATAATTATTCGCCCCTACATGTGCAACAATTTCGATAATTCCATCAATTTGACTCTCTATTACCATGATTCCTTAGTCATCACTTTATACAGTTCAATTGCATCCCTGATAAAATCTCCTGTCTTTTCCAAAGTAGCCATAAACTGCTCCTCACTATAGTCATGAGCGGTGTCTATCCTCGCCTGTGTGTACTCAAACCAATTCTCAACTTCCTCAATAATATTGTTTTCATAGGCTAAACGGAAAATTGGCTTAGGGCTGTTAGGCGTGACTACTCCGACCTCTTCTTCCAAATACTTTTTCAGGTGTTTCCAGAGGGTGTCGTAACAGGGTTTAAATCTCCGTACAACCGATTCACTTATTGCGTCCTTATCCAGATCAGAGAGATATTCACGCTCATTCATCGACAAATAGTTCGCGTACTGCTGCTCAAGGTGTTGTAATGATCTCTTCGGTTTATCATATTCAGTCATCGTCTTTTATTCTCCTCCACTCAGTTCCGCCTCAATCTCTTCGATACTCGGCAGAGACGTCTTGTATTCGTCAGGCAGGTTCTTCGTGATGATGTATTCACTCACCCCTATCGGTTTATGCACGTCCTTCAGGGCGTATTCCACCACCGTATCATTTTTTGATTTGCAGATAAGGATACCGATAGTAGCATTATCCTGTTCTGATTTTAAAATTTCATCCACCGCCGATACATAAAAATTAAGCTTTCCGGCGAATTCCGGTTTAAATTTTACAGACTTCAGTTCAACCACCACATAACAATGTAACTTCACATGGTAAAACAGCAAATCAATATAAAACTCATCGCCGGAGACCTCCAGTCTGTATTGTTGTCCGATGTAAGAAAAGCCTGCTCCCAGTTCCAGAAGGAATCTGGTAACATGGTTTACGAGGGCGTCTTCAAGCTCTTTTTCGTTATGTTTTTCCGTTAACGTGAGAAAATCAAAATTGTATGGGTCTTTCAGGGTTTCCCTGGCTAAATCCGATTGAGGTGTCGGCAACGTTACCTCAAAATTGGTTATGGATTTGCCATCCCGTTTGAAGAGATTGCTTTCTATGTGATGCGTTAAAACGGATCTTGACCAGTTGTTTTGAATGGTTTTTTGAATATAGAAGAAAGCTTCTTCCGGGTTTTTGCAATTTGATATGATGACAATATTGTGTCCCCAGGGAATCTGCATTAATTGGGCAACAGCTTGTTGCCCAAATGACTTCTTTGCCTGCAAAGGGGTTTGTTGCGAATTTTGGTCAGCAGGTTGTTGGCTTTTTTCAATTTCCAATTGCGAAACAGGTTGTTTCGCTATTATTTCCTTGTGCCAAAAAGAGTACCATTGCCGTATTAATTCCAAATTTCTTTTAGAAAAACCCTTCATATCAGGAAATTCAGCCATTAAATCGAGGCTTAACTGTTTCAAGAAACCTTCACCCCACCTGGCACCCTTCTGTTTGTCTGCAATATCCCGCCCCAGCTCCCAATAAAACAACAGTAACTCAGTATTAACTTTAACTGCCGCCTTTATCTGAACCAGCCGAACCTTGTTTTTCAGTTCCTTCAGCCATGCGGAATAATCCTTATCTTTCGTCAGGGGATATTTCATGCCAGTTTCACCTTCTTCAAATTCTCTGCAATCAACTCATTTAATCTTGCTTCCTCCTTCAACTGTTCTTCAAACTCCGCTTTCAGCCTGGTAAACCGTTCATTAAAATCAAATTCATCTTCATCATCAGGCAGACCAACATACCTTCCCGGTGTCAACACATAATCCAGTTCTCTTACCTTTTCTATAGTTGCAGTGTTACAAAAGCCGGGTATGTCTGTGTACCCCTCCCGACCCTCCGGGCCACCCTCCCCAGGGAGGGATTTATTCCGCTTCCGAGAGCGTCCTGTAGATACATTCCCCCTTTGAGAAGAATGAGAAATTGAATTCCCCTCCCGGGAGGGGCCAGGGGTGGGTGCATTTCTCCAATTGTGATAGGTTTCAGATATGCAGGTAATATCGTCTTCTGAAAGTTCCCGTGTTCTGCGGTTTATCAGGTGTCCCATGTTCCGGGCATCAATAAAGAGTATTTCATCGGTACGGTTGCGGAATTTACCATTAGCTTTGTTCCTACTCAAAAACCATAAAGAGGCCGGTATTTGTGTGTTGAGAAAGAGTTTCGCAGGAAGGTTTACAATGCAGTCCACCAGACGAGCTTCAATTAACTCCTTCCGGATACTGCCTTCCCCGGATGTTTTTGATGTCAAAGAACCTTTGGCCAGGACAAAACCTGCCTGACCGCTTGGGCTGAGGTGATAAAGGAAGTGTTGTATCCACGCATAATTAGCATTCCCTGTTGGCGGAACTCCGTATTT
>JAIQZR010000154.1 GCA_021777035.1 Candidatus Scalindua sp. | reverse complement strand
AAGAACCTTGTTTGTGTCTTTAGCTAATTCAACCATCCTGTTATGCGTAATAATTTCATCCGCATTCCACAATTTATCAAATATCAGTTCCCTTGTCTCATCAGGGATTTTACTGAAGAAGGAATTAAATTCTTTTTTTCTCTCTTCTCTGGATGCGGCAGTCTCCAGTCCTTTGTTAGCTAAACGTCCATCAATAGAAATATCCCAGAAAAGCCTATACCTGTCTGTGATTATTCGTTCTTCCATTGGGGAGGTCGCAAACTCCTCATGTACATTATATTCGAACGCACTATTGATCATGTCAGAAACGTGCATAAGTTCATGCCTGATAACTCTGCTTATTTCTTTACTACCCTCAACAAAAAGCTCAGGATATAACCTGATGATGACCTGAGTACCCTCATCTACAAGATTAGATCCCTCGTTCTTCCGTGTCGTAGCCCTCCTGACATGTACCTCCTTTATCTCTGCCTCAATATCAGGATACTCATCGAATGCATCTCTCAGAAAAGCACCATAGCCTAGTCGATTAAAAAACTCCTCATCAAGTTCTCTGAATCTCCGTGGCCTTCTCTCCTCCTCCATCTCATAGATCGCATCTCTTTTCTCATGATACTCATTGTATAAGACAGAGTCTCCGGATGCTTCCTGCCGTACCAAACCCTTACATACTATATCATCAACCAACTGATGATCGTATTCAATTTCAATAGCTTCAGTTTGTTCTTCCTGTAGATTAGTCATATTTCTCCTCATCCATACAGGAATCACAGGCACTGGCACTCTTACCTTCAAGCCGCTGCAGGTAATCGGGTTCGTTGCCCATATATTCATCAATCTCTTCCGCATCTACAGACAATTTCACCATCTCAATATGAATAAAAAGGCTTGCCAATGTCGCTGCCTGACGATAGAACTCCTCAGGCGTTTTCTTAACAACAGACGTTGAAAATGCCTTTATCCACCTACCGATATGAGCATACAAAAATTTCTTCTTGCCTGAAATACAGGATTCCTGCTCCTCTTCGCTGTGGTTTTCTATCGCATATGCAAGCTTGTAAGTCAGAAAATGCAGAAACTCTAACTCAACAGCCACATGATCCCATCTGGTTGTGGTAGAGTCCTCTTCCATTTCAATCCCATACGCCTTGTACGTTCCGGATATATCAGCAAGATCCTGTGTCTGTTGCCAGATTTGAGAACCGCTGTAATACATCTCATAAGGAGGACAATCCATTGCAACGGTTGCAGCGCCAAATGTAGCACGATAGCTCCACTCCAGCCCCTCAACATCAACGCCCTCCAATCCTTTCCGCAACAGATCGAAAGTCAACTGCATCTCACTACTTCCACTAATTTCTATGCAGCTTTTCACCTCTGACATATACTCTTCACTACGAAGCAACTCTAAAGCCTCTTTACTTGGCTCAAGAAGACATGTTGAAATAAATTGATAGATCTGACTTGCAGCAAGCAAATCCTCAACACTTTCACTGATTTTAATTACCATAACTATCCTCTTATATTTTCTTCATCATTTCCCACACTGTACAAAGGAATGAGAAAGAAAAATAAATTTCAAAAACAAAGTAACTTAACGGCTAAAACTACCGCTTGAATCTATCACTTTACATTAGCAAAGTAATCCAGAATCGCCGGAGACTTCATATAACCGATAACATATTCATCTGTTGAAGAGGCAGCACTACCTTCATAAAACTTACCAGCTCTGAGCTGATAGCATTCAAAACAATTGCGACATATACCGTCGGCCTTGTTCCATCCCGGAAAATCACCCTTTACATGTGTTTCCGTATCACTATCCATATCACCAGTATTCAGCCAAAAATATGTAGCGTCCCCACACAACGGACAAGGACTATGGTATTTTGACTCCGCTACTTTTGCCGGTGTCAGATGGCTTAGCGCAGAGGTTCCTGCTACATCCATAATTCTCTTATGCCATGCATCGTCACCCTCTACCCAGTAAATATCTGTGTAGTTCGGTTTATCAGTTTTAGTTTCCGCCGCAGGCGCATCGTGGAATAAATGCCACTCAATGTTACCGTTACGTCTTTGATGATAATCTGCATCATTGGTCGACTTAAAGGCCTCAAAACTTGCAGTCCACTCCTCCTCTGCCACCACATGCTTAGCCCCTGTAAGACCGATACCCATAAAGATGAATATACTCAATACACATAGTATTTTCGGATATTTCATATCTCCAATTTCCTCCCTTTATCAGCTTTCAAGTTAATAGTGTAATTACATTTAATTAATATGTGACCATTCTCTTTTCGTCACTCTCCCAAGTCGGCTCTTCAATCTTTATCCTGACCAACTCAGTACCGTCAGCAGCATATCCAATCGCGGTATCGTTATATACCTCAACCTTTTTCCCCATTACCTCTGACTCATAAATCTTCGGTCCGTCCTCTACTTCAAACCTGGCTATCATGGTTTGCGTTGATCTGAAAAGTGCTAAAACCGCCAACAGCGTTCTGGAAGGTGCAGCATATTTATCAAGAGCCTCATCTACACCGGGACCGAACATCTGCCTTAAATAACTCCTTGGAGCCCACCTAGGCGGTATATAGTATATATTGGGCTCTGTACCAAACTGTGGATACAGAGGCAATGCTACTTTATGTATGTGAACCAACCAGTCCATCGGATTCTTAGGGTCAGGTTTCTTATAATCACCCGTTAAAAGCCCATTCAACCGGATCTTGCCCACACAGGCAACCATGCAACGAGCCTCCATCCTTCTACCTTTAGTAATTGGATCTTTCCCTTCAACCCTTGGGTAACAAGCGATACATTTCTCAGACATCCTCGTTTCACCACGGTACATAGGCTTCTTATAAGGACACTGCTCTACGCATTTCCTGTATCCCCTGCAGCGCTTCTGATCTATCAAGACGATACCATCTTCTTTACGCTTGTATATAGCTTTTCTTGGACATGCAGCAAGACATGCAGGATAAGTACAATGATTACAAACTCTCTGGAGATAGAAAAACCACCTTTTGTGCTCAGGCAACTCAGAAGACTCTGCGGCAGCCTTCGTCTCATAGTTTGTCTTTTCACTGGCAGCAGTATCTTCATATATATTTGGAAATCTCCACTCTTTATCATCAGGAATATAGCCAACTGCTACCTGGTTAAGCCCTTTAGTCTTTGCCAACTCAAAAATGGTATCACCATTATATAGCCCATAAGGAGCCGTAACCGGATCCTTTTCTTCTTCGGATGTATACCATTCCATAGGATTGTTACCGTTATCCCACAACATCTGCAATATCTTCTGATCCCAATGCTGAGGATATCCACCATAAGGTTTTGTTTCAACGTTATTCCACCACATGTACTCTTGCCCTTTACTGTATGTCCAGGTACTCTTATGGGCCATTGTACATGTCTGACAGGCGATACACCTGTTTATATTAAAAACCGCAGCAAATTGATGTTCCGGCCTTGACTCAAAGTATGGATACTCCATTGTTCTTCCAAGATGCCAATTGTGAACAAGCGTCATAATATTCCTCCTTATTATCTATTTAATTATTTGTCTTTTTATTAAATTATCTATTTAGTATATTCTATTGGCTCTAATGTTATTGGCCTCCACCTTATGCTGACAGATTTAAGACCATTCCTATCACCTTCTTCTCCATTCCACACTGCCATGTTAAAGAATGTTGATTGGCCCGCTACAAACTGAACATCATTACTATCCTGCGAAATCATAGGCCTGTAAACCATAACATGCCACTTACCATCACTCCAGTATCCAGTACCATTAACATCCTGATGTGTCTGAGCTGTTAACGTACCAAATCCAATTGCATTTAGATCTTCCACTGATCTGCCCCTTGGAGTCGAAAGTAATGATCCGGCAGCTATCCCTCCCGCCATGAGGGGAACGCTATCGTGTATTTTTTTATTGAAATAATCAGGATGTGGGTTAAAGTCAAAATCAGTAAACATATTTGAATACACATCTTCCATATGCTCATATCCACCTTCTGCGTGTAAATCACGCTCCCAGTCTGCCTTCCAATGCCATATATTTACCGGCTTGCCCCTATCACCCATCCTAGGGCTGAAAGGAGTCCTTGGAGATATCTCCACAATACCTATTGGAAACATAAAACCGACCGCATCTCTGAACTGCTCATGCTTTATCGCCCTGTCATTCTTTGTTGGATCATTCCAAGTTACGTAAAAGAAAATTGTCTCTCCATTGTGGATGCTACTAACCTCGACTTCCGGCACAGAACCACCACCGTTCGGAAATGATCTGTCCTGCATCTGCAGATTAACCTTGTATGAATCTGCATTCGCAAGGGCTTCCGCTGCCCCATCCATATCAGTAAGTACATACTTGGAGGTCAACCCTTCTTCAGTGGGTATATTCTCTTCTACTGTTGCTTCCTGCTCAAGGCTTTGCGAGAAAACCTCACCACTATATAAATAGAACATCGCGACAAAAGCGCTTCCCAGGAAAACAGACTTTCGCATAAGGCCTCTCAACATGACTATTACCTCCACTAAAATTTATAAAATGAATTTTAAAGTTTACAAAAAGAACAAGACGCGGAACATTATAAGTTAAATCAATAAAAACTCAACATCAAAAATGATAAAATTTCGAAAGCGCCACAAAACGCAACAAATCTACCGACACCACAGAAAGAACTAAAGAGCACTGTAGCTGTTGATATAAAAACAGTTATGAAAATATGACGGGTAAAACGGCTTTTTCTGGTACCAAAAGCATGTATGTTGTGAGGTGCGTTGGAATGATTATTTTAAAAACACTGAATACCATAAACCACTAACACAAACCACTTAAAAGCCCATATTTCTTACTTTTTCCCCTTCCAGAAGAAAAGCCTAAAACCATGATTTAATCCGGCTACAACGTCGCAAGTATAAGAACAATTTACTACGAAAATAAGAAAGATTTCCTATAAAAGTGATGTGCATGTGAGTAGCAATAAATGTGCCACGCAATATCTATCTAAAAATAGATATTGCTATTATCATATAACACGCACATTTGCAAAAACATATGACAATAGATAGAAAGCGTTACTTACTAAATGAAACCCTCTAACCCAAGCATATTTTGACATTATGTCATATTTTATTTATACAGCACAAAACCAACGACATAATGTCAAATACGGCAAGCACATAACTACTTGTTATTTATACACTTATCATATTCAAGAAAAACTTTAACTATTTATATTATCATTTGCCTCTTCTTCTTCTCTTCTCCTTATTTCCTCCCTGTTCAACTCTTCTCGCTTTTCCTCTTCTTCAAGTGAATTCATCTTTCTATAGATAGTCCTGGGAGTAATGCCAAGTAACTTTGCAGTAACCTCCTTGTCACCTTTCGATCTCTTAAGAGTTTCAATAACGACCTTCTTCTCAATCTCACGTAACGGAGTACCGAATGGTATAGAAAATTTTCTATCTTCAACCTTACTTCCGGTAAAATTCCCAGGCAGGTCTTTTTGCGTAATAATTCTGCCTTGAGTCAAAACGACTGCTCTTTCAATTACATTCTTCAACTCACGAACATTGCCCGGCCACCTATAGTCAGTCATAATATCCAGTGCCTCCTCAGAGATCCCATCGATTATTTTATTATTGTTCTTCTGGTAAATATTGAGGAAATGACTTATTAGCAGAGGAATATCCTCTCTTCTATCTCTTAACGGAGGGATGTCGATGGTAATCACGTTCAATCGGTAAAACAAATCTTCTCTAAATTTTTTATCTTTTATTGCATTTTCAAGATCAACGTTAGTTGCTGAAATTATCCTCACATTACTTTTTATAACACGTGTACCTCCTAGTCGTTCAAATTCACCCTCTTGCAGAACCCGAAGTAGTTTGACCTGTATAGATAGAGTTATTTCTCCTATTTCATCAAGAAACAGTGTCCCATTATGGGCCAGTTCAAAACGGCCCTCTTTCTGGTTAACGGCGCCAGTAAATGCCCCCTTTTCATAGCCAAAGAGTTCAGATTCGAGAAGAGAATCCGGTAAAGCCGCACAGCTTACTTTTACAAATGGGCTGTCCGTTTTCGCCCCTATACTGTGTATAAGTGATGCTATGGCCTCTTTTCCGGTTCCACTTTCCCCCTGAATTAATACTGACGCCTGGCTTGGCGCAACTTGTTCCGCTAATTTTATAACATCACATATTGCATCACTTTGCCCGATAATGTCTGCATGTCTGTCGTGTTCGGAATTTGCAAGTTGCTCATGCAAATATTTATTCTCTACAACAAGGGCCTGTTTCTCAACAGCCTTTCTAATCATATTGGCAATCACGACTTTTTTGAAAGGTTTTGTAATAAAATCATAGGCACCATCCTTCATGGCATCAACAGCCTTCTCAATTGTTCCATGGGCTGTAATTAATATGACCTCTACTTCCGGCTTAATCAATTTTGAAGCCTTAAGCAATCGAAGACCATCCATTTTATGCATTTTCAGGTCAGAAAGCATTACGTTGATTTTTTTTTCACGCAAAATATCCAATGCAACTTCACCGCTCTCGGCCAAAAAGACCTCATAGCCCTCTTTAGAAAGCATCCTTGACAGTGCAAGCCTGATACTTTCCTGATCATCAACAATCAAAACTGTCTGTTTTGTTAGATTATTCAATTATATCCTTTCCGCAACTCTTAACTGGAAAACTAATAACCATAGTAGTACCCTTGTCAATTGTGCTTTTACAAATAATATCACCACCATGCCCTTCTATAGTTTTCATTGTCAAGGCAAGCCCCAACCCTGTGCCATTAACTTTTGCGCTGTAAAACGGATCAAAAACTCTCTGGACATCATCTTTTGCAATACCTGACCCAGTGTCAGTAATATATACCACAACATTACTATCCTTAAGCCTTGTCGATATGCTCAGTTTACCACCTTCAGGCATTGCTTCAAAAGAATTCTTAAGTATATTAAGAAATGCCTGTTTTATCTGATTCGTGTCAAGTAGTATTGGTGGCAGATCGGGTGCATAATTCTCTTTTATAGAGATACCTCTCTGCTGCCTCTCCTTATTAAAGAATTTTGAAAGCTCAATTAAAACGTTATTAATAAA
This sequence comes from Candidatus Scalindua sp., assembly GCA_021777035.1. GTDB lineage: Bacteria > Planctomycetota > Brocadiia > Brocadiales > Scalinduaceae > Scalindua. The sequence goes on along the minus strand of JAIQZR010000154.1, from coordinate 51,298 downwards.
AGCCGGTTTTGTTTCCAACCTGGGCAATCTTGCAAACCGCAAGTACTCATCACTCATTTCAGTCAAGGTATCTACTTCGCTTAGAATAGACTGAATAAGATTCTCCGCATCGCTCTTTGCCTCTCCTTTATCGTTACGGATTTCATCGTACAACAACTCCGTGTTTAAACTAATTGAACTTAACGGATTTCTTATTTCATGGGCAACTTTTGCAGACATTTCACCAATTGTGGCAAGACGTTCCGAATGCAATAACTGCTGTTCCAGTTTTTTCCTTTCTGTAATATCGTGGCTTGTCAAAACAGTACCCCAATATTTACCATTGGGATCAATTACGGCAGAATATGTGTTGTAGAGAAAACCATCCTTTGTCTTTATTTCCTGATGCTGTGAAGTTTCTATTCCCTTTTTAAAACTTTCAGTTATATTTGCTATTCCTCTTATATAAGGAAGTTGATCATCCTTAACTGATTTATGTAAGAGCACTTCCCTTTTTATTTTCCATGTTTTTTCTATTTCATTATTACACATTGTCACCTTATCATTAGGGCCTATAAAGATAACACCTTCTGCCATGTTTTCTAAAGTTGATTTTATCTCAAACAATACATCATCTCTGCTTTTTCTCAATCTATCCATCAATGATGTCACAAAATATACTGAAATAAAGAGGGTGCTGGCAAGTGCAAAGAAAACACACAGTATGTAGACTTCAGAATGCCATAGCTCGTCACTATATTTAAACGCAGAAAATGTTTGCAAAGGCTGATGAGGTATTACGGAATAATACTCCAGCAATAAAAGTAGTGCAAAAAGGCTTGCCGCGAACAATGCTTGAAGATAACTATACTTTTTCTCTAAAAATATTCCGCCTATAATTGCATGAAATAAAAAATAAAAAATAAAGGGATTTTCAATACCACCTGCAAAGTATATCAGGCAAATAAGAAAAAAATGATCTGTCATGATCTGTACACCCGCATGCATCTGTACAGACTCAAATGTTTTTACTCTAAGGGTATTTGTATATAAAAAGAACGCCACATTGGCTAGTCCGATAATTACGCCTATGGTATATAGTGGAGTGACCCGCTCTACAACATTAAAAATACTACTGAAAATATACGTCGTAATAAACAATCCAGATATGGCGAGCCAACGCAAAAGAATCAGCCAGCGTATGCGTTCTACTAATTCTGTTATTTTTAAATTTTCCTTAAACACCTATGGCAGTCCTCGTTTCGATCTGTTATTGCCTTCACTGAGTGTCAAATTTAATTATCATATGCATAACTAAATTAAACAAAAGAGTTATATAACATAGATGGATTATAGCAAGTTAGGCCTTCGGCATAAATACGCAGGCAGGAGCCTGTCTGCGTGCACCGCACAGGCAGGCCAACTCCTGCCCGCCCGTACCGAACAGTACGTTCGCCAGCCCCCGTCCGTACCGGCACGGGCGGGCGACAATCATTCTGGCAGGGGCGGGTTGGCGACCGAATTATTGTATTTGACCGCTTACGATCGCAGTCAGGAGACGGCTCCTACCAAAACATTGAAATTCCTATGCATAAATTTATGTAAATTATCATTTAACAGGCGCAGTACTTATTATATTGATGAGCAGATCATTCTCCAAAACTTAACAAAAACAAGAGGAAAAACAGCAACTTCCCTCAACAGATTAAAACAATAGAGAATTTACAAGCGTATTATCTATCCTAGCAATGAACCGTTAAAGACCACGCTACTTACCGCAACAGCGTTATCTGCCCAGTACTACAAAGTCAATAAATAAAATGAAGTTCAGTATATTAGAAAGTGCTTGTTTTTTGCAACAATAATAATATAAACGAGAGAAAATATAGAAAAATTACTATTACACATGACAGGCTATTGACAACGAATTTGCCATTTGTATAATTATCTTTTGTTTTTTTAAATACATATTATTATGCCATTTACCGATATCCTTGCTCAGGATCATGTTATTGATCACTTCAAAAAAGCAATAAAAGCAGATCATCTCTCTCACGCATATATCTTTACTGGACAAGAAGGCGTTGGAAAAGCCTTATTTGCGAAAGAGTTCGCAAAGGCACTTAATTGCAAGAACAATGAAAAAGATGCCTGTAATTCATGCCTGAACTGTATTCGTATAGAAAAGGAGAGTCATCCTGATATTTCCTGGACAGATAGAGAAGAAAAAGCAAAATTTATTAAGATTGAAGATATAAGGAATTTACAGGATTCCGCAAGACTGAGCCCTCTTGAATCAGACTACAAGATATACATTATAAAAGAAGCGGACAGGATGAATGAGGAGGCTTCAAACTGCCTGTTGAAAACGCTTGAAGAGCCCTCACCAAACACTATAATTATCCTCATCGCCAACTCAATTACTTCTATTAAGGATACTATCAGATCACGATGTCAGATTATCAGATTCCATCCAATACCAATCCATATAATAGTAAACCAATTAAAAGACAAATCTGATGCTGATAATAACAAGATTGGATGGATATCAAGGTTTTCTAACGGAAGCCTGGGAAATGCGCTGCATCTGCTGGATGACAATCATTACGAAATAAACAATGAGATTGTCACACGTATGACCGAACCGGACATGGATAATCTTGTTTTTGCCGAAGAAGTGATCGATTCCTATTTAAGCGCTGGAGATTCTTTAGAAGAAAAAAGACAAATCCTTAAGAGCATTTTACATTGCATTTTACAATTATACCGGGATCTTTTAATAGTTAAAGTTATGAACGGGCATGATGTTCAACAAGAGAAGATGTCTCTTTTCAATGCAGGTCATGAAGATACTCTGCAGAAACACGCTAATTATTTGACCCGGGAACAGATAATGTACGTAATTGATGAGATCTTAGAGTCCATCAAATACATTGATTTCAACCTGAATATAAATTTACTGGTCGAAAATATAATTACTACAATTACCGTTTTGAATTCTAAGGCGAGATAACAATATTAACTTTGTTCGTATTATTTTTTTATCAAAATAATACGAAACTTAAAAGACAATTTCTATTTATTAAGAGTAATGATACAACGGCTTGTTCATTGAATGACAAAGGGGAAAAGGGATATTTCCATTCCCCCCCCCCCCAACAGTCAAAATCCTCTCATTACCTGCTAATCTAAAAATGCTTTTGTATCCTCAGTCACCTCTCATCATTTGCTCTGTCTTTGGTCTCACATCAAAGATTGTTAATCCGCCATGAGGATATATTCCTCCACTAACCATCCCCCTCAAATTGTGGTCATGGGCAATGGTTATACCCGGACCACGATTACAAGAGAGACACGTAGACTGCGATGAGAAATTCGGGATATTATACAAAATGTCATATCTTTCCCCAGAACCTATTAATATCGTGTCCTTTTGATACGGGGCCGGGTGTCTTCTCCCGTCTGTCCCAATGATCAGTCCATGATATCCGTGTGGATGCCAGGCAAATATGTGATCATATCCGATTGCCATTAACCTCACCAGGACAGTTTCGCCATCGTATGCAACCAGCCTTGTTTTCGGATCATTAATTGTAGACAGAGGGTTATCCAGCTTGTCCATGAAAATCCTTCCATTCAGGGTAAAGTAATTAGATTTCCAACTCAGGGCATCCGTTATCGTTCCCTTGTCTCTGAGCATTTCCATATATTCGCTGTCTACTTCGGAGAAAAACAGGGTATACTCCCTGTCGTACTTATATCCGTAAATTTCGTTTTTCTCTTTCTCAATGACAACAGGGAAAAACAGCCCGGCCATGATATGGTTGGTTGAATCAACATGGCAATGTCCCATATATGATCCCTCTATATCGTCAGGTATTGATAAAAAATATCTAAATTTCTCATGAGGAAAAACAGAAGGATAAGGGATATTTGGAATACCATCAACTGCCGGTATTAAATCAAGGCCATGCCAGTGAATGGTGTGTGCCACATGTTGAATACCGGAGTGCTCCTCAGCTTCAAACCAGCCGGTATTGTGTAAGACCACAATATAGTTTCTTCCGGAATGGAAACGCATCTCATCGCCCGGAACCTTGATTGGCAATAATTTGGCATCCCTTTCTTCGATAGTTTTTATCTCTCCCACATCAGCCCAATCCGGCGCATGGGTGAAACCCCATTGATAGATAAATTCTCCATCAGCCATCTCTATGTATCCATCGGTAACATAGATATGAAATTCCTTCTCTATTTCACCCCTCTCATGTAATTTATGAAAATCTGCAGCCACCTTCTCATCACCGACAATCAGCTTTTCAGCGGCACCTGCTGTAGTCGCAAGACAGATGATGACAGCAAACAAGAAAGGCAGTGCCAGGCACTTTCTTGGAACTCGCGAAACAACTTTGATAAAGTTTGAAAATGAATAAAACATTAAGCTCCTCCTTAAAAAAAAATTATTTATATATAGACGACATAAACGCAACATTCATACCACTAATTTAATTTGGTAATATCAATTATAGCATTAAGACATAAGTCATTATTACTTATTACATTACTATGACAGTCCAATCAATATGACTGGTTTCTAACAACATAATCTAAACAAGAATTCCGAATATTTTACCAAGATTCTAACCTTTATCAAACTATTATACGAAATACTTTCGCTTTTCTCAGTAAGGTTAATTATAAGATTTTCACAACAAATACCAAATGAAAAGATGATAAACAATAAAAACAGCAACAATACAAAATTATTAAGGATATATTTTCTAAAGGAGCCATTAAAAGCAAGAAATACTGTGGCAGTAAAGAGGTCTAGACACTAATTGATCAGATCTCAATTCATTGCATAACAAAGAATTGGCCTTGTTCTTTTAGAGATTTTCTGAATTCAATCGCGACACCACATCACGCGTAATGCGCTCACTGTAGCCGTTAATCTTCCAGTGGTCCGGGCTCCAACCTTTCAAGAAACGATGAAAGTCGGACCAGGCAACCGGGAACTAAGATGCGCCAATCCTTCTCAATATCTGCAGGATCAATGGTTGACTTGCACTTCACCAGCGCCTCTTTAAGCCGGACAAAATACCAATCCAATAACTCCTCTTCATAGCGTTCACAATCTTCTTCATGGAAACAGAAGTTTTGCGGATCGGAAAGCCACTTGCATCCAGATCCTCAAACACCATTAGAAACTCATCCTCAGATGATTCAAGGAGAAGGCAATGAGGAATGTGGCAGCTCTCATCACAGAGTTCTGCCCAGTTACGGTACCAGGCAGTTTCAACCTGATATGACCGGATTTTACGCTGATGAGAACGATCGGTGTTCCAGCCACGGGGATGCGAACCTTGATCCGGCAATTTAACATGTTTTATCACAACACTGTCTCTATCGCCACCCTTCAGGCCGTAGCGCATAATCTTGCCGTAACCACTCCAGAGAGTCTGGATATCTTCAATCTTGAATATATCGACCCCGAGTGTTCTACGAGTAATGTCTTGAAAATTTTCGTTCATACTTGAGTACTATTATAGTGATGGTGGTAAATCGAGGTTGTCATCATACTATTTTTCATCTTCCGTTCTCTTCTCTTTTCATCCTGGCTTTAGAAGACGCTTCAATGACGCCAATTATTATCTCTTTGTCGGTTTGATCGGTAAAGACAACTACATCATCATTTTCAATTTCTTGATCTTTAAAAGGAATATTACCATCTAAAAAGCTTTTATTCTTGTAATGTAAACAGTTTATACTCTTTCTAGTCTCTTCATCCAAAGTTAATTGAGATATGGAGTCCATAAAATTAGTTCTGCAAATATCATTAGCCTTCTGATGTCTCCAGACGTCCAGATTTATCGGCCCACCTAACGAGTTTTGTAGCAGGAAGTACATTTTTAGGTTCAGTTGTTCATGCCCGGTTTGCAAATGTCACTCCTTTCAGATATTGATAAATTTATAATGTTCGGCTCAACGGCCTGAGGTAAAAGGGTTCGACCCGCCATTGTTAGCACTCATTATTCTAAGTAAGAGATACTCCCATCGGTTAGACTCATCTTTGGATAGCATCAGATCTTTAACATTTTCCTTGATATTCCGCAAGTTGTTTCTTCTAAATTGGCTTGACACATACATTTATTTAAAGACAAATCTCCTTTTTTGGAGTGCAGTAACCGAGTTACTACTTCAACACCGATTTTTACAAGTAGTTACGTTTTTAAAAAAATCAAATTCTCTTCAAATCACGGGTAAATTGCGAAAGTTGGGCTAGTTTCTTGTATGAAAGTTGGAATGCTTGCTTATAAGATTAGACCGGTTTCAGAGGAGTCAGGCAGATGGCGTTGTGTGAATTTCAATTCTTTTACTCAGTGAAGGAGATCTATAAAACTGGCAGGACGTATTACCTGGTTTTTCATTGATAATCGCGCTCTTCTTTTCTTGTTTTGATTGTCAATTTTAGTCTTTGTATTGTCTATTGAGGTATTTAATAACTTTATGCTATCCCGGTCGCAATCCATCACTTCCGTAATTATGGATTTTAACTGTTTTATTAGTGGATTGAGCTGCTTATCTGATATAAGGCTTTCTTTATTCAAAGCAATTTTTTCCTGAGTTTTTGTATTAAGGCTATCCAGATCCTTGATCCCTTTAATACAAGCCACTTTCTCTGCTATTAATAAATTCAGTTTTTTTATGTTGTCTGTTTTTATGGCCTCATCCTGCGCACGCGTAACCTCAAGAATTTTTTCGTAATATTCCCTCTTTCGATTTAAATAAAAGGCTATTGCTTCAACATTTGTTGTATTCTTCATTTCAAGCTATTTGGGGATATTTACTGCCAATTACTAACCGGATAAATCGATTTTGGTAATGGTATGATTCGCATTATTTATTTCTGTTTCCGGATGATCCTTTATACCAACCCACGATTCTTTTAGTTCAGACATAATTCTTTTTGCAGTCTCTAATGCCTTTAAATTCAGATTTGCATTGGCATCATTTATTTCACGTAATACAAAATTATATAATTGTGCTAGGCTAGATGCTATTTCTCCCCCTTTGTCTTCATCTAATGTTGTCAACAGCTCAAGAACAATGTCTGTTGCCTTATTTAGAGAATAGTTCTTTTCCTCGTACTCTTTTTCTATAATTTCATTCTTTGCTTTATCGAACAAAAAAATTACCCTCTCATACATCATTAAAACCAGGCTTAATGGGTCAGCCGTTTCTACTTCCAGTTTTCTGTATGAATCAATGTTTTTAGTTTCCATCTTTTTCCTCATTATAAAAGGTCATAAAAGTTTTTCATGTAAGTCTCTTGATATGTTAATTCTTTCAATTTCATATGAGTACTCATTGATTAGTCTGTCCATTGCCGGTCTGTTAATTCTCTTTGCATTTGCAATGTCATCTGCAGTCGCATATATACAGTACCAATTAATAAAATTCTGTTTCTCTATATCTTTTTCATCAATCATAACGAATATTTTAAGTCAGCAACATTCGTGCCAAAGAACATTAATTTCTACTATGGCAAACCTCCACAATACCGTAACTTATGACACCCCTTCCTGGGATACCTGTTCCTCAGAAAAATCCGTGGATACTTTTTGCACATAATGGTTATTTTTTACTCATTTAGAGATGTTGTATTTTAAAAGTACATAAGAGGAGACAGGTGATACGGTCGAGGCATAGTAATCTTAAATTAGGTTGGGTTTAAAAAAGCAAAAGCCCAGGGACTTTTGCTTTAATATTAGAGTATGATGGATTAAAGTCCTCAGCGTCTTTTGTCCGGGGAAGCGATAGCGAATCCACCTTCACTCGTAATCTATTTATTGGTGGATTCGTCCTTCGTCCTTAATCCATCCTATAATATTTATGTCAACATTTGAATTCCACATAAATTTCGATAATCCACCAGAGAACGCCACTCTATAATTATTTGGATATAGTTGGTAGTGAACCAAGCTGCCGTGTCATGAAAGCGCTTATTGATTGAAGTTTTGAGAGGTTTAACTCCAGTGCGACAAATTGATTGTTTAAACGTAATGTTTCCATCGCCAGGCGTCCTTCCATTGCAATAATACTTGTTTGCATATCATCTATTGTATCCTGCAGACCCTCCATTCTGATAGTAAGCAATCCGTCAAACTGATCCATAATTGAGTCAAGATTATTGAACATTAACTCACCAATTCCCATTGTCAGTTTTACATTACCCTTTGAGCCGGTAGTAGTAGAAGTAACTTCTATAGAGAGGTTTTCAACACTCGTTGTAGATAAAGAGTCAGGCGGGGCATCACCAACCAATACCCGTCCGCTACCCGTAGCGGCTTCACCATTTATAGTGCCTGCCACATCGACGCCGGTGTAAGTTCCCGCTGTCCCAAGGTAGCTGTTTGCCTCAGTGGTAGTAAAGCCAAACCCGCTTCCATAACTATCGTGCGTGAGCACAAGTTTATCGCTTCCGTCTTTTGATGCCGTAATCTCCATCGCGTATCTACCTGTTAATCCATCAGTGTTAGATGTCAAAACCGTTCCGAAGTCCAGACCGCGTCCAGCAGGTTCTGCTATGATGATAGAGAGCGAACTATCCCCAACAGCATCGTCCGTTAATACTATCTTTCCGGAACTGTTGATTGTAGCTGATACGCTATTATCATACGCTTTTTCTATTGCTGATAGAAAGTTTTGAATCGTATCTGTAGAAACGTCACTGATTGCATATGAACCGCTTACATTTGCTCCTAATCTGGTGATCCCACTGAAATCTATTTGATCACCATTAACAAGAGAGGTTCCATCAATAGCGGAAAATATTGTAGTACCGGTTATCGCAACAGCGCTCGCAGTATTTGCCACATCCCCAACAATGGTTTGTGTACGCTCCGTATCAAGTTCTGAGTTAATCGCGTTAACTATATTGTCTATCGAACTTCCGTTTTTTCCGGCGTCTCCATCAAGACTTATTGTCGCGACCCTGCTGGTAGAGGTGTCAGTAATAGTTAAAGTTTCAGTATTTGATGCTCCGATTCCGGTGGTAAGTACATTTCCTGTCCTGGCTGCCCGAGTTGCAACCGTATTAATGCTCACCGCATAGTTCCCAGCCACCGTTTCCTTTGTATGCCTCAAGTACTTAATCTCATTATTTGTGGTTGTACCTTCTGAAACAAACATCCTCTTTACGGCATTAAAGTCAGAATTAATCTTCGACAGGAAAGTACTATCTTTTACCGTTAACTTACCATTTTTGTCGGATGTTATCCCTATCAGGGAGAGGGCGTTCGAATCGGACGGGAGCAAAGAGATAGTATCAGAGATCTTTGATTGAATTATACTCTTAATTGTCGATAAGGTACTCTCACCTGCAAGGACACCAGAAGTATTTGTATCTTCATTATACGCAAATTCCTGGTTTATGAATTCGATTATGCTGTTATATGCTGTGGCAAAATCATTTACACTGGATTTTATACTATCTGTATCTCTGGAAATAGTCAGGTTCACCGTGCTGCCTGCTTCCACCCTTGATATATCCAGTGTGACTCCGCTTATAACATCATCAATCGAGTTACTGCTTCGTGAGACTGCAACACCGTCTATGTTTATCTTTGCATCCTGCCCTGCTGTAACCTGCATGGTATAGCCATGAGTAGTTACAGAGACTGAGCCAAAATCCAGAGTCCCCCCCCCTTCATTATTTGTTATTATTTCAATACCAAGCTGACTATCTCCTGCGGTGTTATCGGTTATTACAATCTGTCCGGAAGCATTTATTGTCACGCTACCCGCACCAAGCCCGAATGTTGACTCAATCTGTGTAAGCAAACCGCCTATTGTATCCGTGGTTTTGTCTGTTATGGCGATACTTGCGGTGACAGCTGTTCCATCATGCTTTGTTCCGGATAGTGTGATTGTATCACCGTTAGTAACGTTATTTGAATCACTACCAGTATTTATTTCTGAGAGAGTTGTGCTACTGTTGATTAGACCTCCACCTGCCGCTGTGGTCTTTGTATTTGCAGTAGATGCTGTGTGCACTTCTGCAATAGCACTTTGAGACCCTTCCAGGATGCCTAATGCCTCAAGTATATTATTACTGTCTGTAAAACTTGTAGTACCACTTATATCAAGTTGATATGTTGTCACACCATCGATTGTCGTGCTCACTACTGACGCACTTACGTTAGCAACTGCATCTATGGTTGTAGCAATCTCGGTCAATGAATCTGCAGAAAGGTCTATGGAAACATTTGTTCCTGCAACTTGTACTGTTGCGCTGCTCTGGGCGCTAGACTGACCGAGTAGTGATCCTACAGCGGTAGTACTGCTGGAAAATTCATCAGATTTTGCGCCATCACTTGTGGTGTTCTTTATGGTGGTACTGCTATTAGCAAGGCCCAGTGACTGCAAAACATTACCGGATGAGGCGTCAAGTATGGTAAATCTATCTTTACCGGTATTGTCACTTGTGAGGATCAGACGGTTATCAGTATCAGAAACCGATATTATGGTTGCTGTCACCCCGGTTGCATTTGTACCTGAGTTTGCAGTATTGATTGTAGTTGCGATGTCAGTTAGCGTGTCTGCCGAAGAAATGCTTATTGCTTTACCATTTATAACAAACTCTCCGGAAAGGTTGAGTGCCGATGTTGAACTACTGTAACTTAGTGATGATAACTGCCTTGCCTGTGCCAATTGTGAGGCAGACGTAAATGCCACCGTATGAGTACCCGGACTTGCATCGGTTGTTGCTGAGACGGTAACAAGATCATCCGCCTTGAAATTTGTTGAATCGGTAGACGTCGACGTCTTAAAAACATTGAATGTATCACTCTCTTTAAGGGCCTTTGCCTTTGATTGAAAATCAGACAGTTGTGTATTTAGCGTTTGAAAAGCCGTTAGTTTATCACTTTGTTTCGTCTGATTATTAACAACAATGTCTACACGCTTTCTACTGACACCAACAAGCTGTTCTACGAGAGTTGCAGTGTCAAGTCCTGAAACCAAACCTCCAATTGCACTTGTACCTGGCATTTAATTTCCTTTTGAAGAATGCTTATTTATTAATTTACAATCAATAGTTTTAAAAACAGCCAAGAGGTGGAACTTCTGGCAATATTCCTTTTGGTAATGATGAATTATCATAATAACTCTTTACCGTTTTTATCTTATCTATTTCAAATGAATATTCGTCCAGTAATCTATTTACGGTGACTTTATTAGTTTGTTCTGCCTTTTCAATCTCTTCTGAAGTAGCATACCAGCAGTACCAGTTAATGAAGTTTCTTTTGTTCAGATTGTTTTCCATTGTTATGTAATCCTTTCTATATTGATTACTTTAGATCGCAATATCCGTACCAAATTTTTTTAAATATATAATCTTTTAGACCTAAAGATTACAATCACTTATGACTATCAGGCTTGAGTGTATTGTAGAATTCAGGGGGTAATTTATGCACACTACGGATTGTTTTTCCCACCTGAGACTGATATGTGTTTATATAAAAAGAAAGAGGGGAATGTATAATAACACTCCCCCCTTCTTGTTTAATATTTATCACCAAAGCTGATGATACTTTCCGCTATGCTTATCCGAGCAGACTTAGTACCGACTGTGGTGACTGGTTCGCCTGCGCAAGCATTGAAGTACCTGCTTGTAACAGTATCTGATTCTTGGTGAAATCTACTGTTTCAAAGGCCATATCCGCATCCTTGATAACTGAATTTGCAGCACTCAAGTTTTCAATTGTGCTGGCAAGGTTAGCGGATGCAAATCCGAACTGGTTTTGAGTTCTACCAATAACAGCACGAGCATCTGCTAATGCATCAATAGAAGAATCAATAGATGTCAAAGCAGTTTGAGCACCGGATAATGTACTTACATCAACATTCGCGCTTAGTCCTGTTGCGGACAAGTCACTTAATGAGAAACTAATCTTATTATTTGCGTTATTCTCATATCCAACCTGGAATGAAGATGTCGTAGTTGCACTAGTTGTCATAGTGCTGCCTGCTGCATCCATTAAGTTTTCTGTATCGCTACTGAATGCGCTATTTACCGTAACCTTGATACCCAAGCTAGAGAAATCCAGTGTTTCAGTAGCCAGTCCAGTAACTCCACTTGCTGTTACAGTCTGTGAAGTAGTACCATTGGTAATTGTCATAGAGTTATTTCCCGCAGTACTGACAGTGATACCATATTCGGTACCGGCTGCAGCACCTGATACATCAACCGCTGCTATACCAAAAGCGGATACCAAACTGCCAGCTGTACTAACTCCAAGCGCACCAAAATTACCATCTATCAAAGATGAACCTGAGTATTTTGTTGAAGCGGCAATTCGTGTTATTTCAGACTCAAGATTGTTAACTTCTGCGCTTATGTTCGAACGGTCGGTTGAACCTGTATTAGTAGATGCAGCCTGTGTTGCGAGCTCCTTCATCCTCTGCAAGATGTTTGTGATCTGGTCAGCAGCACCTTCTGCAACCTGCAATAGTGAATTTGCTTCAGATGCGTTCCTTCCAGCCTGCTGCAAACTCTTTATTTGTGATTTAAATCTCATAGATACAGCAAGACCAGCTGCATCATCAGACGCTTTGTTAATTCTGAAACCTGATGATAGTCTTTCCAACGATTTTGATAGACCTGCATCAGCGATTTGAAGATTTCTGTGTGAATTAAAAGCTGCGATATTACTTTGTATTCTTAAACCCATTTTCTAATCCTCCTGATGTTGTGTAGGGCATTATTTAATGCCAGCTACAGCAGTTAATTTTAAATATTCTGCCGATTTGTCTTTCCTGACAAATCCAGCTAACGAAACTAATAAACAAAGAATTTACAACCTTAATACGGTATTACTTTATATTCACTTATAACCCATCACCTCCTTAGTAAAAACTTCTTATTCAATTTAGTAGTGAACTTCCTACTGAATATATCATCGGTCAGTCTTTAAAGGACTTTAGTGTAAATCTGCAGAAAACTGAAAAATATCTCTATGATATATGCAATATGCTTATACTCAGCAGTTGTTTGAGGAATAGGTTATACTTTTTATCCGGAATTCTTTTGCTGATCTGAGGCTACCATGGGTCTGGGATTATTATGAGATTTGATGTGCATACACTTTGTATAATTGTGGGTGACCCTGAAACTATTACGCTTCAATCATTATGATTGAACTTGCAATCAGGATATTGATGATTGAAAAAAACATGAAGAGAGACGAGAGAGGTAGAAATTATGATTAAGGAATTAAGGAAAATGGAAAGTTAAGCTACTACTGAGCTTCCCCTTTGAAACTGGTTTATCAGTTCATTGAGTTAAATGGATGTAACTGGATTTGTAGGCTCGGTTTGTATTCTTTCAAGGGCATCAGGATCTAATAACACTGCAATTTCAATGGAACACCTGGCAAGAGGTTCATTTCCTTGTCCTGATAAGGTCGTTCCAATGTTGATATAGAGATTACTTAAATCATGTACACTATTGATTGTCACGTTTCTGGAAAGATTAAGGCTCTTCAACAATTCATCGCAACTTCTTACGCAACTCTCCGGGTCATTCATAGATAGGTAAACCTTGCTTAGCCCCAGATGTACTTCTACCAGATATTTGTTGAATTTTAATGTATTTAAGAAGCAATCCTTTGCCATGGCATAATTAGATTCACCCAAATATAGTGAACCCAATCTTAAAAGGACTTCAGGACTTTCCGACGGATAATCATTTAATATTTCTTTGAAGCAGGCTAATGCCTTATCTGAGGCTCCCGACTTCACATGCATTTCAGCAATATAATATAAGATATCCATATTACCGGGGGCATCTTTAAGCCCTTCAGCTAATAACCTTTCTACCAATTTTAAGTTTCCAGTCTCCAAGAAATATTTTCCAATTAGGAGATAAGGTTCCCACTTATCATCTGTACTGTTTACTGCATCTTTTAATGCCCGTGCACCCTTTTGTTCCTGTCCCCGTTCGTAATAAATGATGGACATCCGTGAATACGCCAGCCTGGCATGTTGTAGTGTATTGAACGGTATGGTGAGAACGCTATCTGTATCAGATTCAATCGATTTCAGCAGATTCAAATATTTTCCAGTAACATCAATGCATTTACCATACTTTTTCTGCAGAAAATATATGGAAGAAAGTAAACAATATGCGTCAATATAATCAGAATAATAACTAAGTGCCTTTAATGCATACTTTTCTGCAGCCGGTAGATCGTTTTTGCGATAAAAGACAACACTTGCAGTATAGTATGAAAGAAGCCGAACTTCTGTGTCGCTGTTTTGCAATTCGAAGAGTCTGATTGCCTCTAGAGCTTCTTTGAGACACTCATCATTTCTATCTCTATCCAGGCACGAAAGAGATAAATAGTGATGAGGCAACGGGTTTTCAGGTTCATCTTCTATCTGTTTCTTCAGAAGGGTTGCGGTTCGTACAAATTTCTTGTCCATTTGCTCATCACCCTGGTTATATCCGTGGTGATATAATCTAATGTTCTCTTTCCTTGTCTGGCCTGAGTATTTCAGTTTATTATGGACGATACTTTCATAATGAAAGCCAAGATGGTTCTTGAATATCCTCTCTGAATTGGCAATAGATACGTTTTTCCCATTGCTGAATTTGCTGAATACAGGGATAAGAATTACGTTTACGCTACTGTCCTTGATAACGTCTCTTAGTTTGTGTGCATCTTTCTTTTCTATCTCCTCGTCTGCGTCGAGTATAAGAATCCATTCACAGGTTGCATACCTCAGTGAATAATTTCTCGCCTTACTGAAACTGTTTTCCCATGCATGATAGTAGATCTTTGCATTGTATCTCCTGGCAATATCTATAGTCCTATCTGTCGATCCAGTGTCTACAATAATTATTTCATCAACATAGTCATTAACACTATCCAGACATGTAGGAAGAAACTTCTCTTCGTCCTTTACAATCATGCAGAGTGAAATAGTTGGATTGTTAATATTTGGGTTAGTACTATTCATT
Source organism: Candidatus Scalindua sp. (assembly GCA_021777035.1). GTDB lineage: Bacteria > Planctomycetota > Brocadiia > Brocadiales > Scalinduaceae > Scalindua. The sequence goes on along the minus strand of JAIQZR010000154.1, from coordinate 36,294 downwards.
CTTGGTCAGGTGAGTTCCTGGAAACATGTCTCAACTCTTCACATATATTAGAAGCAGTTTCAGCAGATTGAATGCTACTTCCTTCTTTGAGTTTATCGCTTATTGAATTAAATATTTCTGCCAAATCACCTGTACTCTCCAATGTCATGTCCCTTGGCATATCCAGGATCTGTAATAATTGATCACACTCATCAACGACGTCTTCAATGTTTCCTTGAGAAATATTAATCTTGCAAATTAGTAATCTTATATCAAATGAAGCTGGTTCTAAATCAACAGCCTTTTTCCATATTAGCAGGGTATTCTCAATGTCTCCTTTTTTAAATCTGATAAGACCTAAACTGAATAAAGCTTCTATCGAACCCTCATTGATATCCAGTAACTCTTTATACGCTTCTTCCGCTTTATCAATATCATTGTCCATATAAAAATTACCGAGAAGTGTGAGATAATTTTCTATATCAGTCGACTTCTTTCCTGCTATGTCTATCTCGGAGTTACCAACTTCAACCTGGTTGTTGGACAAATAATAAAAACCACGTAATAAATGTATTTTCCATTTATGGCCTATTGTATGATTGATTACATTGGTTTGAACATCTGCTCTTGCCCCCCCTCTTACTGAATAGGGGCTTGTGACACTATCCCACAAGGTTAAGTAATTCTCAGATGCCTGTAAAAATCTTTCATATTTTTTCTGGTTGTAACAGGCAAAAGAGAGAATACAGTATCCGTCTAAAAATCGATAATCCAGTTTGATAGCCTTCAGGGCATATGTTTCCGCCTCTTCCAGTTCTCCTTTTTCAAAATACGCAGCACTGACAACATAGTAAGAGACAAGAAAATCTCTTTGATTAAATCCCTGTTTTTCCGCAAGACTTAATGCCCGCCTGCTATTTGTAATAGCCTCGTCATACATCCCCCTATCCATACATGCATTACCCAGATACATGTATGGCACAGGATTATACAGATCTTTCTCTATCTGTTTTTGTAGTAGTGTACTGGTTCGTACAAACTTTTCTTCCATTTTATCTTCAGACAGGTTGTAACCATGATGGATAATACTTAGTGAGGAGTCAAAACATGTACCACTGTGCATTATCATGTTGTGAACGATCCCCTCGTAATGCACTCCATTAAAATTCCTGAAAAGCCTCACCATCCTTGCATAGCCTTCTTGTGTAGAATCCTTATATTTATTTTTTATGACAAAAGAAACGGATGAATTATGATTGTCTTTTACTACTTCCTTAAGCATCTGGACATCAGACTCCTGTAACTCCTCATCAGCATCAAGGATCATAACCCATTCACATGTTGGATAATCCAGTGAATAGTTTCTTGCCTTACTAAAGCTGCCTTCCCACGGATGGCTAAAGACTCTGGCTCCATAACTTTCCGCAATTTCTACTGTTTTGTCTGTTGAACCGGTATCAACGATTATTATCTCATCAACTGTATTAGCAACACTATCAAGACATCTGGAAAGATTATTCTCTTCGTTTTTTACAATCATACAGAGAGAGATGCTCCCCTGTTCACACTTCCCACCATTTTGTGAATGGTTCATCTTCAACTCTACTTTTTCTTCCGTCAATTCCATCTGGATGCTCCTGTGAAAGTTTATAATAATTAATTAGAATATTTTTCTCGGCTTAATCCACACAACACCTGTAAGGAAGCAGAATTCAAATAGTGTTTCCGCAAGCTGAAATTTCTTGTATCAAGACATCTTTTACCTGTTCTAATACATTAGTCCAATTGTTTAGTTGGGATTGTCGAAATAAACGCATCTCAGGATACCAGGGGCAATCCTTTCGCTCAAGAAACCAGCGCCAGTCTGGCGCAGAGTGTAAGAGAACCCACACTGGCTTACCAATCGCTCCGGCCAGATGTACAACCGCAGTATCTGTAGAGATGACCAGATCCAGATTTTGCATTACAGCGGCAGTATCAGCAAAATCATTCAAACAATTCTCCAGGTTGATAATTTTCATTCCATCAGGAGGATTACTGATTTCAGCGGATGCAGGCCCCTTTTGAAGACTGTAGAAAGAGATTCCCGGGACTTCTCCTAATACAGCAAAATCTAACAAAGAACAGGATCGATTATAGTAATTCTTAAATGTCTGATTTCCTGCCCATACAATACCAATCTTAATACCATCGTCATGATCAAACCGCATACGCCATTGATCCACAAGCACTGGATCAGCTATTATGTAAGGCACATCTGAAGGTATTGAATTCATTGTAGTGCCAAAAAACCCCGGTAAACTTAACATGGGGATGTGAACATCAAATTGTACAGGTGGCTCATTGTCGAATGTTCTTTCAATAATCTTATCAATTCCGTCACAGTTTTTGAGTAGGCGAAGGAGCTCTTGTCGGCACTCAAATATCACTCGTGCGCCTTGTGCCTTAACCATGGGCAGATATCGTACAAATTGGATGGTATCTCCAAAACCCTGTTCTGCATGCACCAGGATGGATTTACCGTTAAGAGGAGAACCATCCCACCTGGGTTTCAGGAAATTTCTAAGCCGGTGATCTTTTGTTTTAAGACGCCATTCATATTCCGGCCAGCCTTCTTTGAAGTTCTCTGTCAATAATAATGCAATAGATTTATTCTTGTGCGCTATCGCCTCATCAGGATTAATCGCTATGCCCAGATCATAGCTTGTAATTGCCTCTTCGACTTTACCCAGTTCCTGAAGTGCAGATCCGAGATTACTATGGGCCATTACATAGTTCGGATTAAGCATAATTGCTTTCTTGTAGTTTGTAATCGCCTCTTCCAGATCGCCTGATTCTTGAAATGCAGACCCAAGATTACTATGGGCCATTACATAGTCCGGCTTTAATGATATTGCTCGATTATAATTTTCCATCGCCTCACATAATCTACCTGATTCCTGAAGTGCAGATCCGAGGTTGCAGTATGCCATTGCATAATCCGGCTTGAGCGCTATTGATCGTCTATAACTTTCTATAGCCTCGTCTCTTTTACCAAGCTCTTGAAGTACAGAACCCAGATTACCGTGTGCCATTGCATGATCCGGGCTAAGCATAATCGTTCGTTTGTAACTTTCAACCGCTTTGTCCGGTTTATGTTGCTCTTTAAGTGCATTACCAAGATTGTAATGTGCGTCAACATAATCTGGTCTGGAGATTATTGCCTGCCTGTAGCTCTCTACCGCTTTGTCAAGTTTCCCCTGCCTTTTAAGTGTATTGCCTAGATTATAATGGGCATCTGCATAATTCGGTTGGAGTGCAATAGCGTGATTAAAGCATACGACTGCTTCATTAAGTCTGTTTTGTTCCTGGAGAACAGTACCCAGATTGTTATGAGCGGCCACGAGATCTGGTTTGAGTTCAATACTCTTTGAGAGAAACATATTAGCAGAATCAAAATCTTTCACCTGCAGATTCAGAGTACCCAGGAGAAAGGTTACGCCCACGTTTTCCGGCTGATGCTCAAGTATCTTGTCATATAGTTCAGCAGCGGCAGTAAGATCCCTTGCCTGGTGAAGTTCATATGCTTTTTGGAGTATGTTTTCCAATTTAGAATTCAGGTCGACCTTGCCGCTGTTTGCCGTTGGGTACAAGCTGAATATTCCGGATTTAGAATTCTTAACCTTTACCATTTATTGCTCCAATTGTACTACTGATTTTTATAATTTGCATACGGATCTCGTTTTGATTCAGGATTGTTTAAATCTATGAGTTTTTGAATAATTGTCTCCGCCTTTCTTGAAAACAAGTCTGACTCAGATTCATGTCCTAATTTTTTCAGTAGAGAAGCTACCCGCAAGTACGAAATTTCATATTCAGGATAAACAATGATTGCTGATTTGAAGCACTCAAGCGCCTGCCTGGCATCCCCCGCCCCTTCAAACTCATCTCCCAACAGTATCCATGTCCTTATTGAATGTGGTTCCTGTATAACTGCTTTACTTAAACAGACAATAGGATCAGTTGATATAGAAGCTGCAAACATGAATGTAAGATAATTTTCAGGTTCCAGTAGTGCCGCCTCGTCAAAGAGTTTACGTGCCAGATCTTTGTCACGATGTATCTGCATTGCAATCAATCCATCATGCAGAAGATTTTCAAATCGAGTAGCTTGTAATTGAAGATGTCTTTCATTAATTATAGCCCCCTCTAGCTTTGAAAATTCTCCAAACCAATGATCCAGAATAATTTCTCTGTTTTGACCATTGAGCAGTTTCAGATGATGTCTGTAAAAATCCAATCTATCATGTATATGATGTAACTGCAGCCGTTCCTGTATTACGTATTGCCGCGCTTTTTTAGCAATGTTCTGCTTCAGCATGTCATTGTCTGCCAATTCATTTAGAATATTTATCAACTCTGCCGTATTCTTAAAAAGAAATCCTGATTCTCCACCCTTGACTGACCCAGTGTATGGTTCCAGATGGGCCATAACCGGTACCACTTCTGCAACCGCATATTCCAGAAACTTTACATCTGACCTGGAGCGGTTAAATGCAAAGTTCTGCAATGGAGCAATACCAATATCAATTTCTCCCAGAAAATTACAATAATCATCCAGGGTTCCCGGTAAAGTCCGCCTCTTCTTGTGTTGCGGTAGAGAGTCAAAAAGATTCCAGATAGGCTTGGAACACATCAGATGTAGAGAAACATTGGGTTTGGAAATTATCCACTCAATTAATGGCCCTGCAATCTCAGCCATATCCTCAAGATGACCATGAGATCCCCCCCATCCAATAACCAGACTTTGGTCTTTTTTATAAGATTTTTCTGCCGGAACGTTCAGGATTTGATTTGGGAAAACCTTGCAGTTTTTGTTTAAGTAACCATAAAGTTTTTTGAGTTCATGCGATGTTACCTGTAATGCATCGCAACAACTAGCCAGGCGATATCCCAGCGCTAAGTTCTCCTTGTTCTTCCAGAAGAAATAGACCGGATTCCATGTCTGTAAAGCATTAAGATCGTCTGCTATCTCATAAACCGTAAGTTTACGTTTTTCTTTTCTTCCTCTGATCAGAGGAAGGATATCCGGATCACAGATATTTTTTAGGATCAGGATATCAGCCTTCATCATTATCTCGGTTTTTCTACGGTGCTGGTTTGTTATATTGATCACATACACACCGTCATCCTGTGCCATGGCAATGCCGGGCGCATGTGTTCTGTAAAAATAGTCCCCACCACCTGCATTCTGGGGTGGCTCAACCTGCACAATTAACATCGGAATTTTATTTTCTAAATGTGTCATCTGTATATTTTCCTCCAGAGATGTATGAGTTCCTTGCATTGTCTGTCGAATGTATATTCTCCAGCCTTTTTTATCGCCCGATTCCTTATTTCGTCTATTATACTATCTTCATTGTCTACAAGGGATACCACGTGTTTCAGCGTTCGTGCGCATTCTATAATATTGCTCCTTTCACACCAGAATCCATTGTCGTCTGTGGCATATTCCAACCCGCCATCTCCGTGGAAACCCACTACTATACAACCGCAAGCCATGGCTTCTATCGGAGGCAGTCCCAGCCCTTCGTAAACACTTGTAGACAGAAAGATGGCTGACTTGCTCATGATTTCTGCCACCTTTGATTCATCCACATTATCAATACAGACCCATGGAATCTGCTTATTTTGTTTATAGAGTTTATTGAATAGATTTCTGATAAAATCCAGTTCTCCCGGAGATTTTCTGGACATGTATGCAATTTGTAATCTTTTCCTGTGAGGCTTGAAAAGATCCAGATTAATTGCATTGTGAATAACCGGCGCTTCATCATAATCAAAAACAGATCTGATAAATTTGCTGATGATGTCTGAGCAACAAAAAACACCTGAAATACCATAATCCTGCCAGGAATCACCATTTTGCAGTCCCTTAAAAACGTAAAAATGATTCTGGCAAAAGATATACTTCCTGGTATTAATATTTTTACATTCCTTAATTGCTGTCTTGTGGTCCTCAGGAATTACGATAATATCGTCCTGAGAAATCTGAAGATTTCCATCTGCATAAAGTATGGGTACATTACAATTCAGCCATGGAGGCTTAAATCCAGCCTGATTATGTACGACAAAAGCAGGATATCCGTTCTCCACCAAATGGGAAACATGAGAATAGATAACCTTTACGCCACCCGAAGGAACAAGGCTGTCATAGCAAATATATAAGATTCTACTGTTATTATTCATCGCACATACCATACGTTTATGTAGTTAACATTTCAGAAGCTCTGTTTGACGCTTTATTATGTAACACTGAGCAACTATCTGCTCAAATACGTTAGTCCAGTCGTTTGGTCGCATTTGTCGAAATAAACGCATGTCCGGATACCACGGACTCTCTTCCCGATCCAATAACCATCGCCAGTCAGGGGGAAAAGGTAAAAGGGTCCACACCGGTTTGCCAATAGCGCCAGTTAAATGTGCAACTGCAGTATCGACTGAGATAACAAGATCCATGTTGGCAATCGCAGCTGCTGTGTCGGCAAAGTCAACCAACTCATTTTCCAGATTGATTATATTCATTCCCTCTGGCGGGTAGTTGCTTTCGATAGAAGCTGGCCCCTTTTGAAGGCTATAAAGAGATATTCCGGGAATACCGGTCAATGTGGCAAAATCCGTCAGTGAGCATGAACGATCACGGTCTCTTGCATGATGGCGATTTCCTGCCCATACTATACCAATATTAAGGTCACTATTATCGTCAAGCCGAATGCGCCATTGTTCCACAAGCTCTGGGTCAACAGTAATATAAGGGATATTCGATGGAATAGATTCCAGAGCGGTGTCAAATATTCCCGGTAGACTTAAGAGGTGAGCATGAAAATCAAATTGTATAATGGGTGTACGAGTGGTTGTTTTTTCTACAATTTCATCGACCCCATCGCATTTTCTTAGTAAACGATGAAGACTCTGTTGACACTCGATTGTCACACGCCCACCTTGTGCTTTAACCATGGGTAGATATCGAACAAATTGGATGATATCTCCAAAACCCTGTTCCGTGTGAATAAGAATGGATTTACCATTTAATGGTTTACCGTCCCACATTGGCTGTACGGCCGTCTCGGGAGTGTGGTCTTTTAGGAGCAATCTCCATTCGTATTCATGCCACCCTTCTTTAAAGTTCCCTGTCAGCAATAATGCAAATGACCTGTTCAAACGTGCCAGGGCATAATCCGGTTTAAGCGTTATTGCCCATTCGTAACTTGCTATTGCCTCTTCAAGCCTGCCTGATTCCTGCAAAACTGTACCGAGATTATTATGCGCCTCAGCATAGTCCGGTTTGAGTTCAATTGCCCGAGTATAACTTGCCATGGCTTCGTCAGGCTTGCCTTGTTCCAGGAGCAAAACGCCTAAATTATTGTGTGCCTCAGTGTAATCCGGATTGAGAGTTAATGCCAGGCTCACGCTTGTTACCGCTTCATTAAGTCTGCCTTGCTCCAGAAGCGATGAACCGAGATTGTTATGCGCCTCAGCATAGTCCGGTTTGAGTCTGATTGCACGATTATGACTTATTATCGCATCACTAAACCTGCGTGTTTTATGCAGTACAATACCGAGATTGTTATGCGCCTCAGCATAATCAGGTTTAAGTTCAACTGCTCGATTGTAGCATGTTATGGCTTCCTCCAATTTACCTGATTCTTGAAGTACAGAACCAAGGTTGTTATATGCCATTGCATAGTCCGGTTCCAGTGTGATTGCCTTCTTATAACTTGATATTGATTCGTCCAATTTATTTGACTCCTGAAGTGCTGCACCGAGATTACTGTGCGCCTTTGCAAAGTCCGGTTTAAGCACTGTCATCTGCCTGTAGCATTCCACGGCCTCCTCAAGCTTACTTTGTTCTCTAAGCGTATTGCCAAGATTGCCGTATGCTTCAATATTGTCTGGTTTCAGTTGAATTGCCTTCCTGTAGCTCACCACCGCTTCCTCAAGTTTTCCCTGCGCTTTAAATGTGTTACCAATATTATAATACGCATCAGCGTAGTCAGGTTTAAGTGCGATCGCCTTCCTGTAGATTGCAATTGCCTCATCGAGTCTGCCTGACCCCTGAAGTGCGGTGCCGAGATTACCGTGGGCCGTTGCATGACCAGGCTCAAGCTCAAGTGCTTTTCTGAAGAACATACATGCCGCGTCAAAGTTGCCTTGCTGCAAGTTAAGTGTGCCCATAAGGAAGATTGCGTCAACGTTATCCGGCTGCTTTTCAAGTAACTCGTTATAGTGTTTTTCTGCGACACCAAGATTTCCAACCTGATGAAGCGTTAGTGCTTCATGAAGCAAGTCATTGTTGTCTATTACCATTTGACTCATTATATTACCTCAAAGTATTATGTAGGCCAAATCCGCCCTACACATGCAAGATAGTGGAATCTAAATTGGGTTTTCTGTAAGCTGAAATCTCTTGTAACAACGCACTCTTTACCTGTCCAAATACATCTGTCCAATCATTCGGTTTTGTTTGTCGAAATAAACGCATGCCCGGGTACCACGGGCTGTCATTGCGTTTGAGAAACCAACGCCAATCCGGTGCAGAATGTAAGAGCGTCCATACGGGTCTGCCAATAGCTCCGGCCAGGTGCACGACCGCTGTATCCGTGGAAATAATAAGGTCAAGATTTGCCATTACTGCCGCAGTGTCGGCAAAGTCATTTAAATGATCCTCCAAACCGGTGATCTGCATTTCCCCGGGTGGATTGAGGACTTCACTTGACGCCGGCCCTTTTTGAAGACTATAGATCTTAAGCCCCGGTATACCTGCCAAAGGAGCAAAGTCGGCAAGGGAACAGGATCGATAGTGATCTTTATATGTGGGTCTTCCCATCCAGACAATACCAACCTTAAAATCATTATTGTCACAAAATTGCAACCGCCAGTGCTTTACAAGCACTGGATCAACCTTAATATAAGGTATATCTGCCGGCATGGAGTCCATAGTTGTACCAAAAATTCCCGGTAGACTTAAGAGATGAATATGAGTGTCAAATGTTACATCAGATTCATCTCCTCTTTCAATAACCTTGTCTATTCCTGCACAATTATTTAACAGACGTAGAAGGTTCTCCGGGCATTCAAATATCACATATCCACCTAATGCCTGAACCATAGGCAGATAGCGAACAAATTGGATTGAGTCTCCAAACCCCTGCTCAACATGCACCAGAATAGACTTGCCATTAAGGGGTGATCCATTCCATCGAGGCTGTTGGAAAGTCCTGGAAGCACAATTTTTTGTATGCAATCTCCATTCGTATTCTGACCAACCCTCTTTAAAGTTTTCTGTCAACAAAAATGCAAGAGATCTGTTTATATGTGCGCCAACGCAATCCGGTTTTAATTTTACGGCCCTGCTATAACATGATATTGCTTCATCATGCTTGTCCTTCTTTTGCAATACGGAACCCAGGTTATTGTATGCATCGGCATAGTCCGGTTTAAGTAATATTGCACGCCGACAATTCAACTCTGCTTCGTCAAGCTTGCCCTGCTCCTTAAGTGCATTACCAAGATTACTATACGCCATTACATAGTCTGATTTGAGTGCCAATGCTTTTTTATAACTTACAACCGCATCATTAAGTGCCCCCTGTTCTTTAAGAACAGTACCAAAATTATTGTGTGCTGATGCATGGTCCGGCTTAAGTGATATTGCCTTCCGGAGAAATGTATTCGCCGCGCCCAAGCTTCCTGTCTGCATATATAAAGTGCCGATCAGAAAAACCACGTCAACGTGTTCCGGATGCCTCTTAAATATCTTAAAGTAAAGTTCAGCGGCACTTTTAAGGTTTCCCGTCTGGTGATATTTTAATGCCTGTTGAAATAAATTTTTGTTATTTTCCATCATAGATAATTAATCACTGCATCGAGCAGTTACCGGTAAACATACATGGCTTTTTGAAACTTATTGCGCTAAATACATGCCAAAGTAAATTTCGGTCTGATATTTGTGTACATTCAATACAAATAGACAATTATTGAATGTATTAAGCGGTAGTATTAACTTCGGAAATAATGAAGTTCAGCAAAATGATATTTGAGTCAAAACCTTTAATGTATTACATATTAATGAGTTACGAAATCCATTCGAATATAGCCAGGCAGTTTTTTAGAAGAATCATTAATAAATTAAAATATATATAACGTATGTGATGAAAAGTCTTAATGGACTTTAAATTTGTTTATTTTTTAGTTTTTCCTGTATAAATTTACAACGCTGTAGGAATATATTTCTCCATTGAGAGTGTATTTAGTGAATTATGAATAACTATATTTCACCTTTAAAGGCAGATTACCGTTCCAAATATGATGACACGCCACGCATAGATCTGTTGAATCTAATCGCTGAGACTCCGGAACGGGTATTGGAAATTGGGTGTGGTGCCGGAGCAACGGGTCTAGCTTTCAAACAAAAGTTTCGGGATATAGAATTTATCGGGCTGGAGCCTGAAGAAAAGGCTGCTCAAATTGCGCAGACTCGTCTGGACAAGGTTATTGTTTCGGATATAGAAAAAGTACAGTTGGATTCTCTTGGATTAATGAAGGAATATTTTGACTTAATCATTTGTGCTGATGTTCTGGAGCATCTATATGATCCATGGAAGACCATTTTTACCTTGCGTGACTATCTTAAACCAGATGGAAAAATGCTTGCAAGCATACCTAATATACAAAACATAGACATCATTAATAATCTACTGGGTGGTCACTGGACATATTCAAAATACGGTTTACTGGATGCTACACATATACGTTTTTTTACTTTAAATGAAATTATAAAAATGTTTTCCGGAACTGGTTATAAAATGATCCAATGTTCTCATGCAACACAATCAGAATTGGAACGTATTAAGAAGTGGCCGGCAGATATAGATTTTGGGAAGATTGTGTTAAAAAATGTTACCAGGGATGAGGCCTCAAAGCTTTTTGTATTTCAATATTTTGTAATAGCGCAGAAAATCCCTTCAGGAGAAGTAACAGGTATATAAATATTCTCAATCTGAGGTTTTTAAAAGTCTGCAATCGAAAGCAAAACCATGTTGCCATTAATATGAATATCTTATTTTTAACACATTCTTATCCTGACTATGTTCCGGATTTTCTGCTTCACGGCTTAAGGAAACTATTAGGTGAAAAAGTCGTAGATTATCCCAAAAAAGAGTGTTTATACAATGGATTACAAAACGGAAATCATCCGGAGATCTATAGCGATCCATTCTGGTTTCCGGCAGACAAAGGCAATATAGACAGGAACGATATTGAAAACAGGTTGAAAAACAAATTTTTTGATTATGTAATATGTGATGTACATGCCCTCTCCCTCTTCAATAGGATGTTGGACAGATTGACCGGTATACAGATTAAGGTTGTAATCATTGATGGAGAAGATTTTCCAGCTAAAATAAATCCCGGTTCTTTTGTAATTTGTCGCAGGGAAACTGACGGTACAGATTATAGTATTCCATTACCAATGGCGTTACCGGAGGAGATATTTAATCGTATTTCTTCATATAATTATAATCCTAAATCTTATTCTATTGGCTTTCTGGGATCAGTAGGAAAACAGTCAGAGAGCAGACGTACACTGATAGAGAAGATAGCATCCTACTATCCTGACAGCCTTCTTCAGGCAGCTCCTATTTCTGAGAGCGAAAACAAGCATCCTGATGAAAGAGTAGGGCTTGATTCCTATTACGATAATTTACAAAGATGCAGCGTAGTGCTTACCTTACGCGGGGCCGGATATGATACCTTTCGCTTTTGGGAAAATGCTGCGTGTAATGCATTACACGTTTCAGAAGCAATGCCACTATTTATACCGGATGATTTTAAGGACAAGAGAGATATTCTGAGATTTTCAGATATTGATCAGTTGAGAAGTATCATTGATAGCCATCTGTCAGACAGGAAGGAAACTGAACAAATTATTCAAAACAGTAACCAGCACCTAAAAAATTATCATTTAACTACCAAAAGAGCCACTTATTTCCTGGATAGAATCAAAAGAACCTTTGATAAATAAGAATAATGATATGACACATCAAGCAATATTACGCAGCTTTATCATCCCGGTGCTGGATTATTCACCACACAGCCCTTACAACATAAATACACTATTGGACGACCTGGAGGAAATACCCGGTGAGGTTATCTGTATTTTCAATAGTTTTGAAATGTTTGGTAAACTTCATAGTCATCCACGTATAGACAAATACTGTTTTAATAATTTAAATGCCGGTGTAAGCCGTTCATGGAATATTGGTATTAATCTTGCCGAAGGAAGATGTGTGTTTGTGCTAAATGCAGATGTCCATATCAGCCCAACAGCAGTGGAGCAATTAGAGTCGTATCTCTTTCGCCTGGACAAGGCCGTTTTAGCAGGCCCACAGGGCGCGATTATTGATTATCAAAAACTTTGTGATGCAAGGTATTTTGAGAAAGGAAATTTCAACGAACCGGTACAGGTACATGCAGTTTCAGGTTTCCTGTTTGCTATTCACCTTGAAAGATATCTCAAGCATCGCTTGATGTTTGATGTGCAATTCAGTCCGTGTTTTTATGAAGAGTGGGACATGGGATTACAAGTTATGCATACAGGTCTTGCCTGTTATGCTGTCCCTATAAACGATTTTGAACACCATTGGGGTGCATCTCATGATGAGGATCTTTCTGTGAATTACTTTGGTAAAAATATAGCCAGGAAGGAGATAATGCAGAATAACAGAGAGAATTTTGTGTCGAAATGGAATAATGTGATTTTCCGTGAAAAACAGGTCAAACCAGAAAGTTTAAAGATACAGAGATTTGAGAATTTCCTGGAAAAAGTAAAAGGAGAAACTTATCCGGAACAAATAAGCAGTATACATTCAGCAACAACAGAAAAAATGTTAGACATATTTTTGAACAAATATTCATTACCGGAAAATAGTAAAGTGTTGGATGTAGGATGCGGCCAGGGAGTCGCCTTAGAACTCTTCAAAAGCAAAGGGCTAAGTTCTGTCGGCATTACATTAAATAATGGCGATTTTGCGATATGCAAAAGAGGTGGATATGAAGTATATGAAATGGATCAGTCTTTTCTGGAGTTTGATAACGAAAGTTTTGATTTTATATGGTGCAGACATTGTCTGGAACATAGTATTTTTCCTTATTTTACATTGGCAGAGTTATTCAGAGTGCTTAAACGGAAAAGCTATCTTTATATTGAGGTTCCCTCTCCAGACACCATAAGTAATCATCAAAATAATAAAAACCATTATAGTGTTTTGGGAAAAAGCATGTGGGTCAACCTGATTGAGCGCTCCGGGTTCAACATATTAGACGTCATGAATATCCCGATTCAACTTAAAGACGGAACAGATATTTACTGGTCATTCATACAGCAGAAACCTTAAGTAGATAAGCGAAACATGTAATCTGTTTCTGTTGTGGCATGACCACACTAAACTGTTTTTATTCTATTTCGCAATAATTTTTTAAAATATAACCATGGAAAAAATTTCGATAAAACCGGAAATATCACGTAGTTTCATAATACCGGTCTTAGATTTTTCTGCACATAGCCCTTACAATATTAATACATTGCTAAGTGATCTTGAGAATATACCCGGTGAGGTTATCTGTATTTTCAACAGCATTGAAGTATTTGATAAGCTTCATAATCATCCGCGCATAGACAAATACTGTTTTAATAATTTAAATGCCGGAGTGAGTCGTTCATGGAATATTGGTATTAACATGGCAGAAGGACGATGCGCTTTTATACTAAACGCAGATATCCATATTCTCCCATCGGCAGTGGAGCAATTGGAGTCGCATCTTTATAGTCTGGACAAGGCCGTCATTGTCGGCCCACAGGGCACGCACCTTGATTTTAAGAATCTCAGTGTTATTAAGTATTTTGAAAAAGGAACATTCAACGAGCCAGTACAAACGCATGATGTTTCCGGTTTCCTGTTTGCTATCCACCTTGAAAGATATCTCAAACATCACCTGATGTTTGATGTGCAATTCAGCCCATGTTTTTATGAAGAGTGGGACATGGGATTACAGATTATGCAGGCAGATCTGGCCTGTTATGCTGTCCCGGTAAAAGGCTTCGAACACCATTGGGGTGCGTCTCAAAATGAGGGCCTTTCAATAAATTATTTTGGCAAGAACATCACCAGGGAAGAGATAATGTCAGGAAACAGAAAACGATTTGTGGCAAAGTGGTTTCAATCAGCTGCAGACGATAAATAGTGTATTCGAAATCTCAGCTATTTAATAAGGAAATGCTTTCTGTAATCCAATCATCATGCTCTATTGTACTTTTAAGGGGCATGAGCACTTAATATTTAAGTAAGTTACTTTTTAGGACATGTTGTATTATGATCTATTTGATTTTACCAAGGGGAAATAATTTTGGTTGGGGTGTCTGTGGGAAATACCTTGTCAAAGAGATATCAAATATTACGGATACAAAATATATTACTGAGAACTTTAGTGTTGAAGATATTGGTGATGAATATGAATATCATTTCCTCAAAAGTAAGTTAATAAGTGAGACAGAAGCCGGAAAGATCAATAGTGGTGAGAACATACAGGTGGAAGAACCTGTTTTACAGGCAATAGTCAATCATTCCCTGATGCCATGGGGCCCTAAAATAGAAGGATCTTTCAAGGCAGGATACACCTTTTTTGAAGAGAACATACTTAAACGGGAGTATATTCAGAATGGAAAAGATAACTTTGACATTGTAGTAACAGGATCAAAATGGTGTGAGGAAGTCCTTAGAAGCCATGGACTCGATAATGTAACAACCGTAATACAGGGAGTAGACCAGCAGATATTTAACTCTCATCATTCGGAAAAAGAGATTTTCAAAGACCGGTTTGTAATCTTTTCAGGTGGTAAATTCGAAATCCGCAAAGGGCAGGATATTGTTATAAAGGCATGCAAAATCCTACAGGACAGACATAAGGATGTCATGCTCGTAAACTCATGGTATAACATGTGGGGAGACAGCATGAATACCATGGCAGCTTCCCAATATATTAAATATGAAGTTAAATCGAAGGATTATAAAACGGCAATAAGCACAGTTTTACATGACAATGGCCTGGATCTCAATCGGGTCATAACGATGTTGCCACGCCCTAATGCTCTTATGGCAAAAATATATAAGAACACAGATATTGGCCTGTTTCCAAACAGGTGTGAAGGCGGCACTAACCTCGTTCTCATGGAATATATGGCTTGTGGCAAACCGGTAATTGCATCCTACAGCAGCGGACATCGAGATGTTATCAACAAAGATAACTCTATTATGGTAGAAAATATGAAAAAGATAGATATTAACAAAAATGGAAACAGAATTGCGACATGGGATGATCCTGATTTAGATGAAACCGTTAACCATCTGGAATGGGCTTATCAAAACAGAGAGAAATCAAACTCATACGGATTACGTGCAGGAAATGATCTGAAAGAACTTACATGGAAGAGAAGTGCAGAGAAGTTTATTGAGATTATTAACAGTCATAAATCAGATAATCAAAGCAAAAACCAATATTGTTCAGCTTAAAGCATCGGTTAAACATTAGTGAATCCGCTCAATGGTTAAAGCTCTATACGGGTAGTTCACCTCCGTTATTCCTTCGTGGCATTGTAATCTGAAATCCGGGACAGTATTACCATCTATAGTTATCTCGGAAAGAGATACGTTGAACTTTTCTCTGTCTATCTGGTCAACAACCCTTTTTTTAAATGAAGGAATATCATATATTCGTGCGTAGTCGCCACACGTCTCCCCTCCCGTAATTCTAGCGGTAGAGTCTACGAGATATGTAGAGTCCTTATCATAATGGCATTCAGGCCTACTTGTCCTGGTAACTTCCGTATATTTATCTGCAATGAATATCGGTATAATACAGCATTTCCCACCGACTTGCATTAATCTCTGACTCTCTTTAATAAAATCAGAATCGGCATTACCCTGGAAATGTTCAAATGAATGATGACTTGAAATCTTGGTCACACTTTCATCAGGTAAATCTATCTTAGCAGCATCCCCTTGAATGTAGTCAATCTCAGGTCCGAGGAAGGATCTTAGCTCGCTGGAAACAGCATATCCCTGCAGATATCTGTTTTTACATTTAATCCTGTCGGCGTATGTATTGATGCCGCCGGCAGCATCAAGATATTCATCCTCCACCTGCAACCCTAATAGTTGAAATGTCACAAAGAGTTCAACTATTTTCTTGTTCAAAATATGACCATATCTTTTTTGCCATTCAGGGAAAAATGTAAATACCCATTGTTCATATAATTTCATGTCAAAATCCAGGCTATCAACGCTAAAATCACAGTAAGATTTTATTCTGGCAAGCGATTCAGCTTGAACAGATCTGTCAAGAGTCTTATTATGGATGCTTTGTACCGGAGAAGGTATATTCATTTCTAACCTGCCAGACGAATGACTTTTGAATATTTTTGATTTTCTGTCAGTATCCTTGGATATCATAAACCCTGGAATCCCCCGCATTGAAAAGTCAGCTTTATTTAGATCTAAGAATGACAGATGATCGGACAGGATCTCAAGTCTTTTATATAATGTATTGGTATAGTTTTCACTAATATCATAACTTTCATCTCCCGAAAAGCAGAGATGATACTTTGCCATTTCCGCAAACAGACTTTTGCTCTCTATATAAGCAAGATAGTGAAAGAAAACCTCTCTGGGGTAATATACGGTTGGTTCATTTTTTACTATTTTGTAATAATCAGGAGCATTATCAACAAACTTAACGGTGAAGTGGCTGTTAAACTTGAGTCTGTTACTGGCGTCAGGAACTGTATGAAAGTTGAGATATTTTCCAACAAAATATCTTGAGGCCAGATGAACGATTTTACTAAAAAAATAAAATGAGGCCAGAAATGTATCTTGAATTTCGCTGTCGCTAACTTTTTCGTATTCTCTTCTCATTTTCTCAACTTTGGCAATAAAATCTTCGATCTCAGAATCTTCGATTCCGAGCCTTTTTAGAAGAGAATAGCTGTGCTTTATTGAAGAAACCCGAACTAAAATACCACGCTGACTTATTCGACCACTTGCAAGGAATTGTTGAAACTGGACTAACCTGGACGCCACAAAATCAAAAATGAACTGCATTGAGAGAACTTCTCGTTCCAATCGATCTGGGATGCTCATCTTCTGGTCAACTCCATGTATCAGTTTAATATTATCACAATAGTTGGAGTACAAAATTTGCTTGAACGAGTGTTGGTCATACAGATAAATATCATGGAGAAATATATCCTTTGCTTTGTCGTGAATACTATTTCTAAACACACTCAGAAGATTTATTTTCAACGGGTCATAACAATCTTCCACTACAACTACCAGATCTAAATCGGAAATCCCAGGATCCTTTATTGAACCCATTTGATAAACGGACTTAACATAGGAAAGATCTCTTATGTGCTCGATATAGTGGTCTATAACGGCACTATAATCTTCAAAACCAATATTCGTGATGTCTCTGGTAAATTGTATTGATGGGCTATCCATTATCAAGCTCCTTTAGACGATTCAGCATCATTTCTGAGAAATTGAAGACTTTTTTGTAAAAAGATGAATTGAATCTCATCAGAAGATTTGGATTCCATTTATCTCTTGCGATACGGACAGTTTCATACACGTCCCATAGACCCTGCTCGATGTATTGAGGTGCAATCGTAAAGGAATCTCTTTTGTATGGATATATATTTTCAAATAATTCCAGGTATAGTACTGGTAGCATCGCAAACCGACTGATATAACGTTTCATATCAAATGGTGTTTCCGGAATTACCTCATTTAAAAAAGAGTCTCTGAAGAAATGGCATAAATTCCATACCGCACTTTTGTTTTCGAAATCTGATGATCTCTCCATAAACTTCTGCTCTTGATTGCCCAGAATAGCTACGCCATTCTCCATGGCAGCAAACGGAAGAAAAGCTTGAGGATAAGCAGAACGATCAAGATCAGTGGATATAAAGAATCCGTGATGTTGGAGAGAGTCAAAAACCTTCAAATATGCTGTTTGTTTTGATATTATTATGGCAGTTTTTTTTATAGATTCGTGAGAAGAGAACACATCATCAGTAAGAAACAGTTGTGTATCTATATCACTGAATGGCGTAAAATCCAGTGTACTCATACTGCCGTGAATCAAGAATAATGATATTTTCTGATTTTTAAATAATCCTCTAAAACATTCAGCAAGTGTCAAATAAACATCCTTAATAAAATCTGTTATAAACTCTGACCTGAATACATTATCAATAGAATTTAATCGTATCGTTTTATCCTGTTTTGATACTGGCAAGTTAGTTTTAATAAAGTGGAAAACTTGAAAAATAGATGACTCGTTTGAATTAAAGCTCATCCGGGTTTTAACTTTCCAGTCAGATTCAAGTTTTTTTAGTAAAGCTATAATATTATTAACTTCATTTTGAGGAATAGATAGCGTATTGAAATATGATGTTATAATTTGATGAAAGCTTGTCTGTACGCGGAATAACAGAGTCTCCCGAGACATTGTCTCCTCAAAGGTTTGCAGTGCATATTCTAAATCCATATAATCGTGTATGCTTTCATCGTGTTTCAGGAGCAGCCCAACTCTCTGGTTTTTTACGTAATTGTTCCTTAATTGAATTATTTCTTTCCCTGGATCCAGTCGGCTTTCTGGAAGGAATTCAGTCTCTTTCGGTTTAACTTCAAAATCGACTAGCTGTTTTGTTTTGTCGGGGGGCAGTGGCTTTAAAATATTATTGGTATTTTGATTTTTACTTCTATTTTGTGAAAGTATTCTATCTGATGAAAGAACGCTTCTATTCACAAGTCCATTGATCATGTTTTCAATGTTTTCCGTCTGGGTCAAGGAGGTCAGTCTGTTTTCAGACAACAGGTTGCGGTATTGCTCAGGCTCATAGGTTTTATCCAGCATGATATTCAGAAAGGTTTGAACATCATTAAAAATGAATTTATCAGGCCAAATCTTGCGGCTATCAGTCCATGCGTGAATGACAGGTTTTAACCCTGCCGCCATGCAGTTTCCGATCGAGTAATGAAACGACTCTTCAATGGAAAAGCTTAAAATATGCGATTTGTCTGCGAGCCATGCATTCAAGTCATCTATCCATTCTTCAACAAAAGTTATTTTCTCACTCAGTTTCAATTCATCTATCATGGTCATTACCGCTATTTTATATCTCAAATCCTGCCAATCGCCACGAATATAAAGATGAAATTCCGGATCTAGCTTTAAAAGTTCATTATAAAACTGAATCAGTAAAGGAAGTCCTTTCCTGTAATTGATATGCCCTAATAACAACAGTTTTTTTGTGTTTTCTTTTTTTTCAGGAACAATGTACTTGTTTGTTACCACACCATTTCGAATTACTGTCTGATCAACTTGAACGTGATGAAACTGTTTTTGGAATATTTCTTGTTTGTGATTTGAGACGAATATCAATTTGTCTATAAAATCCCAGTTAATCTGTTGCGGCATTTCAGTAAATACTTCGTATCCATGCAATCTACAAACTACAATTTTCGATTTAAGTTCATTTATTTCCTGTGTAACAAATATTGTCAACTGATTTGCCCATTCTAACCATACAAAATCAGCCCATTCAATAGTAGATAAAATCTCCTGGCGATTATTTGTGTAGCAGGTCTTAACCTCATATTTGTTTTTCAGGAAATTGACAATATCTCCCATAAATGATTCCAGACCAGGGATACACAAAACGGCAATTTTAAGTTGGAATTTGGTGGCAAGTCGTATATCTTCCAGAAGCTGATGGATTTCTTTGTCGTCCGGATTTATTTCTATGATTTTTTTCAGAAGAGGCTCTGCTATATGTAATTGGTCTAATTTCCTGAGCAAATCAATATAATTTACAATAGCATCTTTGTATAGTGGGTCTATTTCTATAGATCTGCTAAAATAATCAGCCGCCCTTTCTGTTTCATCCTTATGAAAGGCAATTACGCCGAGGTTGTTGTACGCCTCTTTGTTGTTTGTGTCGTTTTCTACTATAGACAGAAAACACCCTTCCGCTTCTTCAATCTTACCATCAGCAAATAGTGTTTCACCTTCATTCAGTATATTATTCTTTTTAAAATTGTCCTGTATCATAGTAGAGTACAAAAATACAAGTTAAGGGTTCGGCATAAATACGCCGGTAGGAGCCAACTCCAGCCCGCCCGTACCGAACAGTACGTTCGGGCGGGTTGGCGACCGAATCATCGCGTTTAAACGCTTACGCTCGCCGTCGGGAGACGGCTCCTACCAAAACATTGAATTTCCTATGCATAAAATTAGGGCTAAGATACTGAGCAGACATCTACAACGCGTGGAAACCTCAACTCTTCTTTAAGATTATTGATGTCAGCTTCTTCGCAGTTATCGTAATGATAACTGCCATTATGTGAATCGGAATTATCTTTTTCTCCGTGGCATTTGCATTTGCAGCATCTTATTCCATCCTTAGTTTTTCTATATTGATTATTGCATTTGTTGCAGGTGGCTTTACCATTTTGAAAATCAAGGCGATTGCTGCATTCACAAACCCATCCTGAAATTTTTGCCGGGTTCCCCAGTACCAGAGCATGATTTGGTATATCTTTCGTAACTACGGCACCCGCTCCAATAAAGGCGTAGCTACCTATGGTATTACCACAAACGATGGTAGAATTGGCCCCTATAGTAGCGCCATTTTTTACACGCGTGATCATGAACTCATCTTTCCTTGAAATATGACTGCGAGGGTTTATGACATTTGTAAATACCATAGAAGGGCCACAAAATACGTCATCTTCAATGATAACTCCTGAATAGACAGAGACGTTATTCTGTATTTTAACATTATTACCAATCTTTACATCCGGAGAGATAACGACATTCTGGCCGATATTACAATTACTACCAACTTGTGCTCCAGGCATTACATGACTGAAATGCCATATCTTAGTACCTTTGCCGATCACACTTTCAGCATCAACCATTGCTGTTTCATGAGAAAAAAAAGGTTTCGGTTGATTATTCCCGTTAAGCTTGACTGTAGAACCATGGTGTTCAAGAGAATCCTGGCAGGCGTTTAGAACCGTTAAAACTCTTATTCCGTTAATACCGTCAGATTTTGGAGTTCTATCTGCTTTTATACAACACAAGAAATGTTCACATTCCGCCTTGAGTGGTTCACTAGTATCTATTGGCACAAAAGTGATCCCGTTTTTTCGTGGAACAGGTTGCCGGTTTATCCAATCAACGCCTTTATCGTGTATCTGCAATTTGCCATGTATAACAGTATCGTTAAACACTGCCATCTTTTTATCACCGACTACTATTAATTTCTGCTCTTTGTCAGGGTGAAGCCAACTGACAAATATATGCCCTTGAACACCGCTTTTAAATGAAAGCATCGTCATCGTTACGTCTGTAATATCCTGGTTTAAATAATTGCCTCCCTGAGCAATAACCTGATAAGGCATTTCATCTAACAGGTAGAGCATAGCTGAAATGTCATGTGGGGCAAAGCTCCACAATATGTTCTCTTCACTGCGAATCTTGCCAAGGTTCAGACGATTTGAATAGATATAGTTAATTTTCCCTAATTCACCTGAGTTTATGATCTCTTTTAATTTTGTTATTGCGGGGTGGTAGAGCAGGATGTGTCCAATCATCAATTTCAGGTTCTGGCGTATGGCCAGTTGCTGTAGCTCCTCAGCTTCACTTGCGAACAGGGCCAACGGTTTCTCCACAAAAACATGTTTGTTGGCAAGCAAAGTCGCTTTGGCCATTTCAAAGTGGGTCTCTGCCGGTGTGGCAATAACAATGGCATCTATAGCCGGATCCTGAAGTACAGTCTGAAATGAACATTGGAATTCTATCCCAGGATATTTTTCCTGAAACGATTGAAGGGTATCAGAATTACTGTCACAAATAGTATGAAGCACACCCAATTCATTAAAATTACGAACCAAGTTCTTACCCCAATACCCTGTTCCAACTACTGCAATATTAGTCATGATTTTCCTCAAAAATTGAAGGCCAGACACATTAGAGTTCCTGTAATCTATTTCTTACCTGAGAAAGGCCGGGATCAATATCTAAAGCCTTTTCCCAAAAAAACCTTGCTTTCTCCCTGTCGTTCTTTCTCAGGAAACACATTCCCAAAACATCCATCGCTTCTGTATTCAATTTGTCGGTATTATGAAACCGTTCAATCAGTGATAATGCTTCATCCGTTCTTTCCAGGTTAAAAAGCAATTTTCCCAAATTAAACATGGCGTCAGGATAATCATTATCTATTTCCAGTGCTTTTGAAAAAAACATTTCAGACTCATAATAAGATCCTTCGAGAAAATATACAATTCCAATATTGCAATGGTGTTCCGCATTATCCGGTTCCAGTTCAATTAGTTTTTCCAGATTTTTAACTGCATCTTTTGTCCTTTGCTGAGCAGCTTGAAGTATTCCAAGGTTATGGTAACTCTTGGGGTAATGAGGATCTATTTCAATTGCTTTTAAGAAGTTTTCTTCAGCCTTTTGCATCTCTCCAGCTTTGGCTAAACTCGTACCAGTTTCATTTAATAAGGCAACAGACTCTACTTCTAAAAAGTCAATATTTGTTAAAGTATCATCCGGTGTGTTCATAAAGTCTCCTTTATCGTATACAATTTAGATTCCGGTTAGAGTAAATATTGTTTATGCTTTTAAAAGCAACGTGTATGTATTCGGTATAGCTTCTCTTCTGTTTTTTGCATCTTGTGAATAATTCATGAAGCTTCATAAACTTCTTCTTTAACAAGCGCTAAAACCATGCCTAAAATTATTTTCTATCCTTTTTCTCAATTTTTAGAAACTATAGTTTTAGGAAAATCTGAAAAATCAATTAAGCCAGAGGTGGAAGAAAATTCATTTTCTTCTCTAATCTTCTTAAATACTTCTTCTCTGTATATGGACGTATCCATTGGAGCATTAATGCCTAATTTGATATTACTATTGTTAATCTCTATAACGGATATTTGCACATCATCTCCAATTATTATGCTTTCATTTAATTTTCTTGTAAGTACGAGCATTATTACCCTTCTGGTTATTTGTCAAATTAATATTTAACTTACTTGATCCAATATATAATGTTGGATTGGATACTTGTCATCATTAAGAATAAGCTGCTTAGCCACTTTATCTACCGGATTATAAATAATCGGTGCTCTCAAATTAGTCCTGAGTGATGTTGTGATCTCAGGTACTACCAGAATAGTCAAAACAAGGATATCAACAGTATTTCTTGCTTGAATATCACTAAGATCACGGGGCCGTATTTTAATAGAATACTCATCGCTAACTGAAAACGGAGAGACATCCGGAAATGCGACATCCGGCTTATCGATAGACTGTATCCAGAATACTGGAAATACGGCTTCCTTTTCTACAAGAACATATTGCCTGCAATCATCAAAGCCTAGAATAGGCTTCGTGAAATTGATTACTTCTTTCTCTTCAATTTCTATTTCTCCGAACAGACGTGTTTTTAATAACATGTTTTCCCCTAATAGACTTGGATAGTATGAGTGACTGCAATTGTCATCTCTTCTTGAAATCTACTCCTTTATGAAAAATTTTAAGATTCTATTTTTCCATTTATTCTTGATTAAAATTAACGCCGGGTAACTAACTATTTTCTCATGCTCACCAATTATCTGAAAAGAGTTGATTATGCTATAGATAATCCAGGATAGACGTATTAAAGACATATGAGCCGGAAGCCAATGATGCCTGGAAAATATTTTCCTGTTCTTTAAGTTTCATAACCAGTTCGGTTAAATCAGCACTTTCTGCTGATGCCAATACTTCCTTAAGTGAAAGTCTCGTATCCGCAATCCTGTTCCCAGTGAGTTCCAGCGTACTGGAAATACTTCCTGCTTTAGCAACAGCATTTACAATCCCTACGGATGCATTATCTAGATTATCTAATTCATTTCTTGCAAAGGAAACTGTTCCATTTGCAAGATTGTCTCGTATTTTAATAATTGTGTCAAAGAGTCTGCTGTCTGTATATATTTCGTCACCTGTTTGATTGGTCACTATGTTCGCGCTCGGGCCAATCTGATATTCTATTTTTTCACGGTTTCCATTATATGTTACGGCAGATATTTCCCCATTTGAGTTTCGTGTTGTCTCAAATGGTACAGTTGTCGTTTTTGTGCCTGCAAAGACATAACGTCCCGCTCGTGATGTGTTAGACCCCTGTATTGCTGATTCCAGAAGCTGGTTTATCTCGGATGCGATTATATTCTTCCCACTCTGATCTGTTGAATCACTGACACCCTGCATTGTTAATTCCGTTATCCTTTGTAATATATTTGATGTGTTCTGCAAAATTGACGCATTATAATCTAATGACTCTTTAGCCGTCTGAATATTAGAGGAATATTTATCCAGTCTCATTTCTTCTGCCCGTAAGCTCAAGATCCTTCTTGCACTGGCAGGGGCATCTGAAGGGCGGTTGACCTTCTTACCAGTAGAGATTTGCTCCTGAAGTTTATTCATGTTAGACGTACTCTGCCGTACATTTGAAAGTGTAGTATTCACAAATGTTGCTAGGTTTACCCTGGTAGTCATATTTAAAAGTCCTTTTTATTTTATTTGCATGAGTACATTATTCAACTCAGTAATGACAGAAATATATCTTGCAGAAGCCTGAAATGCCTGTTGAAATCTGATGGTATTTATCATCTCTTCTTCAATAGATACTCCGGATGTTTCTTGACGACGATTATCCAGATTGATAAGTAGTGATTCAAAACTATCTTTTTCACTGGCTTTTTCTGCTGTTTCAATACCCAGTTGAGCTACGGAGCTATGAAGAAAATCGCTGAACGTCGCTCTATTCGTTGATGCAATATTCTGCAAATTGACCATCCTCAGTGCATTTGTGTTATCTCCCGGTGAACTGGTGGAAGCTGCAGCTATTCTGGACACATCGTCTTTGATATATTGTGCTACAGAGATAGATGAAGCATCATTACCCGAAAAAAAGGTGTTCATGCCTAAGGAGGCAAGTACATTACTGGTATCCGGATCGTTTACAGCATCAATAGCCAGTTTGTTTCCTACAGAAATACTGCCCGTATCGAAACTTACCGACACACCGTCTGCTATTTGCAAGTAACTGCCGACAGTATATGATGACCCAATATCAAGATTTGCCAAGATATTGCCTGCTGCATCAGTTACCTGAACCAGTGCTGAACCTGTTCCCACACTACCGCTTCCGGCATCCTGAACAGTTAGCGTAAAAACATCATTGTCGTTGCCTGAATACTGTCCGGAGAGAGTAGCTTTGGAGGATCCAATAGTGCCTGGATTGGTATCCAATTCCTTTGTAAAACTAAATTTATAACCGCTATCGGAGGTGATTGCCAAAGTATCATTAGTAACGGTTGCATTAATATTTGCAATGTTTGCAATTTTTGCTGTCAGAGTATTGAGCGTTTCATCGGAAGCGATACTTATACTCGTTTTTGTAATCTCATTAGATGAGTCAGTAACCGTCACATATAAACTACCGTCTGTTGTGTCAGTTGATATAGAAGTCGCATCAGTAAGTGCCCCGCTTACGGTCAATTGAGTATCACTATCAACAGATGTTACTTTATAAAAGTTTCCATCATTGAGCTTGATAAAGTTGTTTGCTTTTACATTGCCAGTGAATGAAGTGCCTGTCCCAGAAACTGTAGTGGTTCCGTCTCCATTATCTGCGCTTGTGACCGTACCTGTCGTATATGTTTTAACGGAAGGCGCAAATGAGAGTCCTGTGTTTGTCAACAAGTCATCTGCACTGTTGACGGCATTTGTACTGATTAAGGAAGTAAATCCTCCACTTAAACCTACACCTTCACTGTGAACGTTGTTTATTTCCTTAATAATGCTGGCTGCCAGTGTATCCAAATCATTCATATATTTAGGAAGTGTTATATTCTGCAAGTCCAACAGGCCTTTCAGTTCGCCACCATTTATATTCGCAGTTGACAGACCATGTATCTCAACAACTCCCTCCCCGGTAATTGATGTCGTAATTGTTTCTGAATTACCTCCGTTTACGACTAAAGCCCCGCCCAGCATCAGATCAATAGAATTGTTTTGATTGTTTTTTATCACACTGATATCACCTAACCTGCTTAATCTGTTTACGAGTGCACCCCTTTGATCCAACATGTCGTTTGCATTACTATTAGTACCACCAAACTCAAGTGTACTTATCTGTTTGTTTAAATTCGCAATCTGGCTTGTGATGCCGTTTAGTTCAGCAACATTTGTTTCCACCATCTGACTGACATTGACCTTAAGATCCATAAATTGTTCATCCAGTGTACGAAAACTATTCGTAGTCATATTGATGGAATCTTGTAACATTTGATATCTTTGACTGAGAAGTTCCGGGTTTGTGGACAACTCCTGAATACTCCCAAAAAACTTTTCGATCATATTGTTTAAGCTGAATTCAGACAATTCATTAAAGATAGCTTCAAGATTTTGAAGTGTATCGTTTTGTACCTCTGCACTACCAAGCAAAGATGTAAAATTGTTTATTTGAGAATCAAGTATATCGTCTTTAATTCTTTGTATGCTATCTATCGTTACTCCTGCACCGATAGGTCCATACGGTGAAACATTCGGAGTGTTTGCACTTATATTAACTACCTGCCTGCTATACCCGGGGGTATTTGCGTTGGTAATATTGTGCCCTGCAGTTTGCAAGGCACGCTGTGAAACCAACAATCCGCTTAATCCAATTGATAAATCTGTTGAGGCCATTTTGTCTATCTCAGGTTATTGTTTAAAAGAATGTAAATTATTCCATTGCTCTCTTTGCAGTCTCAGCATTGCGAGACAGGTAATCTAAAGCACAATCTCTAGGCATTAATTTCAAGCAACATTCTTTTTAGCTCAGGTTCATTTAATTTACCTGATTGTTGATAAGTAGAATCGTTAAGCGACTCAGAACATATTGATCTTATAAGGTTATTAATATATTCAAGTGAATATTTTGTAAGTGATGTATTTACCCTATTTATCTCTTCAACTTTCGTAATTATTTCCAGAATAACGTCGTATTGCTTTCTCAGTTTGCTTTTGTAAGGCTCTCTAATCTGTTCAATAAGTTCGCTAAGCTTTGCAGAATTGCTACTGTTTCCTAGAGACTGATTTACTGAGTTCAAAATATATCGTCTTTTTTCTTCAAGGAGGAGAATACTTTCTGCCAGGTTTCGTTCCTGATAAATAATTGATTCGAGTTTGTCGATATCTCCGGAAATTATGTGCTCCTTCTTCACCCGTGCTGTTTGAAGTATGTCTTTATAGGTAATAACCATCTTGCCTAATGTCTCAGACAGATTATTAAGTAGATTTTCCAAGATAATTCGTACCGTCCTTTGATTTTATTACTATTTCTGTTCTCTGCTAAGTTGTTGATAAAGCACTTTTGCAATACCCAAACCACCACCATTAGTTGCCATCTCTTCAGAAAGAGAAGAGTGCATGAGACCTTCATATATCTGGGTAGAGCTATTTTTCTCAAACAAGCCGGATTCCGGTATAGTCTTCCACATTGCCTTGAGCATCATATTTAACATTATTGCTTCAAAATTCTGTGTGGCTTTTTGCAGTTCATATGACGATTTAAGCTTATTTTTTAGTATGTTCTTTGAGCTTTCTGCTCTTGCAAAATTTGCTATGAATTCATTATTGAACGGTACTTCCATTTAGTTCCCCTGTCAGGTTGCAAATTAATGTATTACATAATTACCAGTTCTGCATGAAGGGCACCAGCCCTGTGAATTGCCTGAAAGATTGCCATAAGATCTCTTGGCGTTACGCCAAGTACATTTAATGCACGTGCAATTTCAGAAATACTTACACCATCAGGTATTATATGCATTCTTGCTTCTTCCTCTTCAACCTCTATGCTTGTTCGATCCAGTTCCTTTGTAGATGCACTTGTTGGAGCAAACGAACCGGGTTGAGATGCTTCTGTTTTTTCACTTATCGTTATAGTGAGATTACCATGTGCCACGGCTACTGTAGAGATCCTGACATTCTCTCCGGCAACGATTGTTCCCGTTCTCTCGTTAATGACAACCCGGGCTACCGTGTCCGGCGTAATAGGCAAATCTTCTATCTTAGAAATAAACGTGGTCACCCTGTCCATTGTTCTAAATTCCGGGGGCGGTGTTATTTCTACCTCCGCAGCACTTATAGCTTGTGCGGAATCAGGATAAATGGCATTAACAACCTCCATTATACGAAGTGAAGTGGTAAAATCACTATCATGTAAACTTAATCTTATAGAATTCTCATGAAAAATGTGCACAGGTATTTCCTTTTCAACTAATGCACCCTGTGGTATGTTGGCTGTTGTTGCTATGTTTTTTCTCTTGCTTGCGGCTTTCCCACCTACGCTGAAGCCGCCTCCGATGGAAATAGGTCCTTGTGCGACTGCATAGACTTCATTATCTATTCCCTGGAGCATAGTGTGTACGAGTACACCACCTTCCAGGCTTTTTGCATCACCTATTGATGATACCAGTATGTCCATTCTATCACCGGGTTTAGCAAAGGGTTGAATATTTGCCGTAACGAGAACACTTGCAATATTCTTTGAATCAAAATCAGCAATCGTCATAATCACACCAAGTTTTTCGAATACGTTCTTAGCCAGTTTGGTTGTGAACTCAGTCTTATCTCCTGATCCCTGTAAGCCAATTACCAGACCATAACCAAATAAATAGTTGTCTCGAATGCCCTGCACACTCGCAATGTCTTTAATCCGTGTAGTTATATCTGCCTGCACGCATGTAAACGTAGAAGAGAAGCAAGTTAAAATGAACACCATAACGCTTAATAAATAACGAGACATAAATCTGTTCCTTAAATGCAATTTACATAGATAACATGTGCCATAAACTGTCCTAATAGTTAGTTACGCAATATTTGTACCAAATTCCAACTATTTACAAGCAATGATAACTCCCTATACAAAGGCAACTTACATAACTGCCTGGTATCGTGCACCGACGTGCGGAAAGTGTAGTAGTCATTTTCTACACATAGTGTTCATTTTTTCCTACATTTTACTTTTCAAATAATAGAGGGATGATGAAAAGTATTCACCATCCCTCTATTATTTGAAAAATTTTATATTAAATTTTTTGTGCCATCTCCGTTCACATCTACTATTAGTTTAGAATGGCCAGAGCATATCCGTAACTCTATTGAGCCAGCCTTTTGACCCTGCCCTGGTCAGCCAGCCTTTCCCGTCTAGCCCAAATTTTACGTTCGACATCTTGCTTGATGCGACTGTGTTATCTGTCGTTATATCAATAGGCCTGGCAATACCCGTAAGTTTTAAGGTATACTTTTCCTTGTTTACTTTTACATCTCTTTTGCCTTCAAGAACCAGATTACCATTATCAAGTACTTCCACTACCATTGCCGTAATAGTCAAATTTACACTCCTGTTACTATCATATGTGCCTTTGCCGCTAAAATCATTATTAAACCCTGTTGCAAAAGTATTGGGAGGCCTATCATTAAACCTTGCATTACGTCCTTCTGAAAATGATTTTAGTATTCCACGAAAGAATTTTTCATTGTCTACTGATCCGGAAGTAGTACTGGCATTATTAGTAGTTGATGCTTCATCACTACCAATGGCAGTTGATTCAGATACTGTTACAGTAACAATGTCTCCGATCCTTTTTCCTCTATTGTCATCAAAAAGGTTATAGTTCACAGTAGCCCTTTTTTCCCATAATGAATCGGCAAGTACACAATCACATACCACAGCAATAACGCTTATGGCTATAATGTATCTAAAAATGAAGGTGGTAAATGATTTTGTCATCTTTGTTCCTCTTATTGTTAGAACTTATATAATTAGAAAGCTATTCGGATACTGTTCGAATCAATAATTTCACCATAAAGCAGCTTCTTTGAGTCCATATTTTTTACCTTTATTACCTCGCCTGTGTATCCTGTCTGTTGTGCCATCCCTTTGGTAACAATTCTAAATCCACTTGTCTGAATCAACAACTTTACTATACTGCCCTGCTTTATAGTAGGCGGCATTTCAACTACACTTTCTGTAAGTATGGTGTTTGGCTGAATTGATGTGATTGTCACCATGCCCACCAGGTCTTTAATGCTAAAAAATGCAAAACCTCGTATTTTTGTAGTTTCCCTCCTGGCCATGGATAGATTTCCTTTAGTTAATTGCTGGTTACGGCCTATTCTCCTTCTTGCGACAGCGACATATTCATACACCCTTACTTTAAACGACACAGGTATTTTAAAAAAACGTTTGCCATCTGAGGTTGCGCTGACGATTACATCTATATTCCCTCTATCCTTGCTTATATCCGGAAGTGAAATGTCAAAGTCAATCTCGTCAATACTCCTTGGTATCCATTTGTCACCAGGCGTTCTTACTAATTCTACAGTGATTTCCCTACTAGCTTCCGGTAAAGCATTTAACAAATATTCTTTTGCTTTTTGCGCAATCTCATGCCCGGTTACCTTCGTAGATTCAACTGAAACAACTACAGATTTAGCATTTATAAAGGTCACATCTGATATGCTTATGTTTGACGACTTCAAACGCATTTTTAAAAAATCCAGAGCAATTCTTCTGTTACTGTTTGCCCAAGGTGTCATTCCAATTTCAATATTATTAATTTCATTTACCAGATCCACATCGTCACCGGTTACAGTAGAAATATCGCTGAATGTTATTGTCTTTTCTTTCAGGACTACTCTAGGAATTAAATCTACTTCAATCTTGTTAGCTATTATTTCAGGAATTAATACGAACATACTTATAAGAAAAAACAATAATATTCTAGTTTTCATTGCTGGACTCCTTTTATAATGGCAGTGTGATAGTTCATCTTATATTACCCTGAAATACGATTTGTCGTCTGTAACATGTCATCGCTGGCCTTAATTGCCCTTGAACTTGTTTCGTATGCTCTTTGTGCGACTATGAGGTTGACCATTTCAGACACAACCTCAACGTTTGAACTTTCTCGAAACCCCTGCATAATCTCCCCAATACCAGCTTGACCTGGAGTCCCAGTTGTAGGAGTACCTGATGCAGTTGTTTCTCTGTAAAGATTTTTTCCCATACTCTCCAACCCTGCAGAATTTGGAAATGTAGCAATGGCAATTGTACCTAATGATTGAGAACTTCCGTCTGGGGATTGAGCAGAAACCGTCCCGTCGGATCCTATACTGACACCTATTACGTCAGCCGTTACCGAAATAGAGGGCACAAGTTTGAGCCCTTCTGCCGTTACTATCTCTCCGGAACTGTTAAGTTGAAAAGTGCCATCACGTGAATAAACCGTGGTTCCATCAGGATGTGATACTTGAAAGAACCCGTTACCCTGGATTGCCATGTCCAGTGATCTGCCGGTATTTTCCGGAACACCCTGGCTAAAGACTTTATTAGTTGAGACAACACGAACACCACTACCAACCTGTAGGCCAGTTGAATTTTCTATTCCTTGCGCAGATTCTGCGCCGGCAGCAACAAATTTATCATATAACAAATCCTGAAAATTAACTTGTACTCTTTTGTATCCTGTCGTGTTAACATTGGCCAGATTATTTGATATCGCATCGAGAAGGAACTGGTGTGCCTTCATACCGGTTGCGCTCGTATATAGTGCTTTCATCATGGTTTCGGTCTCCTTTACTAAACTCGTTTGTGAATTAAATATTAGATTGATTAGAAATCAAACGTTCCATTAAGTCGCTGAAAGTCTTTACGACATTATTACTTGCTTCATAGCTCCTCATGTTAGTTATCATGTCAACCATCTCCATAACTACATTTACATTTGACCTTTCCAGGTAACCCTGCGCAACCTTGAATTTCTTCTCCCCATCATCGCTTATTGCTTCTATAGGGGCTTTAAAAGCGGAATCACCTGTAGCAACCAGTGAATTAAGATCTGTAAAGTTAGTAATTATTAACTTCCCGATACTCTTGCCATCAACTTGAACTTCACCTTTCTTATCAATGGCAATATTCACTCCTCCCTTGGGCATTATCAACGGCCCACTCTGCCCCAGCAATTTTGAACCGGTCGAGGTTATTATTTCACCGTTGTTTGAAAGCTGAAATTGTCCGTTCCTTGTATATCTCATACCTTTATCTGTCTCCAGAGTAAAAAAGCCGTCGCCATCAACTGCTATATCTAAAGTGTTTCCGGTATAAATGAGGCTGCCATTAGAGTGATCAACACCGTAATTTGCCTGGAGGCTGCTGGTATCTACGCCTTCAGTTTGTGAAAGAACAGCTTTGAATGAGATTGTATTCTTTTTAAAGCCGACTGTATTGGCATTTGCAAGGTTCCTTGCTATAACTTCCTGTACATTACCATAAGCGTCCAATCCTGAGGCTGCCAGTTCAATTCCATTAATCATCTTAAGCCCCCTCTATTAGTTTAAGTTAATATGTATCTTGAAACCTTCCAAAATGGAGATTATTAAAATAACGTAAACGCTATGTTTTGTTATACGCTATATTTGTGCCAAAAAGTTACTTAAACTAAATAAATACAAATACATTTTTTCAAACTTATAATGCTACGTGTTTTCATTACTTAGGCCGATTGTAGATTACAAAATGATGGGGGCGGACTGTTGAATTCTCAATGCTATAATGATGTATATGATAATTTTTTCCACATCCTGTAGAAAAATATTACCATAATAACAGGTTGGAGATAAGTCTGGAGGTCGGAACAAAATTATTTAGTGACTTTAGAGATCCCCGTGAGTAGGTGAACTGTACCTATCTCACGGGGAATTGAACGTAATTATATTACCTTACAAGATTAACCAATTCCTGCAGTATCTCATCTGTTGTTGTGATAGTCCTGGCATTAGCCTGGAATGACCTTTGGCTGATAATCAGATTCGTGAACTCTTCTGCTATATCCACATTGGAGGCTTCTAATGCACCACCGACAATAGCACCAAACTTCCCGGAAAGCGCGGTACTAAGCACAGATGTACCTGAAGCTGCTGTCTGTGCATAGAGATTATTTCCCTGTTTGGATAAGCCATTAGGATTACTAAAGGCAGCCATTTGTAATTGGCCGATATTTTTTGTCTGACCATTTGTGAATAGTGCATCAATAGTACCATTCTGATTTACATTTGATGACAAATAGAAACCTGCATCGTAACCGTCCTGGTTCGTTGTAGCAACAGATGAATTACCGCTGAATTGAGTTAAACCATTGAATGCGTTAGATACACCCAAATCTAAATTTACTGTTTGTGGACTTCCATTAGAGAAAGTTATGG
The DNA here is from genome assembly GCA_021777035.1 of Candidatus Scalindua sp. GTDB lineage: Bacteria > Planctomycetota > Brocadiia > Brocadiales > Scalinduaceae > Scalindua. The sequence continues at coordinate 2,856 of JAIQZR010000154.1, read as the reverse complement.
TTAAGGTTGGTGTACCTGTAATAGCGGAATATGAACCATTCTGGTTGAAGCTGATGGTTGAAATACCATCAACAACAGAACCGTCAGCCGCTTTCATAGTTGGCGTAACATCCCAGGTATTAGGGCTTAATTTCTCAAAAGTAAGTGTAATTGGATGTGATGTTCCTTGCGTATCAAAGATAGGAGTTGTTGTAACATATGTTTCACCACTTCCGGACACATTAACATCAATGGTTGGAAGAGCTGATATGCCGGTGTTTGTAGACCCGTCTGAAATTGACATTAAAAGGTTTGACTTTCCCGGTGCGTCTGACGTCAGAACTAAATTCCCATTTGCATCCAGAGAAGCAGTAGCGGTACCAAAGCTTGCCGTTATAAAATCCTGAAGATCACCTAATGTAGTACCGTTCTGGTTAGTGCCTGACCCATAAACGAAACTTGTACTAACATCTGTACCATCTGACTCAGTACCCACCATTTTAATAATATCTCCAGCGACATATGGTATTGTATTCTGGTCAAGAGTGTTTAGCCCATCACCTGCAACTGCAGGAGTAGAACCTCCAGTGGTAAATGCACTGGTAGTCTGAAGTATCTGATTGACTGCACCTCCATTTAGATTAGAATTCAGATTTCCCGCCAGAGAAACTGATGTTGTAGCTTTTGCAGGCACAATTGAGTTGACAGGAAGATTTAAACTTCTACCCAGGATGTTTTTTACTTTAAAACCCGTGCCGGAGTCTACAAGATCATTGTTCAAATCAAGGCCGAAAGAGCCCACTCTGCTATAAAAATCCTGAGAACCATCTGTAACAACAAAGAACCCTTCACCCTGTATTGCAAGATCAAACGGACGTCCTGTTGGTGTAATGCTTCCTTGGGCAAAATTTGTATCTATACTCCCGACAGCAGAACCAATACCAACCTGTATCGCATTCTTTCCGCCAACGGAACCGGTAGGTGCCTGTGCCGCTCGGATTGTCTGTGATAGTTCGTCTGTGAAACTTACCCGTGAGGTCTTAAAACCTGAAGTATTTAAATTTGCCAGATTATTACCTATCACGTTAAGTGAAGTCTGTGCTGATCTTAAACCTGATATACCTGCAGTTAATGATGATAGTGCCATTTTTCTAACTCCTTTCGTAATATATTAAAAATATTAATTATTGGAATATTCCAGTTACTTCAGATATAGGGATCTCCTTATTTTGCATTACCAGGTAAATTGTATCATCTCTTGTTGTGATACCGCTTATTACACCCTTAGAAGAACCTGTTTCAGATGCAGGATCAATATACTCTGCATTCATCCCAATTAAATTACCTATTCCTAAAAATTGGTCCTGTTTAAGCGTTTCTTCTCCTAATAATTGTTCAAATTTTAACATGTCTGAAAAAGAAGCATTGAGATTAGTAAGCTGTTCAAGTGAACTAAATTGTGCCAGTTGCGCTATGAACTCATGCCCTTTTAATGGATCCATGGGACTCTGGTTTTTCAGTTGGGCCACAAACAGACGTAGAAACTCATCTTTACCGACGTCACTGCTAACACTGGAAATTTCCATTATTGTTGTCTCCTTTCTACATTAAGTAGTTAATCTGTCTTGAGTCTGCATCATAAACCATAGACTCTTTATCTACATCATCCTCAGAATATCCACTCTCTTCATTCAGGAAATTTTGAGTCCTATCGTTTTTTGCACCTGATTGAAAGTCTTTATTCATAAAGCCCCACTTTTCATTTCCTTTCTCCTGGAGAAATACGTCAAGCTTGCTTACATCAATATCTGCATGAAAAATTAGCTCCCTTAATTTTTGAATATCTTTTTCAATAACCTCCTTTACTACTGATCTTTCTACAGTGATCTTTGCATCTAAATTGTCACCTTCAGCCGTAAATTCAAGTTGAAGATTTCCAAGTTCTTGCGGATTAAGCAGGATTTTAACTTCCGATTTACCTCCCTGCATAAATAATTTTGCCTTTTGAATAATATTGTCTGCTATATCGTTGCTTAATGACTCAGCATCCATTGCGGAGTTGTTAATTTGTGATAAGGTATTTGTGAAATTTATTTCTGGTTCTATCTGTTGTCTTGTATTAATGGGGTTTATATAAAATCCATTAAGTTGATCTTCACTTTGATTTCCAAAAGAGGAGTTGCTTGATGATATATTCGCTTGTACAGTTGCTTCGTTTATATTAATACCGTTACTACTGATGTTGGTTGTATCGTCCGATGATTTAGAAGTATTAGCTTCGGCCATAGTCGTATCGACATCAAAAATTCCTGGAGTTTTATCGATAATTGCTTTTGTCTGGGCTGTACTATTTGTGTTTCTGTCTGTCTGTAGCATTTCTTGATTAGTATTTATCTCCTGTGGAAGAGTCCCGATACTACTTCCTGGTGTTTTAATGTTGTATGAGACCTGATTGTTTGATGATGAGTTCACCATTGACATTTTTGACTGACCTACTATTGCCTCCGGTATTTCCCCATTGACACCTGCCCCCACTCCCAGAGTAACTGTATCAGTTTTAGATGCTGCTTTTGTTGTAAGTAGTCCATCGTTTTCTGCCTGCACTGCACCTTGCTTTAGTAGTGTATCCGTATTGGGATTACTAAGAACCGTTTTGTTTACAGCCGGTGATATTAATAGGTCTTCGAGTTTATAATTAGGTGTCTCTTTCGACTCAAACATAACATCGGCCTTTGTGGTTGGGCTATTTGTGTTTCTGCCTGTCTGTAGCGTTTCCTGTCTATTATTTATCTCCTGTGGAACGGTTCCGGTATTACTGTTTGGTTCTTTAATGTTGTATGAGACTTGATTGTTTGAAAATGAGTTAGCCATAGTCGT
>JAIQZR010000153.1 GCA_021777035.1 Candidatus Scalindua sp. | reverse complement strand
ACCAGGAAATTGGTAAATTGTTTGGTCTCGGTTATTCATCCATAAGTCGGCGAGTAGCCATTGTGAAATCAATGATTTCCAAAGATGGTAAGATTAAGAAGATGGTATCAAGAACTAAATCACAAATCAAGGTTTGACCCCTCCCGCTTGTCCCCGTCCGGATCTGGATTGTCTCTCCATGTAAAGCTGCCTTTGTATCTGTGCGTATTCAGTCTCTTCTCTCTTTTTGTCTACATAGTCCCCGGCAAGTGCTCCTTCCAATGCACCTGCACCCGCACCAATCATAGCGCCCATGCTGGCATTGCCAGCTAAAGCACCGAAACCAGTGCCCAGCGCGGCCCCTGCTCCTGTCCCAATTGCCGCACCTTTTTGTGTAGTAGTTAAACAACCGCTTGTGCTTTGTCTATAACGTTGCGTTCAGAGTTGTTAATAATATGGATGAGGCACAAGAGGTTACTCAAGAGGTGTTTCTTGCAGTTTACCGCAAGCTTAAGAGTTTTATGTTTAAATCGTCCTTTAAAACATGGGTATACAGGATAGCAGTTAACATGGCTATTGACTATGCCAGGAAAATGTCGAAGGAGAAAGATTACACGGCACGGTATGAAGAGACTGATGGACTTAATAACGCCATTGATCCCTTAGGTGAGAAAATTGAGAGAGAACAGCAGGAAAAAAACATCTCAACATTACTGAAAGCTCTTAGTCCTGATCAAAGGGCTTGTATCGTATTAAGAAGTATTGAAGGTTTAAGTTATCAGGAAATATCAGAATCATTAGATATTAATATTAACACAGTTCGTTCCAGACTCAAACGGGCCAGGGAAAAACTTATAGCGTTAAGAAAAGAGATGGTGAAAAATGAAATGTGAAGATGTGCAAGAACTCATTTTTACAGATTACCTGGATGGACAGTTGGGAAAAGAGCAAGAAATCCAGGTTGAGGAACACTTGGCAATTTGCGGAGATTGTAAGGAGCATGAGCTTTTAGCAAGAAAAACAGCTTTTGAGCCATTCGTCAAGGCGGAAAGACATAGTCTGCCTGATGCTATATGGCATAAGATAAGGGAGCAAATTGAAGAAGAATTACCATTACAAGAACCAACAAGTTCCTTTGCTGACATCATTCGCAGGATTAAGACAAATTATCTATTCACTCGGTATTGTCGGGGTAATATTATTATCACAAAATGTATATTCTCAACCGCATGAAGATGATTTCAACAGACATGAAGAGATGCGTGGAAATATGAAGGCTAAAATGTTAGCGATTTTCGAACAGCTTAATTTAAGTCCTGAACAGACAAAACAGCTAGAGACCCACCGAAATAACCATAGGGAGCAGGAAGGTGAGTTTCGAGGACGTCTAAGAGAAAAGAAAGAAGCAATTGGAAATGAACTTCAAAATGAAGAGCTAAACATGGAAAAGATCTACAGAATCCATGATGAGCTAAAGGGTTTACTATTAAAGAAGGCTGATTTCAAACTTGAGGGTATACTGGAAGTGAGAAAAATATTAACTGCGACGCAATTTAGGAAATTTCGTGAGTTGAGAAAGAGCATGCATCCGATGAAGAAAAAGAGAAAAAAGTTCTATTGAATTCTCAGGATATTATAAAAAAATCAGCGTCATCCGGTTAGGTTTCTGCGTACGCTTCTTTTGCCATACCAGAATGTCTGCCAGAATGTGTTTTTTGATTCTGGCGAGTAGAAACCGCCCAATTCAGGTAAGTCATATATTCTACTCGCTCCACTTTACTCCTATACAGCAGGTTTTGTAATGACAGGAGGATGTAGCTGTTACAGAAAAAATTGTTGTAAAATAAAATATTTAAATGATAATGGGTAATAAATTATTTAACTTAGGTGGAACTGTTATTCTTGACGAAGATGCAGGATGTTGTGGTCGCACTATAGCAATATCATAAAGAGTGTTTAATGTTTCTGTACGTTACGTTTGGACAGGTTTATCATGTAATTTCCATAAGATAGGAGTATAAGACTGTGTCTGATTCGATTATTGAAAAGATTTCTGAGCTGAAGAAGAAGCATAACGCAGTTATCCTTGCGCACAATTACCAACGTGGAGAGATTCAGGATGTAGCTGATTTTGTCGGTGACTCCCTTGGTTTGTCTCAGCAGGCGGCAAAGACTGATGCGGATTTAATAGTCTTTTGTGGGGTTCATTTTATGGCTGAGACGGCCGCACTTTTGTCTCCGGATAAGACCGTTATTATGCCGGATGAACATGCAGGCTGCCCGATGGCATCAATGATTACGGCACGGGAATTAAGAGAGAAAAAGAGGCTTTATCCAAATGCCAAAGTGGTATGTTACGTGAATACTACGGCAGCAGTTAAAGCAGAAAGTGATATATGTTGTACCTCTTCAAATGCAGTGAAGATCGTATCATCTATTCCTGAAGATGTGGAGATAATATTTGTACCGGATAAGAGTCTTGGAGCATATGTCTCATCATGCCTGGATCGTGAGATGATGTATTGGGAGGGCTATTGCCCAACTCACCACAGAATTCTAGCTGAGCAGATCGTCAAAATGAAATCAGATCACCCTGATGCTGAGGTGGTCGTCCACCCCGAGTGTACTCCGGATGTGATTGCGCTTGCAGATCATGTTGCAAGTACAACCGGTATTTTAAAATATGTGAACACCAGTAATTCAAAGGAATTTGTCATAGGGACGGAGTTAGGTATCCTGCACAGGATGAAGAAAGAAAATCCTGATAAAAAGTTTATGCCTGTTACTCCGTTATCTGATTGCCCTAATATGAAACTAAATACGTTGGAAAAACTATTGTGGTCCCTGGAAGATATTCAGTTTGTGGTTACAGTTCCTGAAAATATAGCGGTCGAGGCGAGGAAGGCCATTCAGAAAATGTTGGATCTGTCGTAAAAGTTAGGAGCTATTACGATACGTACTCTTTAAGATATTTTCCAGTGTGTGACACTTTTAATTTTACAATCTTCTCCGGCGTGCCACAACCTAGTATATATCCACCTCCCTTTCCGCCTTCCGGCCCGAGGTCAATGATATGATCTGCACATTTTAATATTTCAAGATTATGTTCAATGACGATTACTGTATGTCCGTTATTGATCAGCTTCCGGAAGCAGTCAAGCAGTTTTCTGATGTCATCAAAATGCAAGCCCGTTGTAGGTTCGTCAAAAATGAAAAGCATTTTTTCGTGTTTTCCTTTTGCCATATAAGTTGCGAGTTTCAATCGTTGCGCTTCTCCCCCTGAGAGCGTTGTTGCAGGTTGCCCCAATCTCAGGTATCCTAAGCCTGTGTCTTCAAGGTACTTGAGCCCTTTTTTGATGTGTGATGTCGCCTTTGATAAACTGCTGTTCATTTCCGGTGATTGTGTATACTTGTTATTGTTCGAAAAGAATGTTATTGCCTCACTTACTGTCATTTCCAGGACTTCGTGAATATTTTTGTCTTTATAACAAACTTCCAGAACGTCCTTCCTGAAACGTTTACCATGACACTGATCACAGGTCACGTAAACATCGGCAAGAAACTGCATGTCTACCTTTATATAGCCACAGCCCTCACAATAATCGCACCTGCCGCCCTTAACGTTAAAAGAAAAGGAGCCTTGGGTGTAGCCATTCAATCGGGCTTCTCTCGTTGAAGCAAATATTTTTCTTATATAATCAAATACTTTTACGTAGGTAATCGGATTTGATCTGGGTGTCCTGCCAATTGGTGATTGATCAACCATAATTACATCATCTATGTGTCCGTTGATGTTCAGGCTTTTATGGTTTCCTACATGGCCGTGATAAACTCCCATACTTTTTTTAAGGGCGCCGTATAGAGTATCCTGGATTAAAGTGCTTTTGCCGGAACCTGATACACCAGTTACACAGGTGAATACATTGAGGGGAAAACTGGCATCGATATTCTTCAGATTGTTTTCGGTAGCTCCTGTAATCTCAATATTACTTTGCGTGATTTTTCTTCTTGTCACAGGTAGTTCAATTTGCTTTTTACCCTTTAGATACTGTCCGGTTAATGAACCGTTTCGAGCGGATATTTTTTTTACATCTCCGGCATAAACCACATTGCCGCCATTTTTGCCCGCCCCGGGGCCGATATCTATGAGATAGTCCGCAGATTTAATCACATCTCTGTCATGCTCTACAACAATTACAGTGTTTCCTATGTCCCTGAGTTGTACCAGAATATCGATAAGACGTTTCGTGTCTCTCGGGTGCAGGCCAATACTTGGCTCATCGAGAATATATAGTGTGTTGACAAGTGATGAGCCAAGCGAAGTGGTCAGGTTTACTCTCTGCGCCTCTCCACCAGACAGGGTTCTTGTCATTCTATCAAGTGTCAAATATTCCAATCCGACTTTAACCATGTAACCAAGTCTCTTTTTTATCTCCAGCAGCAAAAGTTTACCAACTTCTTCTTCGTATTTTGAGAGCTTAATTTTATCAAAGAAACTATGTGTTTCGTCAATAGACATACTACATACGTCTGTTATGTTATATTGATTTATTCTCACATTATGAGCGGACTGATTCAGTCGGGTGCCATTACATTCAGAGCATACGGTATAACAGCGATATTTACTGAGTAACACCCTGACATGCATCTTATATTTTTTTTCTTCCAGCATGTCAAAGAATTTGCTGATGCCATAGAACTCTTCTGCCCCCTCATTTACTAATTTTAACTGGCTCTTTGTTAATTTATTGAAAGGTATATCAAGCGGAAGGTTATGAGCCGGTGCCGCTTCCTGTAATTCTTCAAGTAATATACTATAGGCTGGTGAGTTCCAGACCGCTATCGCCCCCTCATTCAGAGTTTTTGTTTTGTCAGGCACGACAAGATCCATATCTATTTCGATAGTATGTCCGAACCCCTGACATTTTTTACATGCTCCCAGAGGATTATTAAAGGAGAACAAGTGATGAGTGGGGGTCTTGTATTCTATATCACAACTATTACAACGGAAGTGACTGCTGAACGACATTGCAGTCCATTCTGCACCATTTATTGAAATGGTTTTACTTTTTCCCCCTGTGATGGTTTTCCCGGAAGATTTTCTCTTTTTACTTTCTTTAATCTCTCCACTTAAAAAGATAATACTTAAATATCCCGAACCAAGTCTATATGCAGTCTCTAGACTATCTGTCAGGCGGCCCTTAATCTTTTTCCCTACAACTAATCTGTCCACTATTCCAGCAACCGACTCATATTTGCGGATATCAAAGCTCTTGTCTGTCGAAGAGATATCAATAATAGTATCGTCAGCAAGGATCCTTATTATGCCACGTTCCCTTAAAGCAGAAACCTGCATGTCACTTGAGATCTTCTTGCTGATCCTAAGAGGAAATGTGACCAGGAATTTAGTGCTTTCAGGAAGAGATAAAACGCAGTCTGTGATCCGGAATATTGTATCGTTTTGGACAACCTCTTCACATTTTGTACAGTAAGTTTTGCCTATGCGAGCAAAAAGGAGTCTAAGATAATCATTTATCTCGGTTGCTGTTCCAACCGTGGATCGGCGATTCTTAACAGGGTTCTTCTGCTCAATTGCAATTGCGGGAGGTATGCCTTCTATGTGATCCAGATCCGGTTTGTCTACCCTCTCCAGGAATTGGCGGGCATAGGCGGAAAAGGATTCAACATATCTCCTCTGTCCTTCAGCGTATAAGGTGTCGAAGGCCAGGCTGGATTTGCCAGACCCACTGACACCGGTTATGACAGACAACTTACGCAATGGGATTTCGATATCAATATTATCAAGATTATGTACCCTGATCCCTCTGGCAATTATTGAATTATTCATTATATTTTTGGTTTTTTTGGACAGTAATGTATCTACTTGAAATTTAGAATATTCAAAAGTTGTCGTTTTTAAATGTTAATATTTTCCAAGATTTACCATTCAACAGTGTGGATTAATAAATGTCAATACTATTCATTTCCTTAGTGCCCTTTGGTCAATAAAAGCTTTCCGTGCTGCATCTTCCGGAGTTACAACTTTACTCTCATTTAAAATACGTTCAGGGTTGGGCAGTATTGCTTTTTTAACTTCTTCGTCAATCTTTGTCTTCTCTGCTATTTCAACAGAATCAGTTTCTACCTCTTCACTGTTGACCATAATAATATGGAAGGCTATAACAGGTAAAAAAAGGGAACTATGCCCCAACAATAACCCAGGATGATTGATTAATTATGGGGACACTATACTTTTTTGTTTGGTATACTAAATTATGAATAGGGGAGATCCAGGCCGAATGAGTGTTGCTAAGCGTTGAGTCACATGTGGTTTCAATATTTTTTTTCTGGATTCCATTCTTAATCTCTTTTTGCTAACATAGCATTTAAGCGATGGTAGCTTATACCGTCGTTTCTTCTTCGCACTTAACAGACTACTAAACACGAGCGTCTGAACGGCTTGGCCATGTGGGTGCTGATTCTGGCGGGCTGGGATTGCAGATTTATTTACGCAAAATGTAAAGATAAAATTTATATAAGAACAGGCATATTACATGATCGAGAGAAGAGACAATGAAGGATCCGGCATAGATTATCCTTGCGAATGGATTTATAAGGTTATTGGAAGTGATAGGGGATCCATACATGATGCGGTTGCGAACATAATACAAGATGGCGAATATCAAATTAGTGATTCTAATAGCAGTAAAACCGGAAAATATTTAAGCTTTGATGTAAAGGTAGTGGTAGGTGATGAAGCATATCGTAATGAAATCTACCACGCTTTTAAAGAGCACAATGATATAAAATTTGTATTTTGACAGAATTTAATTCAACAATGGAGAAGTCATTTTGCTTTTAGCTGAAAGGGAGCCTCTGAAGGTTCTGGAAAACTGTTTTGGCTATACATCGTTTCTGTGGAAACAGGAAGAGATTGTAAGGCATGTTTTGGCAGGAAAACACGCCCTGGTAGTAGCGCCTACAGGTATTGGTAAATCATTGTGCTATCAAATACCGGCTCTCATTAATGAGGGTCTCACGGTCGTAATTTCTCCCCTCATTGCGTTGATGAAGGATCAGGTAGATGCATTGGAAAATCGTGGCATTGATGCGACATACATCAACTCTTCACTGGGGCGTGTGAAAAGGGAATCACGATATGCGGCACTTAAAAATGGAAGTTACAGGATTATTTACGTTACTCCTGAGCGTTTTCGTAAAACTGATTTTGTTGAGGCTATTTCCGAGCGTTGCATAGATCTTCTCGCGGTTGACGAGGCCCACTGCATAAGCGAATGGGGGCATGATTTTCGCCCTGATTATACTAGGATTCAAGAGTTCCGTCAGGTACTAGGCAACCCTACTACGATTGCACTTACTGCTACTGCCACACCGGAAGTGCAAAAGGACATCATTAAAGCCCTCTGCCTGGATGCAGGTCAGGTTAGAATATTTCACGGTGGAATAGACCGCCCTAATTTACATTTGGAGGTTGAAAAGGTATTCGATGATGACGAGAAATTGGAACATATTATTTCTATTACAAAAAAATATGATGGTAATGGTATCGTCTATTTTACCCTGATAAAACAACTTAATAACTTTAGTGATCTATTAAGCGCACGAAAAATCCCACATCTTTGCTACCATGGCAACCTTGAACGGGTGCAGCGCTCCAGAGTGCAGGAACGATTTATGGGGGGGGTGAATACGCTCGTATTAGCAACAAACGCATTTGGCATGGGTATTGACAAAGAGGATATTCGTTTTGTAACCCACGCGGATATGCCTGGATCTATTGAATCTTATTACCAGGAAATTGGCCGTGCCGGTAGGGACGGGAAGGATTCATTATGTACTCTGTTATACGACGAACATGATCTGCTAACACATATGAATTTTATCAAGTGGAACAATCCTGATTCAGAATATTTTCAGAGGGTATACCACATTCTGGAAGAAAACACGGAAAAAATATCGGCGTATGGTCTTGACTGGCTTAAGGAAAATATTCACTTCAGAAGCGGGCATGATTTTAGACTGGAAACTGTCTTGAACATGTTTGACAGATACGGTGTAATTGAACTAGGCAGTGCGCCTTTAAAGATTGAGATTGTTTCCGGCATTCATCCACAACTACTCGACCAAGATTTTCTGGATGCGAAACTCAAGCGAGATCAACAAAAACTTTACACGCTCGTACAATATACAAAGTATGAAGGCGATCGAAAGGCATTCATCCATGAATATTTTGGATTGCCGTACGGTAGCAACACTTTTAGGCCTTAGGAGTTAATAGTGACGAATAATGATATATTAAGAAGATTGCGGTATGCCCTGGATATTAAAAACTCAACTATGATAGAAATTTTTAAGCTGTCTGAACATGAAATTACCAGTCCCAAGTTGATTGATCTTCTCAAAAAGGAAGAGGAGGAGGGGTATGTTAGTTGTAGCGACGAGGTTATGGGACTATTTTTGGACGGTCTAATTATCCATAAAAGGGGTAAGAGAGAGATGATGCCGGGGCATATAGAAGAACAGGAACCACCGTTGACAAATAATGGTATTTTGAAAAAACTAAGGATTGCACTTAAATTCAGAGAGGATGATATGCTCAGTACTTTAAAACTGGCAGGTATGAATCTTTCCAAGTCTGAGTTGTCTGCTCTATTTAGAAAGGAAGGGCAGAGACACTATAAAGAGTGCGGTGATCAGTTGCTCAGGAACTTTTTAAAGGGATTGACTACACGTTATAGAGATTGATACTGGACGAAAAAGCACTCTATTATTGTCTCATTCATCTGTTTTTGCTTTACCTTACAAGTTGGGAAGAAACATGTCAATATTCATAGATACGGCAGATATTAAACAGGCGAAAGCGGCAAAAGAGTTAGGCTGGGTTCATGGAATTACTACCAACCCGATTCTTCTGGCAAATTCCGGCTCTTCTGCTGTCGACACACTGCGGCAGCTTACGGAACTAAACACGGGCCTGCTATTTTATCAGCTTGTTGCTACGTGCAAAGATGAGATGTTGAAAGAGGCCTGCTTTGCACATGAGATTGCAGGTGAACAGCTTGTACTAAAACTTCCTCCTACGGAATTGGGGTTTCAAACCATTCCACACCTTCCACAGGAGATTCCATGCTGCATTACTGCCGTTTACAGTGTTGCACAGGCCTTTGTTGCCAGGGAATCAGGCGTTCGGTATATAGCGGTTTATGTCAGCAGGGCAACAAAATTGTTAGGGGAGGGGCTTTCACTCATTACAGAGATAAGCAGGGTGCTTCAGGGGAGCCAGACCATGATAATTGCTGCTAGCCTCAAATCACCTCCGGAGGTAAGTTCTGCCGTCCTTTCAGGTGCTGACCATGTAACCATGCCTTTTGATGTTTTAAGCGCATTGACACACCATGAACATTCAGAAGATGCGGTTAGCGATTTCAATGCAAATGGCACTGGTCTTCAATTTTAATAATTTCTGAGCTTTGCAGTGTGATATTCCGGGAATATATCGTTTAACAGAGACAAAATTACACTATAGTCACAAGCCTCCATCACAGCGCATATATGGTTTACCTGATTAATATCCTGTTTCAAGATGAATTTTCAGAGCATACCCTGTTAAACCATCAGCTCCTGTAAAGAGAGTTGTTTTAATCACTATTTTATTGAAGTCTCACTAAGATATGCGCCATAATGGCGTGCTTTCAAATAATATAGTTCCAATTGCCGACAAAATTGACATATCACTCTTGTGTTAAACACTTGCCTTAGGCGAACACATTATATGATCATAAACATAAATTATGGCGAAAAAACGACATAGGGATTTTGACAGAATTGGCATGTGGCTTGCTGGTGTGTATCACGTGCTTTTATATTCATTACTTTTTAAAAAAGGTGGAAAACATGAGAAAAGAGAAAAAGGCGTTCTGCAAAAAATATAGAAATCTTGGTTATCTTTTGATAGTGGCAATAGCCCTTGTGGGAGTAATGAGCGTGTCGCTTGTTACTGCGGAGAAGGCAATTGAAAGCGATGTTGATACTCTTTACTCTGATACAATCAAGCCGCATGATGAACCCGAAGATAGTGAGTCGATTGAAGAGCAGGCCGAAGAAGACGTCATTGAGAACATTAAACTACTTATTGTTGGAATGACTGATGAGAAAGACGCAATGAAGGTAAATGAAGCGCTCTGGAAATGCGATGGTGTTGAAGGCGTTGAGGTTAGTTATAAAGACGCAAAGGCAACGATAAAGGCGTATGTAGAAGAGATCAGTTATATCGAAATTATAACTGCAATTGAAGATATCGGATTTACTGCGGTAATAAAAGAGTAATTTTTAAGGAAGGACAATGATGATAAAGAATTTTGGAAAACCGGACACAAAGAAGGTCAGCAACGCTAAAGTGAACCCAAAGAAGAAAGAGGTACAGGCAGAAACGAAGAAACGGAAGGTCTCTGACAGATAAAGAGTGTTTGGGTGATAATGAAAAATAAGAGGAACCTGCATGTTCTTATCTTCATTCAAAATGCTGATAATAAGAGAGAAATAGTGTACTGGTATTTACTGTTGTTTCAGTTACAATGTTAACAGAGAAGGCGGAGGGGTATATGCGGGGCTATTCCCGTCTGTCTTTAGTAATTGCCCCGTTAAATAAAGGAGGTTTATTATGGCATTAGTAAAATGGAATCCATGGCGTGAGATTGAGGATGTGTTCGACCGTTATAACAGAGAGGTTGGTTTGCCTCGAAGCGGAGGTCAGGATGCGTTGAGGACCGGCGATTGGTCTCCCCGTGTCGACATCGTGGAAAATGAGAGCGGGTTTGTCATTAAGGCAGAGATCCCCGAAGTCAAAAAGGAGGACGTCAAGGTTTCTGTCGACAATGGAGTTCTCACCTTGCAAGGTGAGAGGAAGCATGAGAAGGAAGAAAAAGGCAAAAAGTTCCATAGAGTTGAAAGGTATTACGGATCCTTTACTCGCAGTTTCACTCTTCCGGAGAACGTAGATGAGTCTAAAGTCAAAGCTACCTTCAAAGATGGCATGCTGAATCTTGAGGTTCCAAAGACTGAAAAAGTTAAACCAAAGACCATTGAAGTGAAGATCGAATAAAAAACTTGCGGCTTTAACAGCGCGATATTTCCGCCCAATGGCAAGGTTTGAAACCCTTGCTATTGTGGCGGGCATGCGCTGTGGTTTTCCTTTCGCATGCAGATAAAATCTTTTTGAATAATTTAACCATTCTACGTGTACTAAAACCTGGAGTTGTACTCTTTATGTCCTTCTTCACGATCTTAATCCAATCATAATAAATTTCCAACTAACGAAGGTTTCTCTGCTCATGTTCGTTCAAAGAAGCTGTTGATTGACATACAATCATACAATACGAACAATTTACACAGATAGTTTTAAAATGCATTCGGAGAATAACGTATAAATGACGATAAAGAAAATCAAATCTAAAAATGGCAAACCACGAAGTGCAGGGCTATTGAAATCGATAGGCCCAGTTGAAAATCTCGAAAGTTATGTCAAGGCTGATTGGTGGAGAGAGATTTTTAATGCTAATTATTTAAGAACTGACGGTGATGTTGTAGAAGATAGTACAGTTACTAAAACCGAAACCGATCTGTTTCTGAGTATATTGTCCCCGTCAAAAGAGAGTGTGATTCTGGATTTATGCTGTGGACAGGGCCGTCACTCCCTGGAATTGGCAAGATGCGGATTCAAAAATGTCTTTGGACTGGATCGTTCCCATTATCTGATTAATAGAGCAAGATCAATCAATCGAAAAGAAGGGCTTGATGTTACCTTCAAAGAAGGAGATGCCAGGAAAATGCCATTTCCTTCCGATAAATTCGATTATGTGCTCATAGCCGGCAATAGTTTCGGTTATTTTGAAACAATTGAGGATGATATAGCCATTCTTCGAGAGGTGATGCGGCTCCTTAAACCATTCGGAAAACTACTTATAGATATTACAGACGGTTGCTATATGAGAGACAACTTTCAGCCCCGGAGCTGGGAATGGATTAATAAGAGCTATTTTGTGTGCCGGGAGCGTTCTCTATCGGCAGATGGTGAACGATTAATATCGCGAGAAGTGATCAGCAATGTAAGAAAAGGCGTAATCGCAGACCAATTCTACGCGGAAAGACTTTACACAAGAGAAAGTGTAAGTGATCTGCTGACAAAGTCAGGACTTGTAGACATAGATTTCCATGCCGAACTGTCTACTGATTCGCAAAGAAAACAGGATCTGGGGATGATGGAGAGACGTATTATTATTACTTCCGCGGCCCGGAAAGAATGGACTCCTGTAATAAAGCGGCAGAAAGTCGCGAAGATAATCGCCGTGGCAATGGGTGATCACAGAAAACTTGACATAGTAAAACCCAGCGGGAGCTTTGATGAAGATGACTTTTTCACAATCAATGAATTGAAAAAGATGTTAGCAGGATTAAAGGAATATAATTTTGTCTACTTCGATAAACATGATACGCTGATTAATGATCTCAGTAAGAATTTAAACAAAGTTGATTTCGTCTTCAATCTGTGCGATGAAGGCCTCAACAATGACCCTACAAAAGAACTGCATGTTCCTTCCTTGCTGGAAATCCTCAATATTAAATATACGGGCGGAACCCCCCAATGCCTTGCGTATTGTTACGACAAATCACTGGTCAGAGGAATTGCCAAAGAGATGGATATTCCCGTTCCCCGTGCCTTTATTCTCAATCCTGAAGACACGAATTTTATTGAATTGCAGATAGAATTCCCGGTAATTGTAAAGCCGAATTTCGGAGATTCCAGCTTTGGAATCAACCAATATAGCGTCTGCAACAATTTAGAAGAGTTGGAAAACGCTCTTTTACATGTGCGTAAAAATATGGGATATGACAAGCCTATTCTTGTAGAAGAATTTCTTGAGGGAGAAGACGTAAGCGTCGGCATTATAGGCAATCCTCCCGGGTCATATATAGCACTTCCGATCATTAAGGAAGACTATTCAACACTACCACCTGACCTGCCAAAAATTTGTGGATATGAAGCCAAATGGAAACCGGAATCTCCATACGGCAAGATTGATTCTGTTCCAGCGAATTTACCTGAAGAGACAGATAGGTTTCTGGTGGCAAGCTGTATTAAACTTTTTGAAAGGCTTGAGTGCCGCGATTATGCAAGGTTTGACTGGCGGTTGGACGCAAAAGGGACACCGAGACTGCTTGAAGCAAATCCGAATCCAGGTTGGTGTTGGGATGGTCACCTGGCAAAAATGGCTAAATTTGCAGGGATTTCGTACTCCGAAATGTTAGACGCTATTTTGAAAGCAAGTGAGGAACGTTTTAACAAAATGGATAAAAATATATAATTCTTTTCAGATTATGCCGAATGCCATTATAGGCATACCGGGGAAAACAACGGATGAATCAGAATGGCCCAGGACAATGGCATCATTAATCGCCATAATCGTTTCCTGATGCTTTCCAAATGCGTTTACAATCTTGGCAAATGGCTGACCTTTCCTGATCTCTTCTCCGGGTTTAGCTATAAATCTGATAATGCCGCTCTTGGAACTGTATGGTTTATCCGTATATCTAAGTAGTTTACCCGCTCTGTAAGCAACTGGTGTCGGGTAACTGAAGCGCTCTGTCAACGGTTTTATCATACCAAGATGTGACAGAATATTCGATATAGAGTCCAATCCATATTTAACATTTTTTTCGTTAATAAGGTAAGGTTCACATAGTTCAAACGTCAGTGAGGGAATGTCGTTCAAGAGAAGATTATAAGAAAGGGTATTGATCAGTTTATCGGTATCCACTATAGAGACAAAGCCGGATTGCCGGGCAATGATTTTTGTTTTATCATATGCTGCTTTATGAGAATGCCCCGGATTATGGTCTAATAATGCGTATGGAATAGATTTTATCCAGTCATTATGGAGATCTATTACAAGGCTGGGAGATGTGTCCATTATTGTACTAAAGATGCGATTTGCAAGCCTTTCTCCCAAAGTGCCCGTCAGCTTACCGGGAAAAGATCTGTTAAGATCCTCTCTGCTCACCGTAATATTGCGCGAGCCCGTCTCAAAGCCTATGGGATTCATCAGTGGAAACGCGTAAATTGACCCGCATAAAAGTCTTTTCCTGATATTTTTAAATATTTCTTGAACAATAACTATGCCGCATACCTCGTCACCATGACCACAGGCCGTGAGCCAGACAACTGGCCCGGGGTTTGCGCTTTTTGCCGACATAAGGGGCAATCGTTTAAGTGATAAGTCAGATCCCGTCATTATTTTCATGAAGGAATAGCTTACTTTAACTTTAACAGGTGCAGTATTATGTGATAGGTTGCTTTTCATTATATTCCTGCTTTCTGATACGCTGTTCATGTAATTTCATATTTTAGTTTTGAATCACCCGTTATTTGTGCCATTTCTAAAGTTAGAGTCAGTTTCTTACAGGCGGTTGGAACGTAGTGGAAGCCGACCAGACACTATGTGCTAGGCGGGTATTATACTCCTTACACCATGTTTCAATCAATACATTTGCTTCAAACAATGTTTCAATTATTACGTATTGCATGTTAATAAAATACGGTAAAAAACTTGATTTTTTCTCACCGCCGTTTTACAATAAAGGCCTCATAAAGTGCAATTTCTATTCATTAATTACATGTCGATCCGATTTTAATACTACACTAATTATTTTTCCTCCTTTTTGTCTCTCCAATGTTAAATTTATGCATAGGAAATTTAAAGTCGGCGGGTTAACAGCCCGACAAAGCAAAAAATGGGGGGGAAACCCCCCAAAAAAAAATAAATTTTTTGTTGGTGGGTTACCCCCGCCTTAATAGCGATGCGGGGATGTTACCCCGCCGACTTTAAATTTCCTATGCATAAATTTAACATTGGAGAGACAAAAAGGAGGAAAAATAATTAGTGTAGTATTAAAATCGGA
>JAIQZR010000152.1 GCA_021777035.1 Candidatus Scalindua sp. | reverse complement strand
TTATTTTTTCTGTTTTGAAAATGCCTTGCCCAGTCTTTTTGATTTTTTTGTCGCAACTTCAACGGCATTTATCAGGGCATTCGTGAGACCGCCTTTTTCCAACGCGTGAAGCCCTTCTATCGTTGTTCCTCCCGGAGAGGTGACAGAGTCTTTGAGCTCGCCTATGTGCATGCCCGTTTCCAACACCATCTTTGCCGCGCCAAAAGTAGTTTGTGCCGCAAGCGCCGTGGATATATCTCTTGGCAGACCCATCTTAACCCCTCCATCTGCCAATGCGTCAATAACCATATAAATGAAAGCCGGACCGCTACCGCTCAATCCCGTAACGGCATCGAGGTATTTCTCCTCAAGTAGAAATGATTTGCCTACAGCATTAAGTATCTGGCCGACTAATTCCCCATCATTCAATGTAGCATTATTCCCCAAGGCATATCCCGCTGCAGTTTCTCCAACAAGGCATGGTGTGTTGGGCATAACTCTGACAACCCGACATCCGTCATTTAAAGAAGATTCCATGAAGTTTAACGGAATCCCTGCCGCAATAGAGACAACTAAATGTTCAGAGGTGATAACACTTTTTAATTCTTCAAGAATAGCACCCATAATGTTAGGCTTGATGGCAAGAATTATGAGATCTGAATTGGCGGTTACTTCTCTATTCTCTTGTGTCGTCTTTATACCTGTCTCTTCTTCAAAGAGTTGACAACGGTTTTTGTCCACATCACTGACAATAATGTTTTTTGCGGAACTCAGCCCCGCCCTGAGGAGTCCTTTCGCCAGAGCTTCGCCCATCTTACCACCACCAACAAATCCAATTTTTTCTTTAAGCATTTTTATCTCACCAAAAAACAGTAAAAAGAAGTATTCAATCCTGGACTCACAGAGAGCAGAAGAAAAGATTATATGAACGCGCTGCCCGTTATGGTAAAATGAGGAGCGTAACTGTGTATTTTAGAGTAGTCTGTCAGGGATTCTACTTTGGCGCGTGATGAGTGTCAATTATTTATTTTAAATATTAAATGAGTGAATCAAAAAATGAGTTAGGACGTAAATTTCTTGTTGCTGCCATCCAGTTCTGTTCAAATGAGGACAAAGAGGGAAACTTAAAACTGGCTGGCAAGTTTATTGACAGTGCCGTTAAAAATAGTGCGGACATTGTTGTCTTGCCGGAGATGTTTAACTGCTGTGGCCATACAAAAGTTATGGTAGAAAATGCGGAAGATATACCGGGCGAAACGATTAATGCTTTATCGGATAAAGCACTAAAGCATGGAATTTATATAATATGCGGAAGCATATTTGAAAAGGCAGGAAAGAACAAGGTTTATAACACATCCGTAATAGTTGGACGAAATGGTGAAATAGTGGCAAAGTACTCAAAGATCCATCTTTTTGATGTTGATATACAGGGCAAGATAAGATATAAAGAATCGGAGAATGTGGTTGCAGGTACAAAGGTAGTTACCGCTGATATGGGAAACGTAAAAGTCGGTATGAGCATTTGTTATGACTTGCGTTTCTGCGAACTTTACAGGTCGCTGGCGTTAAATGGAGCGAAGATCATCTTTATCCCTTCTGCATTTACGTCCACTACCGGAGAATATCACTGGGAACCGTTGGTCAAGACCCGTGCCATTGAAAATCAGGTTTTTGTCGTCGCCGCAAATCAGATAGGAACCAGCCCAAATAATATAACATGCTATGGAAAAAGTATGATAGTAGATCCATGGGGGAAAATCCTTGCAAAAGCCAAAGATAATGAAAACGTTGTTATAGCAGAGATAGATTTAGATTTATTGGAAGAGGTAAGATCAGAGATACCTTTATTTGAACATAGACGTACCGACTTATATTAAAATGGAGATTTACGTATGAAGCTAGTTTACGCTGATAATAATGCAACAACACGTGTTGACGATGAGGTTCTGGAAGAGATGCTGCCGTATTTTAAAGAATATTATGGCAACCCGTCGAGTATACATACTTTTGGAAGACAGGTCGCAAGCAAGATGGATCTTGCCAGGGAAAGAGTATCAAACATTCTGGGAGCAGAAACCTCTGAAATAGTATTTACGAGTTGTGGAACAGAGAGTAATAATTATGCCATACACTGTTCGTTAGAAGCACATCCTGATAAAAAGCATGTTATTACAACCAAAGTAGAACATCCGGCTGTTTTGAATGTATGTAAATATTTTGGAAAGAACGGTTACGAAGTGACGGAGCTTGGCGTCGATAAAGACGGAATGCTTGATCTAGATGAGTTGAGAGATTCCATAAAAGATAATACGGCTATTGTTTCTATCATGCATGCAAATAATGAAACCGGCGTGATATTCCCGATAGAAAAAATCGGTAAAATTGTCAAAGAGAGAGGGGTTCTTTTTCACTGTGACGCGGTTCAGGCAATTGGCAAGATCCCCGTAGATCTCAAAAACAGCCATATTGACCTCTTGTCAATGTCAGGCCACAAGCTTCACGCACCAAAAGGTGTTGGCGTCCTGTTCATACGAAAAGGAGTGAGAATTGACCCCTTGATTATTGGTGGTCACCAGGAAGATAACAGAAGGAGCGGCACAGAAAACGTCCCTTATATTATCGGGCTGGGTAAGGCTTGTGATTTAGCAGAAGAATTTGTAAAAGAGGAGCAAACCGAAGTGAGGCGTCTCCGGGATAAACTGGAAAAAGGTATCAAAGACCAGCTTACCCATGTGGTAATAAGCGGAGAAAACAGTGAGCGCCTACCCAATACGAGTAGCGTAAGCTTTGAATATGTTGAAGGGGAGGCCACTCTGCTTCTACTCGACATGGCAGGCATTGCAACTTCATCAGGCTCCGCTTGCACAACAGGCTCCGCAGAACCATCTCACGTCTTGCAGGCGATGGGAATCCCCCCTGTTACCAGCAGGGGCACAATCAGATTTAGTCTCAGTAGGTACAATACTGAAGACGAGATCGATTATATTTTGGAAAAACTGGTACCGATAATAAAACGGCTACAAAGCCTCTCGCCTCTTTTTGAGGATTCTCAAGCTTGAGCAAAAAATTAGCCTCGTTACCGTACTCTGGTAACGAGGCTTAAATTTTTATTTGTAATAAATAATAGCTTCTTCTGTGGTATCGTAAGACATATTTCCCTACTTACTCTTAATTATCACAAAACGTGTATGCATACCTCTTCTTAATAGTAATAGAATATCCTTTCCTTTGCCAGTACCCTTCAATGCTACTTTAAATTCTTCTAAATTATTAATTTTTTCTCTATTAACTTCCTTTATTAAATCACCTTCCTTCACATCGGCCTGAGCAGCAGAACTGGCAGGTTCTACAGCAGTAACAACGACACCAGTTTCACCTTCAAAATCAAAACTTTTAGCCAATTCTTCAGTCAGATCCTGTACTGATATACCCAGATCATTACCAATAGATGTTCTACCTGAAGCAAACAAGTCTGATGGTTGTTCTCCTATTTTCACGGTCAAAATCGTTTCTTTTTCTTTTCTCAAGACTTTAACTTTAACCTCCTTGCCAACCTCGGTTTGGGCGACGAAGTTACGCAAGCGATTGACGTCACTTATTTCCCTATTATCATAACCAATTACGATATCACCTCTTTCGAAGCCTGCGTCCTTGGCAGGAGAACCATCCTGTACGTCACTTATCAACACCCCTTCGGTAACCTCTACGCCAAATTGCCCAGCAAGTGATTCATCCATATTCTGAATGGCAACACCCAGCCAGCCTCTCGTAACTTTTCCTTTATCAATCAAATCTCTGAGTACCGCTTTTGCCATGTTTACAGGTATGGCAAACCCGATCCCCTGGTAACCACCCGAGCGAGTGAAAATCGCAGTATTAATCCCTATAATCTCTCCATCGATATTTAATAATGGGCCGCCACTGTTTCCCGGATTAATCGCAGCGTCAGTTTGAATGAAATTCTCATAATTTGCAATGCCGACACCTGATCTACCTATCGCACTGACAACACCAACTGAAACGGTATGGGTAAGGCCGAAAGGGTTTCCGATAGCGATAGCCCACTGTCCTTGCCTCAATTTTTCAGAGTCTCCCATCGTTGCCGATATCAAATTCTTTCCTTCAATTTTTATCACTGCTAAATCTGTCTGTTCGTCTGTGCCTACAATTTCTGCATCAAATTCTCTCTTGTCGCTGAGCTTAACCTTTAATTCATCAGATTCTGCAACAACATGATTATTGGTCAATATATATCCTTTTTCACCGTCAATTCTTACTATTACACCGGAGCCAAGGCTCTGTGATTTAAACTCTCCCTTTGGTGGCCCCTTTGGCATAAATTTGTCAAAAAAATCATCGAACGGACCGCCCCTTCTGTCACGCCCACCTCCGCCATTACCATGTCCACGTCCATACTGATCACCATGTCCGCGCCCGTACTGATCACCATGATATCCTCCCGCAGCAGGATGTTTGAATACTTTTACTGTTGTGATGGAGACAACGGACAGCTTGACATCTTCCGAAACACGCGTTAAAGACTGTTCTAATTCTCTTGCACTTGTTGCCGCTTTCGCGTTACCTGTGTATCCCAATATCGATGATAAAGCAAACAGCGAAACGATAAGGGATAAAAAATGCATTTTGACATTCCGTCTTTTACTGTACACAAAAACCTCCTTTTAGGTATAAAACCCAATTAAATATAGTAGTGATTTAACACATTCAAATAGTAGTATAATTCAATATCAATAGCAATATGATAATCGAATCCCATTTTGCTTAAAAAATATTTCTGTTTCAAATCTATTTCTTGAGGATAGCACCATTCGTAATGCTCTCGTGCTTACCGTTCTTAATCGTTAATTTGCCGTTTACCAAGACATTCTTGATACCTGTAGAGTAATTATGCGGGCTTGTAAACGTTGCCTGCTCTGCGATTGTTTCCTGATCAAAAATCGTTATATCTGCAAAATGCCCTTCCTTTAAAATTCCTCTGTCTTTTAGCCCCAGTGTTTGAGCGGGAAACCCTGTCATTTTATATATAGCCTCTTCGATAGATAAGATGGAGGTTTCATTAACGTATTTTCTTATTACTCTGGAAAAAGTACCGTAACCTCTTGGATGTGGCTTCCCGTAATTTAATACTCCCTTTAAAGAACGAAGAGAGCTATCAGAACCTACCATTACAGAGTCCCATTTCAATATCCTGGCAAGATTTTCTTCTGACATATTAAAGAGTATGACACTTACTTTACAATCTTCTTCATATAGAAGATCGAGAACAAATTCTAAAGGCGGTATTTTTAATGTTCTTGAAATCTGGTCAATCGTTTTTCCTTCATAGCTTCTTTTTTCTTTATTAAACACGGATGAAATCATTATGGTTCCCCAAAACTCCTGGCTCAGGTCTTCTTGCTTCATTTCTTTGATAATACGCTCTCTGCAAACAGGATCCCCCAGCCTTTTTTTCTCTTCGACGTTTCCTCCCTCATATACCCAATCTGGCAAGATGATATCTAAATCGGTTGCCGATGCCGTATATGGGTACCGATCGCATGTGATTTTAATGCCTTTGGCTCTGGCATCTTCAAGTAGGCTTTCTATTTTATCAATTTTCCACCAGTTTTTTTCTCCCCATGTTTTAATGTGGGAGATTTGAGTATTTACTCCACTCTCTTTAGAAATATTTATAGTTTCACTTAAGGCCGCTTCTAATTTGTCGCCTTCATTCCTCATATGGGTAGCATATATACCATTATATTCCCTGACGATTTTGCATAATGTAATTAATTCATCGGTCTTTGCGTAACATCCCGGGGGATAGACCAATCCGCTTGACATGCCAAAAGCACCTGACTCCATGGCATCTCGTAATTCCTGTTCCATTGCAGCAAGTTCGTTACTATCCGGCCCCCGGTCGTCGTACCCCAATACACAAGCACGGACGTTGCCATGACCAACCAGAAAGCCTCTGTTTATAGAGCTCTTTGCTTTACCTGCTCTGGTAAAAAAATCCTCAGCAGTTTGCCAATTAATATCCAGTCCGAATTTACTGAACCCTTTCTTTTTGTTTTCAAGTAATTGGCCTTTTAACGGGAATGCTGAGATACCACAGTTACCACAAATCTCTGTGGTTACACCGTCGTAAATTTTACTTTCACTTTCCGGGCTGACTAACCAGAAAAAATCGCTATGTGAATGAATATCAATAAACCCAGGTG
This sequence comes from Candidatus Scalindua sp., assembly GCA_021777035.1. GTDB lineage: Bacteria > Planctomycetota > Brocadiia > Brocadiales > Scalinduaceae > Scalindua. The sequence continues at coordinate 4,340 of JAIQZR010000152.1, read as the reverse complement.
CTACAATGCAACTTGTTGCATCAATAAAGTCGGAATCCGAATGGTTAGTAATATTGCCGATAGAAACGATTTTATCGCCTCGAATCCCAATATCTGCAGGTCTCTTGGCACTACCTGTTCCATCAACAAGAATACCATTTTTAATTATTAGATCAAAATCGTGTGACATTAAAGATATCCCATGAAATTACTCTGCAATAAGGGGCAAGAGATCATATTACTAAACCTTAAACTATGATTTATTATGAATTGAGTGTTTTACCGATTTGCTTCTAACTATAGCGTGGAAGGTGAAAAGGTTATAGATGAATCGTATTTATTCCGGATCCAGAGTATCTGTCATTCGCTGAGCATTGAAGATTCTGTAGTGCCAAGAAATGAATCAACATCTTTATGTAATAATCTCAAATCCTCTTTTATCGCACGATTATGAGCGAAATTATGACTTTTGTTTGACGTATAGCACCCCGTAGTACACACCACAAATATTAAAACCGGAATAAGCTTTTTTATGATTTCAATTGATTTCATTTTTTTTGTAAAATATGGCGGGTACATTTTTAACATTCTCTCCTTTTTCTTGATGAAGGGATTTTCATGTTTCTTCTATATTTAGTTACCGTTCTTCGAGCAATATCGCCACCCATTTTTCTTAATTTAGCGGCAATTTCCTCGTCACTTAATGGGTTTAATTTGTCCTCTTCATTTACAATCTTGGCCAATTTTTGTCTCGTCGCCTCCCACGATTCCATGTTACCGTCAGCATTCATAAACCCTCCGGTAAAGAAATATTTCAACTCATAAATCCCTTTAGGTGTTTGTATATATTTATGAGCTATGGCGCGACTTACCGTTGACACGTGGATCCCGACAGCATCTGCAACATCCTGCATCTTTAAAGTCCGTAGGGCAAGGGTGCCTTCTTCAAAAAACTTGGTCTGCATTTCTACTATCTTAACTGCCACCTTGTACAGTGTTCCCTTTCTTTGCTCAATCGCATCTATAAGCCATTTGGCAGATTCAATTTTTTTACGAATATAACGCCTTGTGTTCAGATCATAACCCTTACCATTAAGCACATCTCTATAAAATGAGCTTATATAAATGCGTGGTAGGTTATGGTCTCCCACGAGTGTGACATCATACTTCCCGTCCACACAATCAACCTTGACCTCTGGGGTCACATATGGAATTCGTTCATTACTAAAAAGGGAGCCAGGCTTGGGATTCAGTGTCTTAATGAATTCTATTATTTTTTTAATCAGTTCCAGGTTATATCCTAAATTTTTGGCGATAAGCTTATATTTCTTTGTTTCGACGTCTTCAAGATGATTTGAGATTAATTCCTTAACAATATCATAATCAGGATCCCGTTTATCTAATTGCAGAAGAAGACATTCTTTCAAGTTTCGTGCCCCGACACCAAGCGGTTCCATGCTTTGGATAATTTCCAGAGCGGTATTCGCCTGTTCAGTACTTACAGTTATTTCTGCTGATCCAACAATTTCTTCCAAAGGAGAAACCAGGTATCCAATGTCACTAACGTTAAAGATTATGTTCTCACAGATTGTCATAAGCGAATCGTCTAACTCCATGACCGATAACTGTCCAAGGAGGTAGTCTTGAAGTGAAATTGACCCTGCCGCAGTATTTTCTAATGCCTCCTGCTTACGGTCTCGCTCATCTACAGCATTACTCCTTTTTATAGTTGTTTGAGAAAAGTAGTCTCCCCAATCATCTGCCATTTCTCCAAGCCTTTTAAACTCTTCATCCTCCTGCGCTTCTTCTTGATTTTTGCCCTCTGTAAGCGCCTCATCAAGAGTTTTTTGCTCATCTGTTTTTTGTTCATCTTTCTCATCATCAGCCACTTCTTCTAATACGGGATTGTCCATCAACTCCTGCTGCACATGTTCTACTAACGCTAACATGGGAAGCTGAAGTATCTCAATAGACTGGATCACCTGGGGTGCCAGTTTCATCTGTTGTCGAAGTTGCGGTGATAATATTGTATCTATTCTCATTGTCGTAATTTTGAAAAACTTGATCTTTTCGTATACTGAAAACCCGTTTGGATTTTATCTGAAAACTATTTTAAGATGGGTATATATCGGCATTTATTAAAACATATTTGGCAATCCCGGAATGTTCATACCACCCGTCACTTTCCCCATTTCCTCTTGATACATTTCCTGAGACTTTTTCATCCCCTGCGATACTGCCGCTAATATAAGATCTTCCAACATTTGGACATCATCGGGGTCAACAACCTCCTTATCAATTTTTATAGATAAAAGCTCTTGCTTCCCATTTACATGCACCGTCACCATCCCGCCGCCAGAGCTTGTTTCTATGACGCGCTCTTTAAGGCTAGCCTGAATAGATTCCATCTGTTTCTGCATGTTAGCCGCCTGTTTTTGCATTTGCTTCATCATGTTGCCCATGTTACCCATTCCCTTCATCCCTTTTCCTCCCTTATATTCACAATTGATCCCTCAAAAAACTCGACCGTTTTCTTTACCTTCGGCTCATTTTTTACATCATAATCCAATTTTTTCTTTTTTCCTTCTTGCACCACTCCATGGCCACTATTCGTATTATCCGCAGCCCGAAAACCATTTTTTGACACTATAAACTTTACTTGGGCCTTCTTTCCCATTACCTTTTCCAAGCAACCGTTGATTATCCGCTTTTCTTCAGGTTTTTCAAGCCTTTCTTTGTGGATAAGATAATTTTTTGGGATTTCTATAATCGCTTCATTATCATCAATATTTAACACTTTTGAATTCTTTAAAAGGGCCCAGGTTGTCTTTTTTGTTGACCGTAGTTCAATCATTACTTTCTTCCAGGTATCAGCAAGAGTGGCATCAGGGGTCGCTTTTTCATCAAGAACAACAGAGCCGTAAGGAGGTTTTTCTGGTATCCTTGGTGTTGTCAATAACGGAACATCTGCTTTGCTTATGGAGACTATTTTGTCTGTGTCCTCGGTGCTACATTCGAACATCTTTTTCATTCCCTCTATTTTATCTAAAACAGAGCTTAGTGGCCTCAATTCTTCCATAGTAGCAAGCTTCACAAACAAAACTTCCAAATAAATTTTCTGTTGAAGTAAATCTCTTGTCTTTGACTTCACCTCTGAAATTACCTGAAACATATACATTAGCGTTTCAGGAGAAAATGATAAAGACTGCATTCGTAACAGATTAAGATCCCCTGTCACAGTTTCTATAGTTTCACGTTCCTTTTTACAAACTGAAATAAGGAGCAAATCACGAATATAAAGGAGCAACTGGTCAATAAAACCTTCTATGTCCCTTCCGCTTTCCATGATACTATGGAATATTTCTATAGATAGTTCAGGGCTCTTTTCAATAAAACTATTAATTAAACCTGAGAGCTTCTCTTCACTGACGACCCCAAAAATTTCATAAACGTCTCTTAATGTTATTTTCTCATGACAAAAAGAAGCGAGCTGGTCTAAGATTGATTCAGAATCCCTCAATCCCCCCCTGGCATATTTCGCGATAGACTGGAGTACCTCTTTCTCTGCAACAATATTTTCAGTTTTGCAAATCTGTGCCAGCCTGTCACTAATATCCGGTATGGAGATGTTTTTAAAGTCAAACCTCTGGCAGCGCGATTGGACTGTTTCAGGCACACGGCTTGGCGATGTAGTAGCAAAGATAAATTTTACATGTTCAGGTGGCTCCTCCAGCGTTTTCAAGATTGCATTAAACGCTTCCTTTGTCAACATGTGTACCTCATCTATAATGTAAATTTTATATCTCGAGGAGGCAGGAGCATACCCCACATTCTGCCTGATATTTCTTATCTCATCAATGCCACGGTTGGAAGCACCATCTATTTCCAGAACGTCAATATCATTCCCATTCGCAACGCTATTACATGTAGAGCATTTATTGCAAGGAGTATCGGTGGTGCCTTTTTTACAATTGAGGGCTTTGGAGAGTATTCTCGCCATAGATGTCTTGCCAACTCCTCTAGGGCCGGCAAACAAATAAGCATGAGCAACACGGTCTGTCTGAAGTGCGTTTGTTAATGTAGTAACTACATGTTTCTGTCCAACAATTTCATCAAATAATTTTGGTCGATATCTTCTCGAGAGAACTATATATGACATATTTTCCCTAAAAAATTAGCAAAAATGGCCGTGCACTTTTTTTCGATTTTCTTTCCGTTGAACTTTCCAGGCAGTTAGCTCCAACCAGGCAACCTCACGGCACATAAGTACAAATGCTTATGGCTGCTTGCTTCCGCATCTGACCAGGTTCACATAGCCTTATTGCATGAGACCCAGCCTTCAACACCACTTACTTAAAAAG
>JAIQZR010000151.1 GCA_021777035.1 Candidatus Scalindua sp. | reverse complement strand
TAGGATTAATAAACGCTTACCGATTAGACGGAGAAGTCTTTGATGAATCTTCCTATGAACTTCTGTTTTCTATGGCTAGTCAGGTTGGAATGGCACTGGAAAACGCGCGGCTGTTTGAAGAGACAAAGACCCTTGCCATTACAGACGGCATGACATCGCTTTACAACTACCGTTACTTCACAGAACGTCTGAACGAAGAGTTTGAAAGGACGAAGAGATACAAAAGGGACATTTCTCTTATCATGGTAGATATAGATTTCTTCAAAAAATATAATGATGCGCATGGCCACCCCAAAGGCGATATGCTTCTTAGGGATTTTTCAGGAATTTTACAAAAAGTTTTCAGAGGTTCAGACATTATTGCAAGATATGGTGGAGAGGAATTTGTAATTATCCTGAACGAAACAGCTAATAATGTTGCTGTCGAAGCTGCCGAAAAATTGAGAAAAGCGGTTGAATCAAAAGATTTCGAAGGCGGCGAATCACAACCCGTAGGAAGGGTAACAATAAGTCTTGGAGTCGCCTCATATGCTGACGGTATGGAATCTGCCGATGAGCTTGTAAAAAATGCTGATAATGCCCTGTATCGTGCCAAGGAAGAAGGTAGGAACAGGGTATGCACCTGACCCTTTGGCTATCTAAGCGTTATTCATAACTATTATTTCAACGTAGAGGGATTTCAAAGTTGGCGCAGTTGAGATTCTTCGGTCGTTCCTTCCTCAGAATGACATGCTGACTTGTCATTCTGAATGCAGCGAAGCGGAATGAAGAATCTAATTCAACGTATAGGAAATTCAATATTTTTGGTAGGAGCCGTCTCCCGACGGCGAGCGAATATCACCCACCATGGTATGCAAACTACTGTCGCCAACAGGAGTTGGCTCCTACCTGCGTATTTATGCCAAAGGCTTAACTTGGTTATATAGGAATTTCCATTTTAATCAATGACCCTATATCCAATTTTGCACCGTTTCGAACTGCGAAAGAAAGTGAAGCGTGAATAAAAAAAAATATAAACTATCCAGAATAACTGATTCTCCTGTTTATCTCATTATTACCATAGCGGTCTGTATATTTGTTGCAGAAACCATTGCAATGTTGATCATTGATGCACTGATTCACCCTCTTAGGCTTAGAGATATGTTCATTGATTCCGTCTTATTGGTTGTATTGATTTCTCCTGCGCTATACTTTTTTGTGTTTCGTCGGTTTATTATATATATCACCGAGAATAGAAAATCAGAACAGCAAATATACCGGCAGGCTCACATTCTAGATACAATCAACAAGGTGTTTAGAGAAGCGTTAACCTGTAAAACTGAAAAAGAGTTAGCAAACATGTGCCTGGCGCTGGCAGAGAAGTTGACCGGCAGTCAGTTTGGTTTCTTCGGTGAGATCAACAAGGACGGTCTTCTCGACACTATTGCCATTAGTAATCCGGGATGGGATGCCTGTAAAATGTCCGATTCTGATGCTCTAAAGCTTATAACAAACAAGAAAATTCACGGGCCTTATGGAACTGCACTCAAAAGTGGAATTTCACATATAGTTAATGATCTCGGTTCACATCAGGATAGAGTTGGCACCCCCGAGGGACATCCAACACTCCACTCTTTTATGGGAGTTCCTCTGAAACTTGCGGGGAAGACTATCGGCGCGATTGCCATGGCTAATAAAGAATCAGGCTATAATCAGGACGACCAACATGCTATAGAAACATTATCTGTAGCTTTTGTGGAAGCGCTTACGAGCAAAAGGGCAGAATTAAAATTGCAAGATAGTGAAGAGAAATTCAGAACTATAACCACTACCGCCAATGATGCTATTATTATGTTGGATAATGGTGATTGTATTTCGTTCTGGAACGAAGCCGCTGAAAGATTATTTGGTTTTTCAAGAGTTGAAGTAATGGGAGGAAAATTATACGAAAAAATTATCCCTGCCGGCTTACGTGCAGCCTACATAAAAGGATTCAAAAGTTTCAGGGATACGGGGCAAGGTGCAGTAATTGGAAAAACAGTGGAATTCACTGCAATGAATAAAAGCGGTACCGAATTTCCTATAGAACTTTCTCTTTCGTCTGTAAAGATAGATGATAAATGGAACGCTGTTGGCATAATAAGGGATATTACAGAACGAAAGAATATGGAGAAGGATAACATTAAACAAATAGATTTTTTGAATAATGTATTCGAATCTATCACAAACCCCCTTTATGTCGTAAATGCTAATGACTATACAGTAGAAATGGCAAATAGCAGCGCCTATTCCGGTGAATTTCTGCAGGGAACCGCCTGTTACAAATTAATGCACAATGTAAATACACCGTGTGGAGCTATAGATGAACAATGCCCACTTAATGAAGTGAAAAGAACAAAGAAACCGGCAGTTGTAGAGCATGTTCATTACGATAATAATGATAAGCCAAGGTTTTATAACGTCCATGGTTATCCGGTTTTTGATGATCAGGGAAACGTTAAACAAATGATTGAATATTCAGAGGACATTACCGACCGCAAACAATCTGAGGTAGAAATAAAACAAGGCATTAAAAAACTAAAATTAGCCCTGGAGGGTATCATTAATACCCTGGCATTGACCGTTGAACAGAGGGATCCTTATACGGCAGGCCATCAGCTACGGGTGAGCAAACTCGCCTGTGTAATAGCAGATGAGATGAAATTATCAGAAGATCAGATTGAGGGACTCCGTATGTCGGGAATTGTTCATGATATAGGCAAGATGCATATCCCTACTGAGATTTTAAGTAGATCGGGCAAGCTGACTGAGGATGAATTCAACATTGTGAAATCACATGCTCAGGTCGGTTATGACATATTGAAGGGAAATCAATTCCCATGGCCTATTGCTGATATTGTGCATCAGCATCATGAACATATGGATGGTTCGGGATATCCTCTGGGTCGATCTAACGGTGACATCCTCATGGAAGCCAGGATATTATGCGTGGCTGACGTTGTAGAAGCTATATCCTCACACCGACCCTACCGACCAGCTTTCGGTATTGATATCGCATTGGAGGAAATCTCTGAGAAAAAGGGAATCTATTATGACTCAGATGCGGTGGATGCCTGTATTAAGGTTATTAAAGAAAAAGGCTATAAGCTTGAGTGGCTGGATAGATGAAAACAGGCTCACATTTCGCCTTGTTTATTAAGGTAAAAGATGATTCACATTTCTAAGAAATTTTTGAAGGTAAATTACTATGGCCTCCAAACGAAATTGGGATAACTGTCAATTATTTAATAGCTGATGCTTGTCCAAACTTTAAAGATTATTTTATGAGTCAATTTATCTACGAGTTTTTTGCTTACGAAGGGACATTCATCCTCTTGTGCCGCCTGTTAGAATTGTTAATGAGATAAAATACTTAATCTTAAAATGAAATCGTGATTAATGTTTCCGTCTGAAGCAAAACAAAAGAATACCTTCCTTTCCCAAAATGGTTTAAGCTAAACCTGAAAAAGTCTGAAAGAAAAAATAGATAGTTTCTCGTAAAGGTACCTAGATCGCAAATAAGAAGACCGTCTTACTGAACTGTTTAGGCATGACCGCATATTCTTATGTACAAATACATCCCTATTTTTATCTTGAATACAGACATACATTGTTTTAGCATGTAGCTCTTAGGCACAATAATACACCTACTGTTTGTTATAGAATGAAATACCAAATTTATTTCAAAGCAAAAGCAATTAAAGATTTAAAAAAGATTTCAAAGGATGACGCAAAGAAGATTGCTGCAAAAATTAAAGAAATGGAAAATAATTTACAAGGTGATGTAAGAAAACTGACAAAACATACACATGAGTACAGACTGAGAGTTGGGGATTGGCGAATACTATTTGAAACAGAAATTAACAAAATTGTAATTTACAAAATAAAACATCGTAAAGATGCATATCGTTAAGGAGGTAATTATGGCACTTCATCCACAAATAATTGAAAAGGATGGAAAAAAAGAATTTGTGATTTTACCTTATGAAGAGTTTATTGCTGTGAAAGAAGAGTTAGAAAACTATGAAGATTTAAAAGATTTAAGAGAAGCAAAAAAATCCTCAAAGTTAGAAAAAAATATTCCATTAAGCACGGTTATTAATGATTTAGATTTGTATTTGGGGTCAAACCTTGATCAGTGATTAATCGCTTGACATTAAAAGGAAGTTTATGATATTGTGTCTGTCATGGCAAGGCAATGGCGTATTGAATTTGAAGGGGCTTACTATCACGTCTTATCACGAGGAAATGAGCGAAGGGATATTTTCAGTGATAACGATGACCGTATTTTGTTCCTGGACACTCTGGGAAAGATGTCGGACAGGTTTG
>JAIQZR010000016.1 GCA_021777035.1 Candidatus Scalindua sp. | reverse complement strand
CGAAAGGCTTTGGAAGTTTTTTTACAAAAAACGTTATATAACAAATACTATGAAACTTATGAAGAGTTTAAAGATAAGTGTTTAGGCTTTTTTGAAGATATTGGTAAATACAAGGATGAGCTACACACTCTTTTAACTGATAATTTCCAACTCTTTAATAAACAAATTTCGAAAACCTGATCTGCTTGGCTATATATAAAAATCAAGAAGAAACTTAAACATTATGATTCACAGAGATATTACTGGTGAGATGTGGTTTGGGGTTACCTAAACTAACTTCCAAGACGGATATGTATAATCTGGTGTGTAATGAGGCTAAAAGTGGTATTAGAATTGCCCTAACCAAATTGTAAGATTTGTATTTGAATTGGCATCAACTCTCTTCTTTACAAAGATACGCCACATTCAATAAGTCTGTTTTTAAGTATCGATATTTTATTCTTTAGATTTGTAATTTCTTTCTTAATTTCATTGCCCATTTTGCACATTGGTTCGTCTCGTAATTTATTTTCTAATTTTGAAATTGTGCTTTCAGTTAAATTTATATCACCTATTGATTTTTCAATGATATAAATTATTGTTTCTCTAAAGCTTACAGATACATCATCATTAAAATCCAATAGTTCATCTGTATATATACCAGCTTTTGAACGTAATTTGACTGTTGCGCCATTAAATTTTAGATGTTCGAACATTATATGTTCGCATGGATTTGGAATAAATACATTATCCAACAATTGCGTCTTAGTTGACCATGAATCTCCTTTTCTTGAGTTACAACTATTACAAGCATAAAACAGGTTATCATAATCCCATTCTAGTTCTGGGAATATTTCTTTAGGTTTATAATGTTCAACTCCGAACGCCTCATATTTATAGAATTCAGGTCGACGACAATATATACATTGTCTATTGAATTCAACTCTCAAAACCTTCTTATATGATTTATTTGTTCTGTGTTGAGGGTTAAATTCTCTTCTATGTTTTGGTTTGGGATATCGGAATGGTGAAGGGAAATTAGTCAAGATTATATTTTTCTATAACTCTTTTATTCTCTTCTTCTAAATCTTTTAATTCAACACCAATTTCTTCCAACTTTGTAAAATCGTCTGATGTTGCTCTAGGAAAGAGCTGCCTAACTCGTTCACATAATATTTCAAGACGGGCACTTTCTTCGCTCGATAACTTTTTTATGTATTTCCTGGCTAATAATTTGATTCTTTCTTCATTTGTCAAATGAGACTTGCCATAAGGATCTTTACGGGGTTCAAACTCTATTTGAATTCCCTCATCAATTTCTTCAATTTCTTTAAAAAGAGAATCTATTTCTTCTTGTAAAGAATACGAAATTCTATCCTCTTTTTTTGTTTTAACAAGGTAAAAGCCACCGGTAATTGAATCTTTAGCTTCTTTATCCTCATTTTGAAATGTATCAAATACTGGGTCATTTACGGATTTTGTTATTGTCACCATATCATTTCTCCGTTTTAGGTATTACCTTTCCTAATTTCAGTAATGCTTTTTCACCTAAAGCCCAATGAAAAAATTTGAAATTATATTCATGAAATTTCTTAATCAAATCTAATGCGTCTTGAATTTCTACCCCTTCTTTAAAATAGTCGAAATCAAGGAAATAATCTTGATTCGGTGTATCGTTAGGTTTAATTCCATGACGGAAATTAAAACGTCCATATTCAGTATAACCATTTACACGTTGAAGATATTCTCTTACTGTACCATAAACATTTTTAAGAATTGGTGCTATTAAATCTTGATTTACTAATCCTTCAATTTCATCTGGTGTGTAATCTATTACGTTTATGTACCTCAAGTCCACTCGTGTAAAAAAGTCTGAATCAATTTTGTCTTTAACTACATTTACAACTTTTTCCAGTCTATCAAAAAAATCTTCAAAATTCATATAAGATGTCGTTTCTAATACTATTGCGTCTGGTCTTATTGAAACAATCCATTTCTTATTTTTTGATCGAAGATTTAAATATACTTCTTTATCAGGAGGCATTGAATAAATCATATCATGGTATGGATAATCCCTTCTTAATTCTTTTTGTATAGAAGCAGGAGGTTTATTTTCCCAATCTAAAATAATTGGAAATTTTAATTCACAAACAGTGTTTTTTATAAAATTCCGCTCATATTGAACAGGCTCTACATCAGGTAAATTAAGAAATTGTATAGATTCAGTCATGGCTTTATGAAGTAGCAAAGAGAAAGCTCATGTATTTACATCACTAAAATAATAAACTTTATTTAAAGGCGATTCCCTATACTCTGCGACAAAGTTTCTATGCTATTTGAGATGATTAATATAAGTAATAAAGCTACATATTATGGATGTCAAGCAAAAAGAGAGCTTCTGGCATATCAGATTTATCACCTGCTTACGCTTGATATGTGAATGGTGTTCAAGAAAAATGTTGGAAAAACTACATTTGTCCATATTATTACCAATGGACTTAAGTAAACAATTCCGTGTGTGCGACTAGGATATCCTCCATTTCACCATCCATAGTCTCAGGTAAACAAATGTAAAGCAAGCCTACGCAACCTTTAGCAAACAGGTTCTAACTTCGTCCAAGAGACGACCCTATACCATAGAGTTAAAAAGGGGCATGGTAATTTGCTTACCAATACCCCTTGAAAATTTCGGTCACAAAATGGTCACAACCTTCAGGATTTTATCTCCCACTACTTATCATAACTCCTTGTATGACAATATGGGCGATACTGGACTCGAACCAGTGACCCCCTTGCTTGTCGAGCAAGGAAAAGAGACGCCAGGGGTTTGGGGGGGCTTGAAATTGTCGAAACTCATTGTGAGATAGGGAACTGAGGTCTTCATGATTTGAACCCGGACAAATTGGGCCGGAATTAAAGTGTAGCTGTTAGTTTCCGCAAAGATGTTGGTAACCTTGTAACACTGTCTATTTCCTCTTAAGCTTTAATTCGGGGAGCTTTGCACCAAGTTCCGTCATCCTTTTCAGTATATTTTGTTCTGTATTCAGATTCCAGTCGTACTTTATCTTCTTCTTGATTTGGAGGGCATTCCTTAATCGTACCGGTGCAAATCTGTTGATAAAATCTGGAACTCCTTCGTACACACCGGATTCAAAGTCATTGCCGAACCATTTAAAGAGTTGTGTCGCGTTCAACTCGTTATCAACCATTCTCAGATGTATGGGATTTTTCAACGCATTCTCCACCACAGTGTCTAATTGCATGTCTATTTGATTGCCATCAAAAATTTCTGAGCTCAAGTCAGGACACCCTACTGAGGCACAGTTAATGGCAAAATGTATACGCGGATCGGCAAGTGGACGGATAATATTATGTTCAATGTTATCAAGACTATAAAGCGCACCCCCAATCTCGTGGTGTTTGCTCTTCCAACCGATTTTCTTCATACTCACTATCGGATAATTATTAACAACATCTACTATTGTGAAAAAATTGTATGCATTGATCCAGAATGCAAGTTTGTGTTTTCCCTCTTCCGGTGCCTCAACTGTTTCTAGTACCGCCATCTGATGTCTGATTTTTTCCTTAAGTGCAGGATTGTTCTTAATTTTTTCATAGTTTACGGATGTATGGTAGAAATCTCCATCGATCGATGTAAACGTGTTTACCGTTACGGCGCCATTTAATATATCCTGATAGCTGTCCCATAATGTGTTATCTTCTTCAGCAAACGCCGCTTGCTGAGAGAAAAAAAATATAATACAAAAAACAATAATAATTTTTTTCATGATTAATTTTCCTTTATATTGGTGTAGGGGCACGTTGCAACGTGCCCCTACCGTATCCCCGCACGCCAGTCATCTTTTCCATAATATGGAATTTGCTCCCGACCAAGATTGTGGCTATCTGCATGTTTTAGTTTCGCGAAGGAGAGGACGTCCATAGGACACTCTGTTACACAGGCCGAACATCTCACACACTCTACATCATTCATTGGGATACCCTTATTTGCATAACTCATAACATCTATGCCCATATGGCATACTCTTGTACAAATTTCGCATGAGATGCAATTTTTCTTTTCTGATAGAATTCTGTATCTGGAAAATCTAGCGTATATGTGCATGAGTGCGGCAAGTGGGCATCCATATCTACACCAAACTCTACCACCAAGAAAAAAGTAGACACCAAGACCGAGTATTCCTGCAAAAATTACGTCTATCGAAAATTTGTATACTCCTATCATTGTATAGTTTAAAAGGGGAAAAGAACTCCACATATCTGATTTATTCAAATAGATAATCAGGGTAAAAATGATAGCGACAAAAAGGATGATCTGCCCGACGTTTTCAAGCCTTTTTGCTCTTGGACCATGTGGTGTCTTACGTCTGTATTCATCTCCCAGTGTTTCAGCCATACCTCCACAGCTGCATATCCAGCCGCAATAAACACCTTTGCCGTAATGTCTTATTAAATAGAATAGAATAAAACCTGACTGGACAAACGGAAACCATGTCCAGAAAGTGCTACTTCCAAATTCCCACATATTAAGCGGCCAGAATAATATAAAAGCAAAACTACTCCACTTGCCACTCGGAAATAGTTCTGATACTATCCAGTGTTGAGCACCAAAGTTATCAAGGACGAGAGGTTTGTACAGGTAAAATGGAAATAGAAAAAGGAAGAAAATTTGAATCGATATAAGTGCCGTCATTTGCCAGAAAACATAGCGTGTTTTTCTAACATAGGCACGACGAATACCAAAGATGAGCATTGTTACGCAATAGAAAAGTGAATACCAATATGTGGGGGACTCAATCCACTCTGCTATTCCATCTGTATTATGCAGCAGTTTAGAAAAATATAATACGGTAAAAAAAGCGCTTACTCCTATGAAATACGTATACTTAAACGCACGCCATGGCGTTCGAAAATAAACGGCCCAGTGCCTTACTAATAATCCGAGAGAGCAGATTCCGGAAATAAAAAAAATTATTGACCCTGTCCATCCCAGGATGAAGTTTAATGATGGATACCATTTGTAACTAGAAAGGCCCCAATTAAGCGGCGCTTGAAGTGGTGCGCTTAGATATGCAATTATTTTTGCTGCTATTGTATCTGACCCTGCAAACACATTAAAAGAGATACCGGTTTTACCAAAATAGAGCATAGAGAAAAAACTTATTGATGCAATCATAAACCACCACCACATTAATCCTTTCTCTCCCTCCATGCGTATACCACTTCGTTTGAAAAATTGTGTTGGTAGTTCACGTCCAATGAGAGTGAACACCGCATCATTAGGTATAGTTTTAACATCTTCATTTGTTTTGAGGACAACTTCCTTCTCCCGTATCTCGATAACCGTGGATTCAAAAAATGGTGTAACCTTGCCTTGCTCCACCAGATCGTTGAATCTGTTCATGTTTTCTTCTTTTGGCCTGGAGAATTTTTCTTTACGGTAAGAGTGGATTATTCTGTTTCCTGATTTTGCAAGCGCAATAGAACACTCCAATGAGCTGTCACCACCACCAACAACCAGAATATCTTTATCAGCAAATTCCCCGGGATCGTACAATTTATTGAATACCTTTGGCAACAATTCACCGGGTACCTTAAGCTGTCTGCTGTTACCGGCTTTTCCTATGGCGAGCACGACCCTGTCTGCCTTATAAGCAGTTTTGTCTGTTTCGATATGGATTATGCTATCTTTGCGGCTGAGTTTTTGGACAAAAGTCCCTACTTCAAAATGCAGGCTTTCTCTTCCTATTTGTGACGTTAGTTCATCGAGGAGTGTTTCCTTGGTTCCATCATTCATTTCTAATGGGAGTTCTAACGGTACTACATCCGGCTTTAAGGTAATAGGTTTTTCCTTTGGGAAATTTTCTATCGTGTTTAAGATGCGGTTAGATTCTAAAACGATGTAATTAATGCCATTTTTTTTACACTCTATTGCGGTGGAAATACCCGCAGGTCCGGCCCCGATAATGATCAGGTCATAAATATCAGAATTCTTCTCCTTTTCTAAGGCCGTTTTTTGGTCAGAGAAAAGTTGTTTTACTATTTTAGCTCCACTATCTGCTGCAAGTTTAAGTAAAGGTATTCCGGTCAAATCTCCCACAATATAGACACCTGGAACAGAGGTTTCTTTTTGATCGTCTATTTCCGGATAACGCTCGACAATATTTTTGGGATTGTCCTTTTGCAACCAATTGAAATACGTAGATACAAAGTTCATAAATGTTTGTCTTTGGTTAGAATTGTGCTTTCTTGTTGTATTGACGTTATTTCATTCAAAATTATTCCCTTATAAGTGATATTTATCCTGTTTTCGTTTTGATTTAAAGAATGCAAGCCGCTTCTTGATCTCTTTGTCAAAACCATAGTCTGTCGGTTTATAATATTCTCTATCTTGAAGCTCTTTTGGTAAATAGGATTGTTCTGCATAGCCTCCATGATCATGCGGATACTTGTATCCTTTTCCATAACCAAGGTCTTTCATAAGAGGTGTTGGTGCATTTCTTATATGAAGCGGTACTCCTAGTGCTCCTTTCTCTTTGACATCATTTAACGCGCTTAGATAAGCCTTATAGGAGGCGTTGCTCTTTGGTGCAGTAGCAAGATAAGTTACACCCTGTGATAACGGTATCCATCCTTCCGGCATTCCGACAAAATGGAACGCATCTTTTATTGACACCGCCACCTGAATGGCAACCGGATCGGCATTGCCAATATCTTCTGAGGCAAAAATAACCATGCGACGCGCAATAAAGAGAGGGTCTTCACCCGCTTCCAGCATACGTGCCAGCCAATAGAGGGCGGCATCAGGATCACTGCCTCGCATGGATTTAATAAAAGCGGAGATCACATTGTAATGCTCTTCCCCTCCTTTATCATAAAGAAGTGCCTTTCGTTGCATGGCCTCTTGGGCTATATTTAAAGTGATGATTCTCTCTTCGTTATGGTTGGGACTTGTTAGCAATAAGGCCGTCTCAATAGTATTTAAAGCCACTCTTGCCTCTCCATGTGAAAGATTCGTAATAAAATTGATGGCGTCCTCATTTATTCTGACTTTTAAACTTCCTAATCCACGTTCTTTATCTGATAAGGTCTTTGTGATTATTGTTTTGATGTTGGCTGTAGTGAGTTGTTTCAGTACCAGTATTTTACAGCGAGAGAGAAGGGGCGCATTTATTTCAAATGAAGGGTTTTCTGTCGTAGCACCAATTAATGTAATAGTACCGTCTTCCACGTGATGAAGAAAGGCATCCTGCTGGGACTTATTAAACCGATGTATCTCATCAACAAAAAGAATGGTCCTTTTGCCGTAATATTTAAGCTGTTGCCTGGCATCTTCAATGACAGCACGTATGTCCTTGACACCTGATAACACGGCCGAGAAAGAGACAAAATGGGCGTCAAGTGCCCTGGCAATAATTAAGGCCAAGGTTGTTTTTCCCACTCCGGGCGGGCCCCACAAAATCATTGATACTAATTCTTTCCTATCCATAAATCCGCGAATAATTCTATCTGGCCCAACAAGATGTTCCTGCCCGACAAATTCATTCAGATTTTGTGGCCTCATCCTTTCCGCCAGTGGTGATTTCTTTGCAGATTCTGCCCTTGCATCAAATAAGTCAGCCATATGTTCATTTAGGTATTAAGGTATTTAAGGATTTTTCCCTGCCTGACAGTAGGCAGAAATTCCTCAATTAAAATTAAGGGGGTAGTCGGTTTGCTCCTCTTGCCCCAGTACAATGAGAACATGGAGATCAATCGATACAATGGCAAGACAACCAACTGTTGATGGCAGAACAAGGCCATTGCGTTGCTACAAAGAGCGATTTCGCCCTTGCTACTACTGGGTAACACCTTTAGCCCGTAGTAACAAGGAGGAGCTAACCGACTACCCCCTTTTAAAATTTTATGCACCGCAATGAGCGCAAAGTTTCAAAGATTATTGACTATTCTCTTAATCCCCCTCTTTATAATTGGACCATTGAAATTAATCTAAAATTCCTGATTTAAAATTTACAAGAGTAGGTTGGGTGAAGCAAAGCGCACCCAACAAAACAATAATGATGGGTTCACTTCGTTTAACCCATCCTACACTACTATATCTTCATTGCAGCACCTATGATTTTTTTGACAATCCCAGACCCAGACCGCAGAGCGGATCACACCAGGGCAGGCTGTCTCCTTCTTTCATCACACTTAATCTCCTTTTGCGCTCTTTGCGACTTTGCGGTGAACCTTAATATGCAAATTTACCCCCTGATGACTGATTAGTCAATCATTTATGTTGTATGATCGTCCTTGTGATGCGCTGCAACTCCGTGTTAAGAGAAAAAAGTTGAATTTGCCTGGTTGTTGTAATAACATTGCGGAGGCGAAAAACAATATTTATTAAACAGTAAGATTCGAATTATACTTATAGAAAGGTATGCATATATGCTTAAGATTGATGATGGTTTTGACAAAAGTGATCAGATATGTAAGATGATTGAGAATGTCGTTGAGGAGCTGGGTATAAATCAGAAATTGGAAAAGATTACTATTAAACACACTCCCGCAGATTCTCCTATAGACATGAACTATCTCAGCTCAGATAACATATCTCTGGACTTGGAGATAGTGGATTCTTTAGACAACCTTGAGGGTCGAGTCAGGCATGAACTTATGCATGTTGCTGACCAGCTAAACGAGAAGTTTAAGCATAGAGACAGCCTTGTCCCCCCTGAAGGCACAGGGGCATTCCGAAGGTATAAATACCTGTGGAATGTCTATATTGACAGCCGTCTTATAAAGAGTGGAAAACCTTCATATGATACCAAGGATGCCAGAAAGAATGAGATAGAAGAGTGCTATCCGGAACTGAGTGTAGGCCTTCGGGAAAAGTGCTTTGCTTTTCTCTGGGGATTGGGGCTCCTTGATTTCGAGCAAATCTCAGCAATGAGCTACGATCTCTTTTCGACATTTGAAGAGCTTAGATCCCTTGCTGAATCGCATGGGGAAAAGCAGGTCACATTTGAGACAATGGAAGAGCTGAAAAACTACGGAAAGTGATGACTAAGTCCCCCTTAGAAGGGGGATTTAGTGGGATGTAAAATGTCACAAAACACAACAATACCATACAACCCAAAGCTAAAACAATTTGCACGAGATTTACGAAACAACAGCCACCTTGTCAGAGGTTTTGCTTTGTAGGCAAATAAAGGGACAGGCATTGAAGTATGAATTTCACCGGCAGATCCTATTGATAAATTTTTAATAAGGGAGCCTTTAAATACAAAAACCCAAGTCAAAACGGGGGAGGAAATGTTTTGACCTGGGTTTCTACACAAACAATAATTTGCGCAGCATAATAACGACATTACAAACTTAATTCCAGATGATATTCAACCTGCCAACATGAAAAACCCATTTGATAGCTTTTCATTAATGGCAGGTTGATAATAAAAATGCTAACAAGTTTCTGTACGGCAACTGACTAATTCACATTTAGAATACATATTCAGCACCAAAAGCCAGGATCACCTCATCATCAGCAGTATTACCTTTATCGCCAGGTGTCAAAAAGTCAGCACCAGGAACCCTGCCAACGGCATCGGTATCTATACTATATTTGTTATACCGAATTTCCGGTCTAAGCAAAAGATGATTTCTCACTGTTATATTGTGCGTATAAGTTAACGAGTACATTGTATTACCAAATGCTTTTGCGCCGTCAGAATCGTCAAAGTACTCCCATCTAAAAGCACCCTGCTGGTTGTCTGTAAAATCATACATCGCGTAAGTTACAGCCGCCCACCAGTGAGCACCTGATGTACCTGTTATGGTAGAACCTAAAACGCCGCTTCCGTCATTGTGAATAACGAAATCTTCTACATAACCATGATCCCAGTTAAACCCGAGACTTAATTTCTCTACCTGTGGCAATGCGTATGTCATTACAATGTCATACATCATTGTGGCTCCACCGTTATTGTTACTTGCAAACCCGGTTGTGTTCAAAGCGACAGCTGCTGCACCTAGCGGTCCACCTGGATCAAGAGATCCTTCACGATTATTCCAACCTTCGTTACCGTATATAACTCCCAGAGAGATGAAGAAGTCATCATTTGGCGCATATGTCAGGTATGCTCCAAATGACTTTGCTTCGTTATTATCTATGAAAGAATCCCACCCGTTAACGTAGTATAGTGTTAAACCCACCTTGTCACCTGGGAGAAATTCGGATACATCCGCACTGATACCCATGTGAGTGAATGGTATTGCATTATTATAAACCATTCCGTGCGTATAGTTCGGGTTGCCTATGTTTTCTACCAATTCATACCCTATCCACGTATACATCTTACCCATTGTAAGCTTAACATGTTTTCCGAACACAGGCGCGTTCCAGGAAATATTTGCTGCAGCAATGGTAAATATATCATTTCTTGCTGTATCGTCTGAACCGCCCGCAGTACCTGTACCCTCTCCTAAGAAGGTAATCCGCTTAGCCTTTTCACCCCAATACGTATGCATTTGCCAACCTATCGGGTCTTCGTCGGTTATTGCTTTGTCAAAGAACATTGCGAAGTTTTCAAGAGTGAATTGGTTATCTTCATTTTCGCCTATGAAGTTTACTATACCGTTCGCATTCTCACGTGCTTGAGCGGCACCACCAAAACCTGGACTTCGCGCCGTCCCATAACCTTCTCCGTGGTTTCTCATGTTGTACATGTAATTAACATCTAAAAAACCACCAACCGTTACACCTTTAAATAGGCCGCCAAGGATATCGCCACAACCATCACCTGCCAAGCATTCAGCGACTGTTGCCTTGATATCCTCCTGCATAATTTCGGATCTAATTTCATCTCTGAAATCGGCCTTTAATACACTCCTCATGCCGATTGTTGCCTCTTGAATGTCTGCCTTTGTTTCGCTTTTGAGTTCTGCCATCAGTTCTCGTTTAAGCTCGGCTTTCAACTCAGCTCTAATCTCGGCTTTAAGTGCTTCCTTATCAATGCTCTGTGCAAAAGATATGCTGCCAAACGCCAAAACGGCGATCATTGGCAACAACAAATAAAACTTCATTTTACCCATCATCTACCTCCCCATAAAAAAGTTAAAATACTATAATCTGTAGCTACGAAATAAAATACTACGATACATACCTACCTGCAAATACACTCCAAAGTTAAGCAAACACCACCCTAAATAAGTGGCTAAATCCGCCCAACTAAAACGGCTAGTTCCAACACTAAAAACGGCTAATTTCAACCTATACTACGAGTTGTTAAAGCAATAAGAAAAGGAAAGTCAAGGTAATAATTCACGCCACCGGCAAGTTCTATCAGACTTCCGGAGGGGAAATAATAGGCTATTAAGTGATTACTACACAGTGGGTATCCACTGAATCAATTTAAAGCTGCCGATGGCCATGAATATTAAAGTTTTTTTAGAAATAATAAATTCACATATTAAAACAAGGAAGCAGAATAGTAAGCAATAGCGGGGCCAAAAACATACATTTCCTATAAAAACAATATAAATAATGCGGTTTTCGTATTTATATTGTTTGTTGAAGTTCATTTTGAATCGCATAATGTTAGCACTACCAAGAAGTTACGGCTATAGCGTGCAAAATATTATTATGATCTATCGCGGTTATAAATAAAAATATATTTCTGATATTTAAGATTTTAAAAGAGTAGTGAAGAATAATAAAAACTGTCAAGAATGCGCCAGTAAAGAATTAAATCACTATTCAATACAAAATCTCCATACTAAATAGCAATTTGATAAGCACCTGAAATCACAGAAGTTATGGCTTTAAGCAGAAAGAGAATCCTCCTATATATCACTTTAATGGTTTTTAAGTGTCACATTATTGACAAAAAAGCTAAAACATAATTACCGGTATATATCCACCGATAGTTCATTTGCTTTTTTTAAGAAAATTGGCAGCCACAGTGAATTCTAGAATATGTGATTTAGCGAACAGCGAGTTAAAAAATTATAAAACTTCTATCGAAGCATAGATAATTGTACAGAATGGCAGATATTTTAAAGAGTGAGATGTTGTAGAAATCTGGTTGTATTTAAATTGAAAACAATGGAATGGGTAAGGGGATATTACGGCAAGCGAAAGACACTGATTTTCCCCATGTACTAAGTTTGCTGGCCCCTCAATTTTGTTATAAGGCATTTACTAAGACTTGGCCATAGTCCTAATGTGGTTATACCGGACGCACACAGAAGCCGGTTGCTCACCAGCCGCCTTATGGCCTGCGCCTAATGTGTATTATACAATGGAAAGTGCGTTAGCTATCTTATTTTTTCTCTTTCTTAAACTCCTCTTTTATCTGAGCACAGTTTTTATCTTTTTCCTTCTTGATTTTCTCCGCAACCTGTGCGACGAATTCCGGATTTCCCTCTGCAGCCGCTTTCTTTTTTGCATCCGCCTTCATCTGTTTTACGTCAAAAATATCTCCCAGGCACTCTTCCGCAGCACTACACCATACTACGCACGTAGGGGCCTTGTCTTTAAACACTGTTTCTCCGCATGTACAGTCGGCTTTTTCCTCGTCGCTCCAAATCTCAATCATACTACCGCATTTTGGACACTTTCTTTCAAGTGGTTCAGGTACCATAGTTTTCATACTACCGGGACATCTGACTTTTGCCATTTTAAATACCGCCTATTTCTAATGAGTACAATAGTTTAATATGTTTCCTAGATACTAAAAAAAATAGATGACACCGTCAAGTAGTTTTTGTGTGTGGCCAAGGAGATATCTACCAAAACTGCCATGACAATCTTTATAACATTTTAAATATTTAAAAAGAATTGACAGCTTAAGGAATATGTGCGTAACTTAACAATGCAACTCCAAAAGCATTGCATTGTTAAGTTACGATTTTTTAAATTGAAAGGTTGTTTAATGAGCATCATTAAAAGGGCATTAGGGAGGGATGAAATAAGGGAGATTGATCGAAAGGCGATAGAAGAGTATGGGATTCCCGGTATTTTATTAATGGAAAATGCAGGCAGAAATGTTGCAGAAGAGGTTGAAAAGATGCTGCTCGGAACAGATAGGGCTAGAGTGGCAATTTTTTGTGGAAAAGGTAATAATGGTGGCGATGGGTTTGTTATTGCCAGACACCTTCATAATAAAGGAGTGGGTGTCTCTGTATACTTAATGAAAGAGGTGCCTAGTGCTCTTTCCGGTGGTGATGCTTCAACAAACCTGCAGATTTTGAGGAATATGGGCCTTGAGATTGAAGAATTAGAGAAAGGGCATATTGAAGAAATCGGAAAAGTGCTTCACAATTATAATGTGATTGTTGACGCAATTTTTGGAACAGGTTTAAGGGGCGAGGTAGGAGGGCCTGTCCGGATTTTAATAGATAAAATTAATGAGGTCGATATACCTGTCGTATCAGTTGACATACCCTCAGGGTTGAGTTGTGATGACGGGGTAGTACTTGGGACTGCGGTAAAAGCAACCAAAACAGTCACTTTTGTTGCGGCTAAGACTGGCTTTTTTCAGGAATGCGGCAAAGAATATACCGGAGAACTGATAGTGTCAGATATAAGCGTGCCTAGAGAATTGATCGAAGATTTCTACAAGAAAGCCACAATCTGATTGTGCTTGAAGCGTTTCAGGCCCAAGTGTCTTCCATAAATTAACACGCTCAGAGAGCGCTTCCTCCTGCAATTGCCGGGACTATTGAAATTTGATCTCCATCGCTTACCGGGGTTTCTTGATTATCTTTAAACCTTATATCTTCATCATTAAGGTAGAAGTTAATAAATCTTCTGATTTGTCCCTTCTCATCGCAGAGACGTGCTTTAAACCCGTTATAATTAGTTTCAAGATTATCAATTACTTCTTTAATCGAATTACCTTCTACAACAACTTCTTCCGATCCGTTTGTTAACGACCTTAATGGTGTTGGAATTCTTACTTTAACCGACATGACGATACCTCTTTCTTTATAATGATGTAGGCTATCAATAGAATATTATCTTTTTTTCTGCTGAGCAAAGCACTGCATTTTGTCAAAAGCTTAAACAGTACAAACTTCTCTTTTTTCCATAAAAGAGTTAAAGCTCTCTATGTTTGCATCAATAATGCACGGTTTTTCTACCTTATCTATTACTGCTTCCAGCGTTTTCAGACCGTTTCCGGTGATACAGATTACGATAGACTCATCTCGTGGCAACTTGCCCTGCTCTATAAGCTTTTTTGTTACCGCCACAGTAACGCCTCCTGCAGTTTCTGTGAAAATACCCTCTGTCGATGCCAGGAGTTTTATTCCCTCAACCAGCTCTTCATCAGAAACATCTTCGGCGCATCCACCACTATCATTAATAGCCTGTACTGAGTAAAACCCGTCTGCCGGATTTCCAATTGCAATGGAATGCGCAATTGTATTCGGTATAACAGGGGCGATAACGTCACTGCCTTTCTTTACCGCGGTAGAAATTGGTGATGAACCGGAAGCTTGAGCGCCATAAAGTGAGGTTTTAGATTTGTCAATCAGCCCCAACTCTGTCATCTCCTTTATCGCTTTGCCTATCTTGATTATCAGAGAACCGCCTGCCATGGGTACAACCACGTGTCTGGGCGCTTTCCAGCCAAGCTGCTCTACAATTTCGTAGCCGTAAGTTTTGGAACCTTCCGCATAATATGGGCGGATATTGATGTTTGCAAAGGCCCAGCCGTATTTGTCTGCAATCTCTGAACACATCCTGTTAACACCATCATAATTACCGTCGATGCCAATTACGTTTGTTCCATAAATTGAGGTGCCTATAACCTTTCCCTGTTCCAAATTTGAGGGCATAAAGATATAGCTTTCAAGGTTACCCTGTACTGCCTGTGCAGCAACCGAGTTTCCCAGATTACCGGTTGTGGCGCAGGCAACTGTTTTAAAGCCGAGTTCTTTTGCCTTGGAAAGGGCAGTGGAAACGACTCTATCTTTAAAAGAATATGTGGGAAAATTTACTGCATCATTCTTTACATATAGCTCCTCTACTCCAAGTTTTTTGGCTAAATTATTAGCCTTTATCAATGGAGTATACCCAACTTGAGTTCCCACAGTTGGCTCGCCATCAAGGGGTAAAAGCTCCTTGTATCTCCACATGGTTTTTCCTCGTGATTCAATCAGCTCCCTGCTTATTACTTTTTTAATTTCTTCATATTTGTAATCTACTTCCAGCGGGCCAAAGCAGAAGCTGCATACATGAAGTGCCTCTTTAGGGTAACCTTTCCCGCATTCTCTGCATTTAAGACCTTTAACAAAGCTCATATTCATCTCCCGATATTAATAAAAAAAGCCTCTTCTTAATTACAAGATAAGAAGGGGCTCCGCGACATTCTTATCTTATCTTCCCCTAACAGGTAGGAGTTAGCACCAGCATCCTGACATTCTGCCAAGACCGGCTGCTGTGGTTTCTCAGGGCCATTCCCTCCACCACTCTTGATAAGTCTCAATATTAGTATGAATTCTGCAGTTTAGTTAAATTTTAGATCAAAGTCAACAAATATTATGTAATACCCGGTCTATTTTCAGCCCCTAGGCATCAGATGAAATATGCCTGATAACCATTCCAGTCATAAGTTTAGGGTAGAAATATGTTGCCTTGGGAGGCATCTTATGTCTTTTAGTTGCGATGTCCTTTATCTGGCCTATTTTTGTCGGATTGAGGAAAAAGGCGATCTGGTATTCTCCTTCGTTTACTTTTGTAACCGAGTCCTCTACACCTTGATTATATTTGACGTTTTCAGATTTAGAAATATTTTTTGCCTGAATGCCCAGCGCCCTGTCAAATATGACGCCATGTAAGATCCCTGTATCGATAGACTTCCATTCACTATATTCGCCTGTCAAAATCGGGTCGAGAAGTTTTTCATCACGCAGTGTCAGAATATAGAATTTTTTGTCACTTTCGCCTATGTACATGGCAATTTTATGCTTATAAGCATCTTCACTGAGTTTTTGCGTTAACGCTCCTGCATCGCAATCACTTCCCAGTTCGTTGATATCAAAAACCTCACTCAATGAACTCTTTATCTTTTCAGGATCAAGGTCTTTTACATTTCTGACAAGTCTGTGTGTTGGCAGGATCTGAAGCCCTGGATCTTCCATAGAGACACACATCATCATGATATAGTCAGATGGAGAATCTTCGTTACTATTCTGCTCTGTCTTCCCGCTCTTTACAAGGTCTCTATAAAATAGTGCCGTTTCGTAACGATGGTGCCCGTCTGCTATATACAGTGCCCGATCCTTCATTTGTAAAGTTAACTTTTCAATAACCGCTTTATCTTTTATGGCCCAGAGCGAATTCTTGACACCATAAATGTCTGTAAAATCGACATCCGGGGTTACACCGATTCCCTGGTCTCCTCCAGACATTTTATGTAAAGAGCTTGATATTTCAGCATCTTTGTCTTCGAAAAACGTAAATACCTGACTCAGGTTTGCGTTACAGGCTTTCATCAAATTCATCCTGTCTTCTTTTGGCTTTGCAAGTGTATGTTCGTGTGGATAAATTTTGCCTGTTTGAAAATCTTCCAGTTTGACTAAAGAGATGAACCCTCTTCGTACATATTTTTTATCTGACAAGGTAAACTCTTGCGCATAAATATATATAGCAGGTTCGGTTTCCTCCTTCAGGATTTCTTCTTTTCTCCATGTATCGAAGATTTCTGAGGATCTCGTGTATTTATTATTGGATTGATCGTCACCAGAAAGGTCTTTACCCAGGATCAGCCGTATTATATTGTCCGGGTGGAGTTCATAGTAATCATCTCTTTCCTTTTCAGAGATAACGTCATAAGGAGGAGTTATTACTTTTGAAATATCTTTTATTTTTTCAGAATTATATCTTAATCCTTTGAACGGTAATATAGTTGCCATTTTAAGCCCTGAAAAGAGTTATTAATTTATAATAATAAAACCGATACTAACATATAAATCTTTTATTGAGAAAGGCAAAAATAATAATGCCTATCCCCCCTGTGCCTGTATTGCGGTTATGGCTATCGTATAAACAATGTCTTCCACAAGGCATCCTCGGCTGAGATCGTTTACGGGCATCTTTAAACCTTGTATTATCGGCCCTATAGCAACCGCTCCGGAAGACCGCTGCACCGCCTTATAAGTATTGTTGCCCGTATTTAAATCAGGAAAGATAAAGACGGTAGCTTTGCCTGCAACCTTGCTGTCCGGAAGCTTGATGCCGGCGACAACCGGATCAATAGCGGCATCGTACTGTATCGGCCCCTCAATGAGCAGATCCGGCCTCTTGCTCCTTGCAATCTCAGTGGCTTCTCTTACCTTGACTACTTCCGGTCCCTTTCCTGATTTGCCGGTTGAATATGAAAGCATGGCAATATACGGATCTATACCAAATTTTACCGCGGTATCCGCACTCGTGATAGCAATCTCAGAGAGCTGTTCTGTGGTTGGAATCGGGATTATTGCACAGTCTCCGTATACCAATACTCTGTCTTTCAGGCACATGAAGAATATACTTGAAGCGTTTGCTATTCCGGGCATTGTCTTGATTATTTCAAATGCCGGCCTGATTGTGTGCTGTGTTGTGTGAACCGCACCGGATACCAGACCATCTGCATCCCCTTTGTATACCATCATAGTCCCAAAATAGATTGCATCCTGCATTCGATCCCGTGCAACATCCATTTCGTAAAGTTTGTGTTTTCTCAATTCATAATAGGTGTTAACATAATCCTCAAGTTTTTCTGATTTCACAGGGTTTATGATCTCGATCTCACTGCCAAGTTTTATACCCAGTATAGCTGTTTTTTTCGCAATCAGTTCCTCGTCGCCAAGGAGTATTAAATCCGCAATCTCCCTGTCTTGAATCCATTCAGCTGCTTTCAGTGTTCGGTCGTCCTCACCTTCAGGCAAAACTATACGCTTCTTATTAGAACGTGCCATCTCCAGTATCTCATATTTGAATATCTCGGGAGTTCGCTTTCTGGTCTTTTCCAGTTTCAGTTTATCGTTTATCTTTTCATAATCGACATACCGGTAGACCATCGATTTTGCAATATCAATCTTCTGAGTATCATTTGAAGATATGTGAACAACAAGAGAGTTGATTGTATTCACCGCTTCTATTGTATTGCACTTAACACTGAAAATAGGAAACGGTAATTCATATAATGTTCCAATCAGATTCATTATATTATCATTAGGGATGAGACCTCCTGTTAAAACGATACCCGATATGTTCGGGCAGGAAGGTGAGATTAATGATGCCATGCATCCAATTATTATTTCTGTCCTGTCTCCTCCCGTAACAATGAGAGCTCCGTCATGTATATACTTTATGGCATTATCAAAACGCATAGAGGCAATTATTGTTTCTACTGCAATGTTTGAAAGATGATCCTCGCCAAACAAGATTTCAGCGTCAAGGCTTCTGGCTATGTCATATAAGCGGGGTTTTGGCAGAACTGGATCATAGGGAACAGTGCCTAAATAATCTATTTTCCCCTTCTTAAGTATTTTTCTCAGAGCCTGATCAACCTCCGAAAATCTTTCAACCTCTACTTTGTTAACAATAACACCCAGAAAATCACAGGACTGCTCATCAAAGGAATCTTTGCCGGTTAACACGCCGGAAGATATTTCGTCTATAGATTTTCCATATCCGTCTTCAATAAGGATTATTCCCGCATTCAGGTTATTAGCAATATCCGCGTTTATATCAAACTCAAAAGCCGACTTCATTCCTAAATAATCAGTGCCTTCAATAATAACGATGTCTTTATCCTTTTCCACTTTCCTGTATGATTCCCGCACTTTATGAAGAAATGTTTCCTGATCATTACTGGTTATGTAATGGTTTAACTCTTTTATGGACACAGGGTTAATGTGCTGCAACTTGTCTTCAATACCATATATTTCCTTCATCATTATTGATTCTTTATCGTGATCTTCATTATTCCTGTATTTCTGACCAATGGGTTTAAAATAACCGACGTTTGTAACCATGCCCCTGAAGGCATTGATTAAGCCGAGGCAGATTATGCCCTTCCCGGATTCTGATCCGGTGGAAGCCAGATAGATATTTTTTGCCATGCTGATTTACTCCTTTAAATTAATAGGACGCGGATTTTCACAGATGTGTACAGATAAAAACTTTTTTTAATTTACGGTATAGGAATTTCAATGTTTCTGGTAGGAGTCGCCTCCTGACGGCGATCGTGCACATTTCTGCCTGATAATTCGATCGCCAACCCGCCCGAACGCACTGTTCGGTACGGGCGGGCAGGAGTTGGCTCCTACCGCTTGTGTTTTTACACCGAAGGCTGAACTTGGTGTATAGGGAATTCAAAGTCGGCGGACAACCTGCCCGACTTCGCTATTCAGGCGGGGAAACCCGCCCTACAAAATATTATATTTTTTTACTCGTAGGTCGGGTTTCTTACCGGACACTACTGAATCCGTACAATCTATGTTTATCTGTGTCCAATTTTACTATCTATTATCCGTGCAGTGTCTCTGGCGATTACCAGTTCTTCATTTGTTGGCACGCACAGCACCCTGACTTTAGAATTCCGGATCGTTAATTCTCCTTCTATTCCAATGGTATCCTTATTCTTCTCTTCATCAAAGTCAATGCCAAGATACTCCATATCAGTACAACACATCTTCCTGATAAGTGCCGCATTTTCCCCAATTCCACCAGTAAAAACTATTACGTCTACACCGTTCATTGACGCTGAATACATACCGATATATTTTCTGATCCGGTATGTGTACATTTGCAAAGCAAGCCTTGCCCTGTCATTTCCTTCTTTATATGCCTTAATAAGATCACGCATATCTGAGCTGATTCCTGAAATCCCTATCAGTCCGCATTCATGGTTCATGAGCATGTCGCACTCATGCGAACTAAGCCCCTCCTTTCTCATTATAAATAGTACCATTGCTGGGTCAACATCTCCACATCTGGTTCCCATTATCAGGCCTTCCAAAGGTGTGAATCCCATAGATGTATCTATAGATTTGCCGTACTTAACCGCCGCAACACTTGCCCCGTTTCCCAGATGACACGTAATTATTTTTAATCCTTGTATGTCCTTTCCAACAATTTCTGCCGCTTTGTGTGCAACATAGAAATGACTTGTTCCGTGAAACCCATAACGCCTGAATCCGTATTTTTCATAAAATCTATAGACAAGGGCATAAGTATAAACATAATCGTCCATTGTTTGATGAAAGGCGGTGTCAAAAACGGCTACCTGTGGCACGTCTGGCAGAAGTTTTTTACATACATGTATTCCCTTCAAATTATGAGGATTGTGCAGTGGAGCTAGATCAACGCAGGAGTGGATCTGTTTGATAGTATCTTCAGTTATAAGCACAGATTGCGAAAACTGTTCCGCTCCGTGAACAACCCGGTGTCCTACTGCGGATATTTCACTTTTATGACGGATGGCTCCGAACTGGCTGGATGTGATAGCATAAAGAATTTCTGAAATTGCTGAGCTGTGATCAAGAGAATTGCCCTCTTTTATAAAATCTTTGTCATCAAATTTAAATTTTATGAGCGATTGAGGCAGTCCGAGCCTTTCAACTATGCCACTGGCAAGAACATTTTCATCGGCCATATTGATAAGTTGAAATTTAACCGAAGAGCTGCCGCAGTTAATCACCAGAACCTTTAAGTCACTTTTTCTATTCATGTACTATGCGCCTCTGGTTACCATTTTATGGTAATTATTGGCAATCACTGATTGTGTGGACTATAACCGCATTGGTAGCTCCGGCGATGCTGTTTGCGAACGGTATTTAATACTTTAAGTGATTGAGTATGCCAGTCGAATGTACTGTGAGAAAAGTTCAATTGGAAGATATCTACACCATTATCGATCATTGGCTCAATAATATCCGGTTTATTGCAGGATGGGCCGAGTGTAGCGATTATTTTGGTCTTTATCATTTTGAATAATTCGATAACTGTTTGTCGGTCTTTAACGTCTTAATTTTTTTGTGCGGGGCTTTATCCTGCGTTCCTGTAAAAGTAGCGGTTGGCCCGTTGCCTCTATTACATCACGCCAGAGTTCCTGGTGTGGGTCGATGTGTTTTCTGCCTGAAACCGCCAGGTGAATGGGAACATGAACAAAGTGAGAATGAATAAGACTCACGATCATACCGGTCTTACCTGCCATGGCAGCATGTACTACATAAGCGCCAAGTTTGGCGCAGTAAACTGAATCATTAGAATTTGCAGGAGCACTTCGAATCATGTAGCTTGGATCGATATATTTCAGGTTACTGTCTATTCCCCTCGTTTTAAAATATTCACCAATTCGTTCTTTGAGAAAAACGCCTATATCGTTGAACTTCACATTACCTGATGCATCTGTGGCTCTGAAATCTTTCATATACTCCTGCCCTGCACCTTCTGCTACCAGAATTACAGCATGATTCCGTTGTTTAAGCCTCCTTTCCAGACTGGCGAATAACCCATTTTCGCCTTCAAGATCAAAACGTACTTCCGGAATAAGTACATAATTCACATCATTGATTGCCATGGCTGTATCAGCAGCGATAAACCCCGATTCACGTCCCATGACTTTAACAATTCCAATTCCGTTTACTCCATCATGTGCCTCCACATGCGCGCAGGCAACAGCATCTACCGCGCGGGAAACTGCCGTCTCAAATCCGAACGATCTTTGAACAAAGCGTAAATCATTATCTATGGTTTTGGGTATTCCTACTATAGAAATTTTCAGGCCACGTTTCTTTACCTCTTCAGAAATATCAAGGGCTCCTTTTTGCGTACCGTCACCACCTATGGTAAAAAGCATGCTAATGTTCATCCGCTCCAGGGAATCAACGATCTCTTCAACACAATCACCGTAGCCTCGCGAAGCACCCAGGATAGTACCGCCGAGGCGATGAATATTAGATACAACCTCAGGATTTAACTCCATAGCCGGCAGGTTAAATTTCGAAAGAAGGCCTCGGTATCCATACATGAAGCCGGATATCCGTTTTGTACCGTAACGATACCACAGGGTCATAACGATTGCCCTTATCACATCGTTTAGCCCGGGACAAAGTCCGCCGCAAGTAACTATCCCTGCATGCACCTTGGATGGGTCAAAATAAATATTCTCCCTTGGACCGGCCTTTTCTATCAGGTTATGCTGGGAACTATCGATGCTCGATGGATTCCCGGAAAGAGAGATATCATAAAGTATATATTGGTTGTCGCCCACATAGCTCGTCCGCCAGACATCATGTTTCTTTGACATAGAAGACAATTGTCGTGCTGGTTTGCCCAGGACAGGAATAGTAAAATCCAGTCTTTTCATTGTGCACTCTAAAAAACGTTACCGGTAATTCTTTTTGGTTATTTAAGGATTTTAGTTATTGGGGTTTTGGCCGGACAAAATCATAAGGCTTTTAATGTAAAGCTAATATTCTTGTCTTTAAAACAGGAAATATCCTGACTGGCAAGATCAAACGATTTTGTGTTCTCAGCGATCTCTTCAATTCTGTAAGTAGTATAGCAGACCTTGCAAATACGTTTCAGCTCTGGTACATATGCCTTGAGCCACACACCTAAACGACTATTATGATTTGCCTTATGGCTATTTCAGTATGTTTTTATTATACAGATATTAACTGAAACGTCTATAGTAAAACTTGAAAAATGGATGACTATTTATACCGTTAAGATTAATGACAGAGTAGAGTTAAAAGAAAAAAGAGTGATTCTTTATAAAGAAAAAGTTAGAATAACTAACACAAAAGTATGCGAAAAACTTAAAGGGCTAGATCCGATATAAGGCCCTTGCACTTTCATGTCAGGCGCGCTGAATGAAAAAACACTCAATTGATTTGAAAAATTTGAAGAAAGAAGTACGGCTAGACTATTATAAAAGCTCTGGCCCCGGTGGCCAACATAAGAACAAAACGATGTCTTGTGTGAGATTATATCATGAGTTGACTGGTATAAGGGTGATTGCTACGGAATCCCGCTCACAAATAAAGAACAGAGAACTTGCCTTTAAGAGACTCCAGGTACGGCTAATGGAGTTGAATATAAAAGAGAAAGAGCGTATCCTAACGAAAAGACCTCGTTATGTGAAGGAGCAAATTCTGCAAAACAAGAAGAAGCAATCTGAAAAAAAGCAGTCCAGAAAAAAAGTTTCTGGGGAAGACGTTTGATAATAGATATAAAATTTTTCACAAATCCCGATGTTTAAACACGTTGACAACAATATTTTATTTACATACAATATTGTTGTCAACGTGTTTGTAAGTTACTTATGACGTGCCTGTTATGTATCTATCCATATACGTTTTAGCTTATTTGATATACGGAAAATTACCGTTTGGATACAAATGAAAACATCTATCGCTTTATTGAAAGTCGTTAACGGTTTAACTATTCTGCTTCTTGTTTCGCTACTAACATCAGGGTGTTTTTCTCGAAACAACGATCGGAGAACCACTGGAGAAGAGCCTTTCTTCCAGGGTGAAGAGGGACTTGGAAAACATGGCAAGAAGACCACATTGGACAGAATTTATCAGCTTGATCCGGGTGATAAAAAGCTTGAGGTTTCGGAAAAGTTTTATACTGATCCGCCCAGAAAGATTGCGATATTGCCATTTGACAATCTGGTAGGTGGAAAATATATTCTAAACTCAGTTCCTATTCCCAGGTTTAGCAAAGAAAAGGCAGATGGCTGGAACTGGACTTATGCCAACAGATTGAGAAGATTTTTCTTCGGCCAATTTGCCTCCAGGGAATTTGTAGATATAGAGTTAATGTATGTTGACAAGATGCTGCAGGAGCTAAACATTTTAACACCCAATGACCTATATAATATACCTGCTCAAGAGTTGGGCAGAATGCTTGGTGCGGACGCGTTGATTTACGGTAAAGTTACAGACTACAAGAATTCCTATTACGCGCTTTTTAAACAGATCAAGATTGGATTGAGTATTAAATGTGTTTGTACGGAAGATGGTAGTACTTTTTTTGAGGGTGCACATGTAAGGCGTGATAATGATATTCGTGTAGCAACAAATCCTCTTGATTTTGTAATTGCATCATTCCAGAACTATATGAGCCTGAGAGATGTATATGCGGCAAGAGCAAGCGAGGAAGTCGTCCGTGAGTTAGTTATCAGGATCCCTATTGTTAAGTCATTTATTGACGAGGAAAACCAACGTATTAAAGATAGAATCAAAATGAAACTGTCAGATTTTCCTGTTTCTGGCAAGAAAGTGTCGGGTGATAATGCCCAAACAAAGGCCGTTCCTCCTGCTTCAAAAGGAACAGAAATGCAAACATATACTCATACACGAGCACAAATAGACTCTTCCGATCCTATTATACAAACAGGGATTTTTCCAGTTGGATCCTGAACCGAAGACTAAGGTATTTCATTCCGCCAACTTCAATTTTCTATTTGGCAATCTACGAACAATTAACATTCTATGGCTTGACAAACTTTATGTAGGTTAAAAGAGGGGGAAATGACAACTGTGTACCGTGGCATTTAAAATAGTATAATATCAATTTTGGCGTGGTATGCACCCTATATTAAGGGCAAGGAGGTTGGTGGCTCCGGTCAGAGTCGACAAAATTAGAAATTTTTTATGAAATCAACTCCGCGTTCTATCGCCAATTTGTTTACTTCAAAAAAAGGTTCTTTCCTCCCCTTTAAGACGTTCTTTAGACAGGATAGAAATATAGGGATAGAAACGAGGTTTTTCACCTGGTTGTACGCTCCCAGCATAACCATGTTTGAGGCTACGACGTTTCCAATATCGTTAGCTATTTTTGTGGCGGGAATTCTAAAAACGTCTATATCCATTTCATTGTCTATTTCGCCAATCATGGATGAGTTTACAAAGAGCATGCTGTTTGGCTTGAGAAAATCTTTAAACTTGAGATAAGATGGAAGGTTCATCATAATAAGCGCATCAGCTTCTTCAATGACCGGAGAAAAAATTTCTTCATCTGAAACAGTTAGGTGGTAATAGGCAGTTCCTCCCCGCACTTCAGTTCCGTACGAGGGGAAGAAGGTCACGTTTTTCCCTTCAATCATCACTGCTTGTGCTATCAGTCTGCCGAGAAGCATCATTCCCTGTCCACCCAAACCGGCTAAAATAACTTTTTCTGACATCTTACTGGCCTTTCTAATTCTGACTTTCCCAATCTTTGAAAATACCCAGGGGAAAGGCTTTGGTCATCTCATCGTCTATGAATTTTATAGATTCAACTGAACTCATGCGCCAATACACCGGACACGGTGAAAGAACCTCTATCAGCGAAAATCCTTTTTTCTGTATTTGGGTCTTAAAACCCTTTTCTATCAATTGTTTTGTTTTAATTATGTTTTTTGGTGAAGTCACGGAAGCCCTGGCTACAAATCGGCTTCCATCTAGTACGGAAAGGAGTTCACATATGCGCAGAGGCGACCCATCACACTGTTCACTACGTCCTTGAGGCGTCGTTAATGTTTTTTGATTAAGTAGTGTTGTTGGCGCCATCTGCCCGTTTGTCATACCATAAACGGCATTATTTACAAAAATCACTGTGATATTTTCACTTCGATTGGCCGTATGTATGATTTCTGCTATTCCAATTGCTGCAAGATCACCGTCCCCTTGATAGGAGAAGATAATTTTATCAGGGTGAACCCGTTTAATTCCGGTGGCAACTGCAGGTGGACGACCATGGGCCGCTTCACACATATCTATGTCCATATAGTTATAGGCCAGAACTGCGCATCCCACAGGCGCTATCCCTATGGTCTCCCCTCTGATACCTGTTTCATCAATTATTTCAGCTATCAGTCTCTGAATGATACCGTGTCCACAACCTGGGCAATAATGCGTTGGTGTGTCAATCAGAGTATTTGGTGTTTTATATATTGCTTCCATATGATACAGAAACCTTCTGTTTGAAATCGTTTAGTTTATTAGAGGCTTACAATTATGAATATAGACAATTGGAGCTTACGCATCTCACTGATATCGTAAAAGCCTGTCCACAAAATAATCTATCGGGTAAAGAGATCTTATCACTTATTGAAATCATTCCAGATTCCTAAGTAGCACAGACCATCTTTTCATTGATCGATAGCACTTCAGTAATCTTTCTGATAATTTCTTTTGGAGAAGGAATGCCGCCACCTGTTCTTCCGTAAAAATGTACCGGACATCTTCCCAAAACACTTAACTTAACATCTTCTACCATTTGACCGGCACTCATCTCAACAGTAAGTATCGCCCGTACCTTTCCTGCAATCTCTTGTATTTTCTGAGATGGATATGGCCACAGCGTAATAGGCCTTAATAGCCCCACTTTTGTATTTGTTATTTTATTTTTCATTAATACTTCTTTACATATCCTTGCGCATGTACCGTAAGCAACTATAACAATATCCGCATTTTCAGTATTAATTTCTTCGTAGCGCACCTCTTTACTCCTAATCAGGCTATACTTTTTTTGCAGTTTAGCATTAAACTCTTCAAGTTCCCCCTGCACCGGATAAAAGGACTTGATTATGTTTCTCTTTCTCCCATTTGTGCCAGTGAGTGCCCAGTCTTTTTTAAACAAATTTGGTTTATTTTTTTTGTTAAATACAACAGATTCCATCATCTGTCCTAATTGTGCATCGCCCAGGATCATTACCGGATTTCTATAGCGATCGGCCAAGTCAAACGCATCGTAGACAAGATCGGCAGTTTCTTGTACCGAATTTGGCGCAAGTACTATTGTGTGGTAGTCTCCATGTCCACCACCCTTAACCGCTTGAAAATAGTCAGCCTGGGAAGGCGAGATATTCCCCAGACCAGGTCCACCGCGTTGTATATTTACTATGACGCAGGGAAGTTCGCTTCCAGCCAGGTAGGAAATGCCTTCTTGTTTGAGACTGATACCTGGGCTCGATGATGATGTCATTGCCCTCGCGCCTGCGGCAGCACTTCCATGTACCATGTTTATGGCTGCGAGTTCACTCTCAACTTGGATAGCAGTACCGCCTACCTGAGGCATCCTGATAGCCATATGCGTCAGGATCTCGTTTTGCGGTGTAATCGGATACCCATAATAAAATCTACAACCAGCCTGTATTGCGGCCTCTGCACACGCTTCATTACCAGTTAAGAGATGTTTTTTGTTCTCATCAGTTAGCGTCATAAGCCGGTTGCCCTCTCCAATTTAGCTTTTCTCTTAAGACATCGTAAAAAGTCCTTGTTTGCGTGTCGATTAACTGCAGCTTTTTTTCAGCTTTTTCAATAACTACTCTATCTCCTGCGTTGACATCAAAGTATACTTGCCCATCTACGGTTAAACCTACTCCTTTAGATTCAGAAATTTGTTCCATTTCAATCTTCGAACTACCAGAGACGACAAGAGGGCGGTTTGAAAGAGTGTGTGGGCAAATCGGAGTTATGGCAAACGCCTCCATATCCGGCGTAACAATAGGGCCACCGGCAGATAGTGAATGCGCTGTCGTCCCTGACGGAGTCGATACGATCAATCCGTCGCAACTGTACGTAGTAACTATTTTTTTGTTTACATATAGTTTAATTGAAATTAACCTTGACAAAGAAGTCCTGGAAATTACGGCATCGTTTAGTCCAACCGTTTCATTAATGACTTGATTGGAGCGAATTACCTTGCATGTTAACAGCATTCTTTGTGATACAGCATACTGGTCAGCGCAAATTCTTGTCAGAGAATCGTTAATATCTTGCAAGGTGAGTTCTGCCAGAAAGCCAAATTTCCCTAAATGTACGCCGATTAACGGGATCTGCTTATCATTTAGCTTCCTACTTGCTGATAGAATTGTACCGTCTCCACCAAAAACAAAGGCGAGATCGGCGGATGCATTTTTAAGTTCATTTTCATCAGAAGTATCAATTACTGAGAGCTGCGATTTTTTACGAAACAAGGGCTCAAGCTCAGTTATTGCTGCTCTTATTTTTTTTTTACTTAAATCTCCCAAGATTATGATTTTTTTCATATCGAATTAGAGGGTTTTTTAATACTCTTTCTTCTTTTTGATACCGGCATGACCTGTCGTATTCCAAGTGGAAATAAAGTTCTTGTAGATACCCTCTGCATCAAGGCTGAGGGTTTTTAAGATAATATCACGAGGGCCCTGTTCAACAAATCTGTCAGGGATGCCCATTTTGCGTATATTTTTTGTGTTAACACGTTTATCTACCAGTAATTCCAAAATTGCAGAACCAAACCCTCCAACTTCTGCATGGTCTTCTACCGTAATAATTATTTGATGATCCTCTACAATTTTTATTATGAGATCCTCGTCAAGTGGTTTGGCAAAACGGGCATTGACGACGGTAATATCAATCCCTTTCTCCATAAGCATACGAGCGCATTCCAGGGATGGAGATACCATTGCGCCATACGCAATTATTGCACCATCCAAGCCTTTCCTCAAGATTTCACCTTTCCCTATTTCAATAGGTTTACAATCGTTATCAAGGCTGCCTTCCGGTATATTTGCCCTTGGATAGCGTATGGCAGTCGGTGTATTAAGCGGTACCGCCATATGTAACATTGCCTTGAATTCAGCACCGTCTTTTGGGGCCATTAAAGTAATTTCCGGTAAATGTCTCAGATAAGCTATGTCAAAGACGCCATTATGAGTTGGGCCGTCATTTCCAACAATTCCCGCTCTGTCTAGCGCAAGTAAAATACCGTTATTTTGTAAGCACATATCATGAAAGACCTGATCATATGCACGTTGCAGGAAAGTTGAATATATTGCTGCCACAGGTTTCATTCCCGCTGATACTAACCCATTTGCCAGTCCAATAGCATGTTGTTCGCAAATCCCTACATCAATATATCTGTCCGGATATTTTTTGCCAAATGCGTCAAGGCCTGTTCCGTCCGGCATTGCGGCGGTGATTGCCACTATATCTCTTTTAGACTCAGCGAGTTCAATAATAGTATCGCCAAATACTTTTGTATAACTGATTTGTTTTGGATCTTTTGGTTTTTCCTTCATTTTCCCGTTCTGCATCTGATAATTACCAGCGCTGTGAAAACGAGCAGGATTTTCTGAAGCGGGGTGAAAGCCTTTACCTTTTTCCGTGATGACATGAAGTAATATAGGGCCTTCTACATTTTTAATATTATGGAAAATATCGGTTAGCGTTTCAATACTGTGACCGTCAATTGGGCCAAAGTAGTCGAACCCTAGATCTACAAAAATCTGCCCCGGAGTGATCTCTCGTTTTAGTGCTTCAATGATGTGTTCGAATGAATGTTCCATCCGTTTGCCGACGATGGGCAATGAATGTAATACATGACGGACTTCTTTTTTGAAATCGGTGTAAAGTGGTGAGGTCCGAATCTTGTTTAAATGTTTTGCAATTGCCCCTACTGTTCCAGAAATTGCCATCTTATTATCATTAAGGATTACGATCAGGTTCCTTTTTAGATGTCCGGCATGGTTGAGTGCCTCAAGTGACATTCCCGCAGCAATTGCAGCGTCTCCAACAACAGCAATTACCGTTCTATCATCAACACCATTAATCTTATCGGCACAGGCAATACCGAGAGCGGCAGAGATTGCATGTCCGCTATGGCCACAAATGAAAGGGTCGTATTTACTTTCCTTTATATCAGGAAAACCGCTTAACCCTTTATATTGTCTTAAAGTAGGAAATGCTTTCCTCCTCCCTGTCAGCAATTTATGTACATACGTTTGATGTCCAACATCCCAAACTAACTTATCCCTGAGAAAGTCGTACGAGCGGTGCAGGGCAATCGTAAGTTCAACTACTCCCAGATTTGATGCCAGATGACCGGGGTTTGTGGAAACAACATCAATTATTTCATCCCTTATTTCCTGTGCCAACACCGTCAACTCTTCGTTGTTCAGTTCTAGTAAGTCCTTTGGGGAGTCAATTTTTTCTAACAATGTCTTTTCTGACAATTTTTTTTCCTAAAACTTATATTCGTGTATCAATAGCCAATTCACACTGCCTACTATTGTCGTTTAATGGTGGAGGATTCTACATCAGCGACTTTTTCAGGTCAAATTCTTCTGTACGAGTTTCTCCAATTGAATTTTTCAACAAGATATTAATCTTTTTTTCCGCTTTTTCTAAAACTTGGTAGCATTGTTTGTATATTTTAATACCACTTTCGTATTTTGCAAGTGTTTCATCTAAAGTCAGGTCATTTGTTTCAAGCTGCTCTACTATTTCTTCAAGAAACTTTAATGAGGTTTCAAAATCTGGTTTTTTCATAAATTAGCGCTTTTCAACAGAAATGATTTCAGAAATAACATTACCATTGGTAAGATTTGTTTTAATTTTGTCACCTTTGCTTAAATCTACTATATTTCGAAGAGATTTATTGTCTTCCAGCCTGGTAGTAATAGTATAACCTCTTTTTAAAACGTTCAAAGGGCTCAGGCTTTCCAACTTGCCAGCAATGGCTGATAACTTCTCACGTTCCGTGTTTAAGGCATGTGTTATATTTAAATTAAGCCTCTGTGCAAATTCGTCCAACCTCTGTTGCCATCGGTTTAGTTTGTCAAATGGTCGCCTCATGGCGTAGCTGTTTGCAATTCTAGTAAGTTTTTCCTTTGATAATTTTAGCTTACCTGCCAGGGATTGCAAGAGCCTTGCTTTAAATTTTTCTATTTTCTCGACTAACAGATCCTTTCGCGGAACAACCAGTTCTCCTGCTTCAGATGGAGTTAGCGCCCTTTTATCTGCTACCAGGTCAGCGATTGTTATATCAATTTCGTGTCCAACTGCTGAAATAATAGGTATTTTGGAGTTATAAATGCTCCTTGCAACAATTTCTTCATTAAACGCCCACAGGTCTTCCAAACTTCCACCACCTCTACCTGTTATAATTACGTCGATATCTATAAAATTGTTTAGTTCTGTTATCGCTTCAGCAATTTCTTGTGCTGCCCCTTCTCCCTGAACCTTTACTGGGTAAATAAGTATCTCAACGTTGGCAAAACGACGATCCATGACATTAAGAATATCCTTGATAGCAGCCCCGGTAGGTGATGTTACTATTCCTATTTTTTGAGGTATGAAAGGGATAGGTTTTTTATGAGCACGATCGAAAAGGCCCTCTTTTTCCAGTTTTACTTTCAGTTGCTGGAAAGCAAGCTGTAGTGCGCCAATCCCTTTTGGTTCTATTTTGTTAATTATGAGTTGGTATTGCCCTCGCGGTTCATAAACTGTTATTGAGCCAAAAGACATCACCTCCATTCCATCTTTCAGCTCAAATTTGATTTTGCTTGCGGCATTCCTGAAAACGACTGCTTGTAATTGAGAATTTTTGTCCTTAAGCGTTAAATAGACATGACCAGAGCTTGGTTTTCTTACATTGGATATTTCACCCAAAACACTTATGTTAACAAATTTGTGTTCAAGGGAAGTCTTGATTTCCTTGCTGATTTCAGAAACGGTAAAAAAATTTTCGTTTATTTCTTTAGGAAAGTATACCAATGATTCTTGATTTGTTTTAATATTCAGGAAATTATCAAGCATATCTACCTAGTCAATTGTTTGTTTAGTCAAAATTAATTAATAGAGAATTTAGTAATTGTCACTTTCAGTCACCCTGATTCTTTTTATTCTTTCTGTTTTGCCCGATTCCCTGTTTACCGTTATAACTACTCCCTCGATCCGGAGGTCTTTTTCGGCTATATCATAGCGGGTTGGCACCTGCGTCACAATTGATTTTAATACGCGATCAATATTTCTTCCTAGTATTGATTCGTGTGGGCCTGTCATGCCCAAATCGGTGATGTACCCTGTTCCTTTCGGCAAGACTCTTTCATCAGATGTCTGTACGTGAGTGTGGGTTCCAACCACCGCACTTACTCTACCATCCAAATACCATCCCATAGCTATTTTCTCAGATGTTGCTTCTGCATGCAGGTCTACGATTATAAT
Organism: Candidatus Scalindua sp.; assembly: GCA_021777035.1. Taxonomy (GTDB): domain Bacteria; phylum Planctomycetota; class Brocadiia; order Brocadiales; family Scalinduaceae; genus Scalindua. The sequence continues at coordinate 9,287 of JAIQZR010000016.1, read as the reverse complement.
ATTTGTCTGTTTTGAGAGCTCTTCTATCGCCACATCTACTGCTCTGAAAGGACAGTCTATGGGCTTCATGAAGACCCTACCCAAAAGATTAATTATGCCAACAACATAATCTCCTTCCGTTTTGATAGCAACATAGCCCCTGCCGTGGGCCAATGGGGAGTAATTCAAAGGCCTGATGATCCTTTGTTCCGACTGTAATGAATCGTAAATTTCTTTTCTTTTCCAGACATGATCACCCATTGTAATTGCGTTTACACCATAAGAGAATAGTTTCTTTGCAATATTAACGGTGATCCCTGAACCTCCTGCTGCATTTTCCGCATTGGCTATGCAGAAATCTATATTTTGTTCCTCAATAAAGTTATCAAGTTTTTTTTCTAAAATTTTTATTCCGGGTTGTCCTACAATGTCTCCAATAGCAAGGATGTTTAATAGCATTTATCAATATTATATAATTAGTGGAAGTATTTTTAATTCGAATTTCCCTTATCGGCTATGCAAGTGATATGGTACTCCTCAAGTTGTTTGCAGCCCATTATTGATCTATTTTTCAGTTGATTATTAACGATTCCGGCCTGCACTGAAATGTTTGGGTGGGCAATAGGGTATCCTTCTCACACAGACGCATTATAACCTCTTACTATCATCCTTTCAATGAAATCTTGAGCCTCGATAGTATAGCAGCTTACTTAGAGCACCAAAACGGTTATTTGTGCAAGTGAGACGTTTTCAAACAACGGTGATATATTAGTTGCAATTAGTAATTTGGCAAAATAGTATAGCCATTTCAGACTTCAATGATAACAACACCTATAACTTTTTGTAGCCTTGCGCAAGAATGTGGAGTATTGACGGGGTTATAGGTGTGGTTGTGCCAGAGGATGCCTATGGGCCCAGAGTCGCGTATGTAACTATGGCTGACTGGAAGTGTAATTTATCTTTTATCTAGTCTACTTGGTTGTCGAATTGAGAAGGAAAATGATCATACCCTTGCTATATTCTCTTCTATTGGTTACGCGAACTTTGACGGAGTCGTTTTTCTACATCAGAAGGGACAAATTTAGAAACATCACCGCCTAGACTTACGATTTCTTTAATGAGACCAGAATTTAAAAATGAGTATTCTTGACTCGTCATTATGAAAACTGTTTCTATCTCCGCATTAAGCACACGATTTGTAAGTGCCCTTTGAAACTCAGATTCAAAATCCGATATAGTCCTGATACCTCTCAGTATTATATTAGTTTGCATTTTTTTCATGTAGTTAGTCAGCATTCCTTCAAAATGATCTACTTTTGTATTTGGAATCTTTCTAGTATTCTCTGAAAGCATATCCATTCGTTCTTTAACTGTGAATATGGGGGTTTTTAATGGATTATGACCTACTGCTATAATGAGTTCATCAAAGATCTCGCTACCTCGCCTGATTACATCAAGATGACCATAGGTAACGGGGTCGAACGTTCCGGGATAGACTGCTCTCTTCATGACTGTATTACTAAAAAAATAGTTTTATCTATTGTTGCTGTTGTGGGGCTAGCGCCCCTAAGGATCTGAGGCGGCTAGTTGCTGCCCCTAATCCGCGTGGCAGAATATCAAATGTTACAACATTATCATCGTCTCTAGTGCCAATTTGGCTTATGCTCATCCTGGCGACCCAATCATGGAAGTATCTTGTGATAGTAGCAGAACTATATAAGCTTTGTTGATCAAAATCGTTGCCTCTACCTATAGCATCTTTCTCCTCGGTCCTAAAAGCATATTGCTCAGTAAAGTTTACGCTCCATTTTTCACTCAATGCTAATGTTGATGAGAAGAGTACAGTTGAGCTGGTGTTATCAACATACCTGTTACCAATTGAGAAACGCCATCTGGGTAAATTTTCGTAAAGAAGGCCAAGATTCAGGATATCAACGCCTCCTTTTCTAAGATTAAATTCGTTTCCTTCTGAAAGAATAGAAATATTGTCGGTTAATCTTACCTTTAAGTACCATCCTATATAATCATCCCGTTTTCTATTAAGGCCCGCACTGCCGGGGAAGAAGTTAAATTCTGTGTCTAAGTCAACAACATCCACCGTTTTCTCTTTTCCAGGCTCTCCTCGTTTTGTCTGGAGTCTATTGCGTAGACCAAATTTGACGGATTGATACGTATCAATTGCATCTGTTCCATCAAACTGATTTAGGTCTTCCGGATCCTGAGTAACTACCGGCATGAAATTAAAAAGTAATTCAGGTACCATGATATGTCTCAACCTCTTTATGTTCAGGAGTTTATTATATACGCTGTATGTCCGTGAGAGCGTCGTGCTTGTGCTAATACCTATCGGAATTGCCATTCTTCCCCGTGGGGCTCCATTGCCTTCATTACTGAGAGAAACAGGGTCTACCTTTACACTCTCACTATAACCGGTGAGTCTGGCCCCTATGAACGGATTAAACCGTTGCCCCATGAAGTGAAATGGAGCATTGACCATATTGTTTGTATCAAACCTGATGGTTTCCTCCGGATCATATCTTGCCGGTGATCTGTCAAAAACTCTTTCTGCTGTTAATAATTCTCCACGACCCAGAAAATCAGTGTCAGCTTTCAAAGGAGAAATCCTGTCAAACATCCTGTTTTGATATACCAACTCAGTTTCGGACGTGAAATTAAGTTTGCCCGACCACAAAGGTTCTCCAATAATTCTGTATTTCAATTCTGGGAACGATTCATTTTTTCTACTAAGCCTTACTGAATCTATTAAAGTATCGTATGTTCGTAATTGATGTTCCGCCAGGAATGTAGTTCCCCTGTTGCCTGAGAGTTTTTTTAAATACAATAAAGTCGTCCTATCCTTTTCCTGTTTAAACTCTGGCTGGTAGTACTCTCTGAAGAAGCTCCTGTCACTAACATGAGATATTTCAATATCCGCCGTCCAATCATTAAGAACTGTTTGTCTATGCCTCCACAAAAAGTGCCCTCTATTATTGGAATCAATAGGAACATCATTAATATCAAATTCTTCATCATCATTTATATAATAGGTATGAGCGTAACCATAATAATTGGGTTTTGCATATTCAAAATCCAGTCCTGCTGCCGGCCCCCTCAAATCCAGAAAATCTGCACTTAGTGTTAAATCGCTCCATTCACTCAAGTTTTCACCAAAGCCAAATCCAAACAAATCCCAATCGGTTGTAATAAATCTCCCAAATCGTGTAGTCTTTCCAGTATTCCACTCCTGTAACCGCTTTGGGTTTCTTTTTAAATTAAAGTTCAAATTTGGCAGATACATTATTGGAATATTTCCAATTTTAAACACATTATTTTGTGAGGTTAGAATTGATTTTTCTCCCGTTTTAATAATTCTTAACTTTGAATATTTAAATTTGTAGTGAGGATGTCCATAACTACAAAGAGAAAAATCTCCATTGTTTATTTCGTAATTTCCTTTTGTATTCTTTATCTCGTCACCGCTTATAAAAGCTGGCATCTGCGCCCTGGTTACAGGAGGTTTGAGTACACTGCTAATTGTGCTTTTAACAAAGAGTCCTTTTTCTTCCTTGATGTTTTCGAAGATTTTTTCAGCTATTATTAAATCATCTTTACGTCTAAGGGTCACATTGCCCTCAGCATATACTTCTTTATATACCTGTTTTACCGATTTCCCATTATCACCCTTTTCTTGGTCAAAATATAAGATTACGTTGTCGGCATTTAGCGTCTCATCATCCTTTTTTATTCTTACGTTTCCTACCGCAACGATTACACGAACGTCATTCTCCAGCCAGGTATCGATATCGTCTGCTAATATATCTACCATGTCTCCTACATCAGTGCCTGTAGAAGTATCATCTTTATATGGCTCGCCCCTTTCCTTCGCTCTGAACTTTTCCGCTTGCACATATAGTAAAGAGCGTTGTTCGTCTTCAAAGCTTTTTACTTGAACACGTTTATCTTCCTGTCTAGGGTTAGCAGATACTCCGGCAGTGGTAACCAGCTCCAGGAATGTTTCTTCAAAATCTTGAATATTCTCTTCCTGAAAGAGGGTTATATTACCGCTACAATAAATCTCAAGATTTCCTTCAACAAGTTGACCTGTAGTAATCTCTTTAAACCAGATTACTACATTGTTTGCAATAATTTGAATGTCGCCCTGGTTTACTTCGACATCGCCACTCACCTGGAAGACCCTAATTTCGTTATCCTGCCAAGTAGATATAGTGTCAGCACTTATGTGTATGGGGTAATGAGAAACATCCTTTTTTATGTATGCTCCCTGCACTATGTTCATATTGCAGATTACAATCAGTGATAAAAAGAATATGGTAGATACAAATAGTCGCATACAAAAACCTAACAAGAATTTTTATTTAAATAATTTTCCATTATTTGCATGGTTAATATCGATGTGCCTAGAAGCATAAAGAGAAAACATGGTTTTATTGTACTGATGTGCTGAAAAAATCTTTGACTGCCTCTATTACGTAATCCTGCTCTTCCCGCGTTATCTCAGGAAAGATTGGAAGTGCCAGTGTTTCCTTCGCGGCCAAGTCTGTTTGCGGCAGATCACCTTCTTTATAACCCAGATATGCCATGCATTTTTGTAAATGTTGAGGAACAGGATAATACACGGCACAATCTATATTATTCGCTTTTAAGTGTTCCATAAGCGTGTCTCTCTCTTTAGTTCTGATTACGTATAGATGGAAAGCGTGCTTGTTAAAACCCATTATCTTTGGCGTTACTAAATCAAGTCCTTCCATTTTTTCAGTATAATACGAAGCCTTTTGCCTTCGTTCATCACACCAATGATCTAGATGTCCGAGTTTTTTAATAAGGACGGATGCCTGTAAAGTATCCAACCTCCCATTAATACCTAAAGCTGCATGAAAATTCTTCGGTTTGCCGCCATGGATCCTTAGCATTTGAATTAATTCTTCAATCTCTTTGCTGTTACATGTCACCATCCCACCGTCACCCATTCCACCGAGATTTTTACTTGGAAAAAAAGAAAAACATCCCAAGTCACCCATTGAACCGGATTTCCTACCCTTATACTCGGCACCAACAGACTGCGCAGAATCCTCTATAACCTTTAGATCGTGTCTCTTTGCTATTTCCAGGATTGGATCCATATCGGAGCATTGTCCGTAAAGGTGGACGGGAATAATAGCCTTTGTTTTCTTACTTATACAATTTTCTATTGAACTTGGTTTTATATTATATGACTCAGGGTCAATATCTGCAAAAACCGGTATGGCACCGACATTACAAATAGACTCTACTGTCGCAAAAAACGTAAAAGGCGTTGTGATGACTTCATCGCCATTACCAATTCCTAATGATTTGAGCGCAAGGAGCAACGCGTCCGTTCCGGAAGAGACACCTATAGCATGTTTTGTGTTACAATATGAGGCAAAAAGATCCTCAAACTCTTTAACCTGAGGGCCTAATATGAACGCCTGGCTGTCAAGGACATCCTGTATCGCGGAGTTAATTTCTTCCTTTATACCATTATATTGGCGTTTTAAGTCAATTAAAGGAACTCTTGTTTTTTCACTGACAGCAAAACTCATTTTATCCTTTTATATAGTATGCACTTAAGTATACCCTTACTCTGGCTGTTTACTCCTCTTGCAGAAGGATAAACCGTCCTCCCTATCTGTTCAAGAGGCGAGTACTCGCAGGGCAGTGAGAAATATACTTCTTAGTTAATAGTAAAACTTCTATTTTTTCCTTCTTCTAGCACGTCTTTTTAAGATATATTTTTTTCTATTAAGTCTGTGTTTTTTCTTTCCTTCAAACCCATTTGCCATAAAAATCTTCCCCGAAATTCAATAAACTAAATATTAAAATTACTTGTTTGTATCTATTCTGATATTGTGATACGATCCCAACGAATGGGACAAGGTGGGCGTAATTCTCTGCCCTTGCTTCTATGCCCCATGTGCTATCAAATCCTTTTAAGTCGTTAGCATTATACTATTTGTAAATTATTTTACAAGTGATTATTTTCTGAAATGGTTCTAATTCTCCTCTAATAAGAACTTACACAACTTTTGTTAAATTTCAACTTAAAATGACGCATCGTCCTCTTGTTGGAATCACAGTGTCTTTTGTACTCGGCATATTTACAAACTATTTAATAAACATTCCATTTATTCCTGTTTTTTCTTCTGCATTTGCATTTGCGATTGTGTATGTCATCTTGTTCAAGTTCCACCCTTGTCCAGCAGGAATTCCAGGATGGGCAAACTGGACAGGTTTCGCTCTTCTTATTCTTATATTCCTAACGGGTATTACATATCATCACCTTAGATTTTTTTCTCACGCAGATAATAATATAACCAATTTTATCAATACAGAAAAACTCCCCATACACTTACGAGGAGTTGTTGTCTCACCGCCCGTTAGTAAATCTGTTCCTGGCCCTCTATTATCGTCAATGAAATATCGCCAAAAAGTATCTACTTTTTTGCTGCGGCCGGAGTCGATAGAAAGTACCACAGGGAATATTATCACTTCGGCAACGACTCGAAAATGGAAAAGCGTTGCGGGAACAGTCAAAGTAAATATCTATCAAACCCAACAAGAAGAACGTGCGCTTTTAAGCGGGGAGTATTACCTTCCAAAAAAGTTAAAATATGGGGACAGAGTAGGCATTACTTGCAAAATCTCGTTACCTTCAACTGTCCGAAATCCCGGCCAGTTTGACTACAAAAACTACCTTAAAAGGCAAAACCCACGTGTCGAAGCCATCGCAAGTGTTGTTAGTTTATATAATATTAAGGTTTTATCTGAAGGCCACGGCAATTTTTTCTACACATTTATTTATGGCCTGAAGAAAAAATTAAATACTGTTATTGAAAAACAGGTAAAAAAGGAGAGCATCCCTCTCGTCGGTAGTATTTTGCTGGGTGATCGTGAAAAGGTATCGGAAGGCATGATGGATGCTTTTTTAAAGACTGGAACAATACATTTCCTGGCAATTAGTGGCTTGCATGTTGGCATTCTTGTTGTTTCGTTACACTGTTTATTAAGATTGTTCAGACTTAATACAAGATGCGTGGCTATAATTATCATACTGACGGTATTATTATATGCTGCCATTACTGGGATGAAGACCCCAATTATACGAGCGGGCATTATGGTGGCCATGTATTATGGTGCGTTTATAATTAACAGGCGTTGGGACTTGGCAAATAGCATTGCGGCAGCAGTATTCATTATTCTTTTGATAAATCCTTCCGATCTGTTCAACGTTGGATTTCAGCTTTCGGTGCTTGCTGTTCTCGGTATCATATACACTTCAAGCAGATTAGAAAACTTTTTCTGGAAGTCAACCATTCTGGTAGAAAGGCTGCAAGCAAAAGAGGAAAGAAACGAGATATGGTATAAATTATCATTATATTGCAGGAAAATATTTTGCGTGTCTCTGGGTGCCTGGATAGCTGTGATGCCGCTTATAGCATACTATTTTCACATTGTGACCCCACTTAACGTTTTCTTGAATATTATAATATTCCCGTTAGTTTGGCTTATATTAGTTGGCGGGTTTATTGTCCTAATAACTGGCTTGGCATTCCCTATACTGGCCACACCATTCGCATGGCTGGTTTCATATTCAGGAGTAACGCTGGAAACCATAGTCCTGCTTTCCTCAAAAAACATCCAAACCTTCTTTTATACATCAACACCTTTTTGGCTATGGATTGTAATCTATTACCTGATAGTCATGTTTTTCATATTAAGGGAGATGTTCAAGGCCAAACTGACTCATGCGATAATTGTGACCCTGGTAATTTTAAATATTTTTGTGTTTTCAGGTTTGCCTGGCCGGAATAAGGATTATCTTAAACTAACATGTTTTGATGTGAGGCATGGGGCCTCTTTTTTTATACAATTTCCCAATGGCAAAAACATACTTTTTGATTCAGGCACAAGGGGCAATTATGATGTTGGCAAATTTGTTGTTGCCCCTTTTCTATGGCAGCAGGGTATCAAGAAGATAGATACCGTTATTTTATCACATGAACACGATGATCATTGCAACGGAATGCCATCCATTATTGACAGATTTAAGATCGGCAATGCGTTTGTAAACAAATTCTTTTTACAGTCTGGGAAAAAGGCTGAGCTGTTAAAGCTTTTTACAGAAAAGAAAATAGAGACTGGCTTATTGGCAAATGGGCTGGAGATTAAAGGTTACGGATCGGCAAATATTAAGGTACTTAATCCTCCTGATAAGGACGTTTTAAAAAATAACGGCATTCTGACAGAAGACATATCGATAAATGATTCATCCAATGTACTACTTATTGAATATATGGGCTACAGGATACTATTGTGTGGTGATATAGGTAAAATGGGAATCAAAATGCTTTTAGCAGAGAATTGCAAACCAGATGCAAGTGTGTCCGCAGGCATCATCCAGGTGCCACATCATGGCGGTTATATTGTAAACACTACAGATTTGGTAAAAAGTTTTAAGCCAGAACATGCAATAATAAACGGGCCAGCGAAAGGCATTTCACCCTCAACAATTGAGGAATATCAGAAGCATGGGGTAAGACTACATAAGACGCATGAGAATGGGGCAGTAATGTTTTCGATAAAGAGAGAAGGTATTACAGTATCAACGTTTCTATAAAACAGTGAAAACTACGCAGGACGCAAATTGACATAGGTGTTTTTGTCGCGATAGTGACCTGATTTAATGTAAATGAAGTTCAAGGCGTAACAAAACTCTTCTCGTGCCATAATGCAAGCACCATGGAGATACTTTTGTTCACAGGCTATTTAAAAACATGAAAAAATTGTTATAAACCAATATTCAATCTAAGGTATTTCGAAGTACATATTCAGGTATTTCCCTATGTAATACCAATATGATAATGTCCTATTTTTCCACAATAGAAATGTCCTATGGAAAGGTAGTTATAATACTTGTATTTTTAGGAGAGTATTATGGCATCAGAGGACATTATCGTGTTAAGCCAACAAGAAGTTGTAAGGTTGCACATAGTACACAAGATACTAAACAAATAGTTAAAACATAAGGAGGCATCTAAAGCATTATCATTAAGTGAGCGTCAAATACGAAGAGTTGTGAGCCGTGTCATGATTGAAGGAGACCAAGGGGTAGTCCATAGATCTCGTGGTAAGGGTTCGCGAAAAAATAACTTTACAATCTTGAGAAGAACTGTCACAAACGTATGATTTTACGCATCTAGCCAAAAGGCTAATGAGTACCTAAAATCAAGGAGAAAATGGCATAATCAAACTTGCACAAACAGCCATAC